>NZ_JCAJZW010000082.1:0-14837 GCF_059510455.1 Streptomyces sp. NTD91
AACGGGTGGACGGTCAGGAAAGGCAGATAAGCATGGCCACGCCCGCCTACGACGACGGCACGATCCGCTGCGACGAGCAGGGGATCGCTATCCTCCGCTACTACCCATGGGGGGCAAAGACGATCCGTTATGCCTCGATCAGGGGCGTGGAGAGGCTTGCCCTGACCGGCGCGAACAAGGTGCGCAGGTGGCGCATCTGGGGCTCGGGGGACTTCGTCCACTGGTGGAACTTCGACCCCAACCGGCCGAAGAAGGGTGTGGCACTCGTGCTCGACGTCGGCCACCGGGTCCGACCCACGATCACACCGGACGATGCGGCCGCCGTCGCCCGCATCATCGCAGAGCAGAGGCCTGAGTAATGGGGGCGTACGTCACCATGCTGATTCCCCTGGCCCTTCTCCTCGCGACGGTGTTCTGGGTCTACCAAGACGCCGCGCTCCGCGCCAGACGGGGAACGCCTGTGTACTTCTCGGCGGGCTCGATCGAAGTGAGCAAGCCTGCCGCGTGGGCTCTCGGCTGCCTGTGCTTGTGGATCATCTTCATGCCGCTCTACCTCACGTGCCGCCGACAAGCCGACTGACAAGCAGCGTGACCGCCAAGTGAATCACCCCGGTTCGAATAGAGACTCGATTTCATGAAAGGATCGAGTCCTGGCACGACCTTCCCGTTACCCGCTTGAGCTCCGCCGCCGTGCGGTGCGCATGGTCGCCGAGGTGCGCGATGACTACCCGAACGAGACGGCCGCCTTGCAAGCGGTGGCGGAGAAGCTCGGCATCGGCTCCCGCGAGACGCTGCGGAACTGGGTGAAGCAGTACGAGATCGATGCGGGGACGCGGCCGGGGACGACGACGGGGGAGTCTGCCCAGCTCAAGGCGCTGAAGAAGGAGAACGCTGAACTCAAGCGGGCCAACGAGATCCTCAAGGCCGCGGCGAGTTTCTTCGCGGCCGAGCTCGACCGGCCACACACACGCTCGTAGCGTTCATCGACGAGCACCGTGACCGCTTCGGCGGTGTCGAGCCGATCTGCAGGGCGCTCACCGAGTACGACTGCAAGGTCGCCCCTTCCCCCTACTACGCCCACAAGAAGCGACTGGCCGCCCCGTCCGCACGATCGGTGCGGGACGCTCAGCTCAAGGAACTGATCAGCCAGGTCCACACCGCCAACTACCGTGTCTGCGGGGCGAGAAAGGTCTGGCGTGAGCTGAACCGGCAGGGACGCGTCGTGGCCCGGTGCACCCTCGAACGCCTGATGCGTGAGATGGGCATCCAGGGGGCGGTCCGCGGCAAGCGTGTGATCACCACGCTTCCCGGCGGGCAGGTCGAGCGAGCTCCCGACCGTCTCGACCGCGACTTCGTCGCCGCCGCCCCCGACCGCTGCTGGGTGGCAGACTTCACCCATGTGAAGACCTGGTCGGCGACCGTCTACGTCGCGTTCGTCGTGGACACCTTCTCCCGCCGGATCGTCGGCTGGTCGGCGGCCACCGTCAAGGAGACCGTCTTCGTCCTGGACGCCCTGGAGATGGCGATCTGGCAACGCGACCGCGAGCAACGTCCCATCCGACCGGGCGAGTTGATCCATCACTCGGATGCCGGGTCGCAGTACACGTCGTTCAGGCTCGCCGAGCATCTGGACGCCGCCGGCATAGCCGCGTCCATCGGCTCGGTCCGCGACGCCTACGACAACGCCCTGATGGAATCGGCGATCGGCCTGCATAAAACCGAGTTGATCAAACCCCAGCAGCCCTGGAAGACGCTTTCCCAGGTCGAGCTGGCCACCGCCGAATGCGTCGACTGGTACAACCACCGCCGACTCCACGGTGAGATAGGCCACATCCCGCCCGTCGAGTACGAAGCCAACTACTACACGGAACTCACGAAACCCCAGGTCACAACCACAATCTGAGATCTCTACCGAACCCGGGGCGGTTCAATCGGATACAAGGCGGCCTACCCTGCCGAGACGATCGAGGCCCACCGGGCGTTCATCGCCCGCCGACGGGCCTCCCGCCCTGGCGAGGAATACTGGATCCCGACAGAGGAGGAGTGGGACTCATTCCTCGCCCACTTCGAGAAGCGGAAGGTATCCATCGGCACCTGCGCACGCGCCTTCGGATCCCCCTGCATCCATGAGCACGCTTGTGTCAGATGCTCGCTCCTCCGGCCTGATCCAGCCCAACGGCCACGGTTGACCGACATCCGCGACAACCTGATCGCCCGGATCGTTGAGGCGGAGCGGGAAGGATGGCTGGGCGAAGTCGAGGGCCTCCAGGTCAGCCTCGCCGGCGCGCAGGGCAAGCTGGACCAGCTCGATGCCGAAGCAGCCCGCCGATCCTCCGCCGTCGACCTCGGCATGCCGGCCTTCGCCGACATCGCCAACCACACCACCACTACATTGACGGACCAGCACCGTCCCTGAAATCCATGGTCGCCACGAAGCTGAACTGCCTACGCCCCAACCCATGCGAACCGTCTTCGTGTTTCACACAGGTGAGCGAGCCGACGCCGTCGCCTCGCTCGATCGGCATCTGCCCGAGCAGCGCGATCCGTGGACTCTGGACGGCAACCTCTACATCGACATCGACGATGAGCAGACCGGCTACCTCTTTTCCGACTGGGATCCCGAGGATGTGGCGATCCTCGAAGCGGCCATCGGACATCACCCCCCTTGGGCGGTGCAGATCGACATCTCCGGGCGGATCGACGGCACCGCAGAGGTTCACCAGATGATCGCGCTGCTGCTTGAGCATGGAGGCGTGGCAACGGACGACTACACCCCCCCACCCTTGGACCCTGCCGGAAATCCTGTCTGGAGCAGTGATCGACGCTCTGCGCTTCTTCGACTTTCGCGGCTACCACGAACTCAATCGCGAACACGGGCGCTCCTGACTCGATCACCTCACCAGCGCAAGTTCAGAGAAGCCTGCGTCCGCTGCTCGATGCTCCGTCCCGAACCCGAGCAACGCGGCCGTCTGGTCGAGATCCGCGACAACCTCCTCGCCCGCCTCACCGAGGCCGAACGCGAAGGCCGGCTGGGCGAGATGGAAGGACCCGAAGTCAGCCTCGCCGGAGCCCAGGACAAAGTCCCCCAGCTCGATGCCGAACAAGCACGCCACAGCACTGCCGTGGACCTCGGCATCCCGACCTTCCACGACATTGCTGGCCGTCACGGCAACTCGTCCTTGCAGCTATGAGGCCCCGCCACCCGGCATGTACGGCATCACCACCGCGAGCAGCAACAGCCTACGAGCGCACCTGCTGCCCCGTATGCGCGGGGACGCCCAGGGCAGAACGTTTGCGACCCGTTCCCCGGGCCCGGGTCGGCCGAAGCCGAGCCGGGCCCGAGACGACGATGCACGTGATCAGGTGTATGCGTTGAACTCCGCGATCGACCACCAGTTGCCGGCGCTGCCGGTGTTGACCACCTTGACGTAGCGCGCCGTCTGCGTCGCGAACGAGGCCACCTCGACCGGCTGGCCCGACGCTATGGAGGCCACCTTGGTCCAGTCACTTCCATCGGACGACACGTACACGTCCGCGCTCCGGGCGTAGTCGTTCACGCTGCTGCCCGAATCCAGCTCGACCGTGCTGAACTTCTCGGCTTGCCCCATGTCCACTTCCACCCACTGGCCGGAGGCCTGCCCGGCTCCGGAGGTGTAGCGGGTGTCGATGTCGCCGTCGAGCATGTGCGGAAGCACGTCGTTGGGCCATGGACTCGTGTTCGATGCGGTCGCGGTCCAGTCGCTCCTCGACAGCTGAGTGCCGGAGACAGGGCCCGCGTAGACGTTGAACTCCCCGATGGACCACCAGTTGCCGGCGCTGCCGGTATTGACCACCTTGACGTAGCGCGCCGTCTGGGTCGCGAACGACACCGCCTCGACCGGCCAGGCTGAGGCGATGGAGGCGACCTTCGTCCAGTCGTTTCCGTCGGACGAGACGAACACATCGGCGCTTCGCGCGTAGTCGTTCACGCTGCTGCCCGCGTCCAGAACGACCGTGTCGAAGTTCTGGGCTTTGCCCATGTCCACCTCCACCCACTGGCCGGAGGCCTGCCCGGCTCCCGAGGTGTAGCGGGTGGTGAGGTCGCCGTCGAGCATGTGCGGAAGCACGTCGTTGGGCCAGGGGCTCGTATTCGATGCCGTAGCGGTCCAGCCTGCCCTCGACAGCGGGATGCCGTAGACGGGGGTCGCGGATCCGCCCTCGTGCACGGTGAACTCGGCGATCGACCACCAGTTGCCGGCGCTACCGGTGTCGACCACCTTGATGTAGCGCGCCGTCTGCGTCGCGAAGGTCACCGCCTCGATCTGCTGGCCGTCGGCGGTGATGGCGGCGACCTTTTTCCAGTCGGTCCCGTCGGAGGACACGTAGACGTCCGCGCCTCGCGCATAGTCACCGGTGCTGCTGCCCGAGTCCAGGGCGATGGTGTCGAAGGTCTGCGCCTTCCCCATGTCCACTTCGACCCACTGGCCGGATTCCTGCCCGGCTCCGGAGCTATAGCGGGTGTCGGTGTCACCGTCGATCATGTTGTCGAGCACGTCGGTGGCGTATGGGCTCACCTTTGACGCCTTCGCGGTCCAGCCGGTCTTGGAGAGCGGGGTGCCCAGGCCGTTGACGGTGAAGGTGGAGACGCCCGCGGACTGCCCGCCGGCGCCGTTCACCGACACCTTGTAAGTCCCCGACGCGAGTCCGTCCGGAACGTAGGCGCTGATGCTGGTGTCGGACCAGCTGGCGATGTCGGCGTGGGTCCCTCCGAAGTACACGGTGCCCAGGCCCTGGGTCGCACCGAAGTGGGAGCCGGTGATCGTGAACTCGGAGCCCGGAATGCCGGTGGTGGGCGTCATGCTGCCGAAGTCGGGGGTCGCGTAGCTCGACAGGCTCTGGGTCGTGAACATCGCCGATGTCCCGCCGGGCAGCGTGTAGGTGTAGGGGGATGTGCCGTCGGGGGATGCCGGGAAGCTCTGGCCGCGCCCGGTTCCGTTGTAGACGACGGAGACGTTCGTTCCGTCCGGTGTGGTCCAGTTCTGCAGCTGAAGTCCGTTCGGCACCGCGGTCAGGGCTCCGATCGAGCCGGTTTCGCCGGGGGTGCCGTACACCTTGATCTCACCGATGGACCAGTGGAAGAAGAACGACGGTGCGGTGCTGACGATGCGGATGTACCGCGCCTTCTGCGGTGGCAGGGTGATGGTCGTCTTGCCCAGAGTGCCGTTGCCGTTAGCGACCGCGCTGCCCCAGTGCTCGCCGTCGTCCGATACATACACCTGGTACTGGAAGACGGAGTCGAAGGCGTTCTTCGCCGTGTTGTCGAGCGTGATCTGGTCGAAGCTCGTCGGGCTGCCGAGGTCGACCTGGAACCAGTCGCCGCTCTTCATCTTGATCGCCGTACGCCATCGTGTGTCGAGGACGCCGTCGATGGCGGCAGTTGCCGGGTCACCCGACTGGCTCGATGAGGAAGTGACCTTCCATCCGCTGCGGCTGAGCGCCGTTCCCGGGGTCTTGATGGACGCTCCGACCGGCAGGGAGTACGTGGTCAGCTTGGAGTCGGTGGTGACGGAGTTCTGGATGGGCAGCAGTTGCGGGTCGTAGGTGAGCATCTGGCGACCGGTCGCCGACTTGAAGGTGAAGTCGTGCGTGGGGTCCGCGACGTCGCCGGCCGCGGGGGTGCTGCCGTGCTGCGCGGGTCCCGAGTAGGTGAAGGTGGCGGCGTTGCCCGCGTTCAGCGTGTAGTTGAACGACTGGGTTCCGTCCGCGACGCTGATGGTCTTCGCGGCCTTCGAGTCGTTGTAGGCGACGAGGACCTTCGATCCATCGGGGTTCTGGAAGGCGACGTCGTTGACGCTGCCGGCTCCGAAGGTGTTCGAGTAAATGCGGTGGGCTCCGGGCTTGACGAACTTGGTGACCTGGGCGAGTGCGTAGTAGTCCGGGTTGTAGGTGACGTCGCCGCTTGCCGGGTCAATGGTCACCAGGCCGCGGCATTCACCGATGCCGTTGGTGTCGCTGTTGAGCGGCCCCATGGCGGGGTCGAGGGCGATGTTCCACAGCATCGTGCCGTTCGCGTAGTTGCGTGTGGTGTCGATCATCCAGGTGTCGAGAGCGTCGTGGAAGGCCACCTGCTTGTCGGCCTGCCACACGCCGCCAGTGGCTTCCGTGAGGTACAGCTGCTTGCTCGGATAGTCGTTGTGGATCAGCGTCTGGTAGATCGGGCTGCCGCTGTAGATGTGGAACCCGGCCCCCACGGCGTACTTGGCGGTCGTGGGATCGTCGTAGATCGACTCGGGGTACGAGGGCACGTCCCAGTTGTGGTCCCACGCGAGGATCTTCGTAGAGAGGTCCTTGTCCGCGAACGCCTTGCCCATCTCCTGGACCAGTTTGGTCTCCTGACTGGGAGTCAGGTAGGTCCCGGGCCAGGTGGGAGCGTTCAGCGGTTCGTTCTGCGGTGTGACGTAGGAGATCGGCACCCCGGCCTTGCCGTAGGCCTGGATGTACTTGACGAAGTAGTTGGCGAGCGCCGTGTAGTCCGTGTCGAGGAGGGTTCCGCCGATCATGGATCCGGAGGTCTTCATCCAGCCCGGGGGGCTCCAGGGGGTCGATGTGACCTTGATGCCCGGGTTCAGGGCGAGGGCCTGTTTCAACTCCGGGATGATGTAGGCGGCGTCGTGCTTGACGGAGAAGTTCTTCAGCGTCGGATCGGTGTGGCCCGCCGGCATGTCGTCGTAGGAGTAGTTCCCGGTCGCCGTGAAGTCCGTGGCGCCCATGGGTGAGCGGACCATGCTGAGGCCGATGCCCGCGGAGGGGCTGAAGAGCTTCTGCATCAGGGCGTTGCGGCCGCTCGTCGGCAGTTTGTCGACGAGGTATGCCGAGGAGTCGGTGAGCGCCGCTCCGAAGCCGATGATCTTCTGATACTTGACGGTGTCGTCGACCTTGATCGTGAGGGGGTTGGTCGTCTGCTGCGTCTGGAACGCCACGGCTTTCTGCTTGGCGACCCACTGGTCGGATCCGACGTCCGTGAGCCAGACCTGCACGGAGCTGCCGTCCACCGGCGTTGCTGCCTGTGCCGGTGGGAAGGCGGATCCGGCTGCGAGGCCCACACTCAATGCGGTGAGCCGTAGCAGCATGCGTCTGATTCTTCGCATGCTCATCCTCCGAAGGAGCTTGTGTGCGGGAGTTGTTGTGCCGACGCGGACGCATTCACTCGGGGCAGTCGACGACGGATGACGGTTCATCCGAGGGACTGACAGAGATCGCGCGGCTCGATGCGGTGTCGACCCTGATCGGCGCGCCACAACGACGGCGCGAGGCAACGACATCGCGGCACAACGACGTTCCGGTCTCGACACGCGCTCCTGGCGGCTGACCCGGCGGCGGCAGTCACCGTCGCCCCGCTCCGTGGCGTTTCTCCAACCCGCCGAGACCTCAGGTACTAATTCGGGTTAGCGAGCAAACCGTAGGCTCGGCATGATCCCGCGTCAAGAGGATGATGTCGGGAATGTGTCCGTGAATCCGGGGGCGCCGCAGCAGGGTGGCCCAGCTCAGGGTCCCGTGCGTGTGCGGTGCGCCGGGGCCGCCGTGGAGTCGCGCAGGACGAGCGGGCAGTGCACCAGGGTGCGGCCCGTCGGGGCGGCATTCCGGCCGTCGGCCAGCTGCTCCGCCGCCTGCCGTCCCATCGCGTCGTAAGGCAGTCGTACGGTGCTCAGGGCCGGGCGGATCTCCGCCGCGAGCTGGAACTGGTCGTCGTAGCCCATCACCGACATATCCTCGGGCACCCGGACGCCCGCCTCCAGCAGAGCCAGCAGCGCGCCGACGGCCATCCGGTCGTTTCCGCACATGACGGCGGTCGGGAGGGGACCGCGCCGCAACAGCGTCCGCACCAGGTCATGGCCGGAGTCCGCGTGGTAGTTGCCGGAGAGCACGGTCTGCTCGCGCGGGTCGAGCCCGGCGCCGCGCAGCGCCTCGCGAAAGCCGCGCAGCCGGGCTTTGGTGGCCCATTGGCCGGGGTTGCCCGTGAGGTAGGCGATCTCGCGGTGGCCGAGGTCGAGCAGGGCCTGGGTGGCCTCCCGTCCGCCGCGTTCCTCGTCGGGCACGATCGCCGGGACGGGGTCGTGCGGCGCGAAGCAGTTCAGCAGGACGGTCGGAACGCGGGTCGTGGCGTCCGGGAGGGTCACCGGTCTGGTGCCGACCGCGGCGAAGATCAGGGCGTCGACCTGCCGGTCCAGGAGGTCGGTGATCAGCTGTTGCGCCTGGCGGTTCGAACCGCCGGTGTTGACCAGGAGCAGCAGGTTGCCCTGGCGGGTGCACGCCTCGTGCGCGCCCTTGATCGCGGCGGCGGCGAACTCGCCGAAGTCGGCGTCGTGGCTGACGAAGCCGACGGTCGCGCTGCGTCCGTGTCGCAGCCCTTGGGCGGTGCGGTTCGGGCGGTAGCCGAGTGCGGCGACCGCCTGCAGGACTCGTTGCCGGGTCTCCTCGCTGATGGTCTGCCCGGACGTCTGGTTGAGGACGAAGGAGACCGTGGCGGGTGAGACGCCGGCGAGACGTGCGACGTCCACCCGTCGCGCTCGACTCGCGTGTGGTGGTTGGCCAGGTGCAGGGGCTGACACGCCGTAAGGCTAACCCCCGCATGGCGAAAGGCTTGGTCCCGCTCCGGGCCGCCCCGGCTCTTCGTCGCTCTTCACCGGACGGAGGCACTCGTCGCTCGCCGCCACTCGCGGACATCCCGGGGCCACGAGTCCGTAACGAGCCATTGACAGGAGCTGTGGCCGAAGGCACTCTCGTCTCCACACGGATGGCAAAACGATTGGCCAGCCGGAATCCACCAGTTTGAGCACCGGACTTGGGCAGGGACGATGGCGCGCCGAATCGGGATCAAGGACGTGGCCGCGGCGGCGGGTGTGTCCGTCACGACCGTGTCGCACATTCTGAACGGCGTACAGGGCAAGCGGGCCAGCGCAGAGACCCGGCAGCGCGTCCTGCGGATCGCCGATGAGCTCGGGTACGCGCCGAACGGCCTGGCCCGGGGACTGCGGATGCAGCGGTCGCAGACCATCGGGTTCATCAGCGACGAGATCGCCACCACCCCCCACGCGGCCCGCATGGTTCTCGGCGCCCAGGAGGCGGCAGCGGCTCACGGCGTGCTGCTGCTCCTGGTCAACACGGGCGGCGACGCCGAACTCGAGCGACGCAGCATCGAGATGCTGCTCCAGCGGCAGGTCGACGGTGTGCTGTACGCGGCCATGTTCCACCGGGTCGTGAGCCTGCCGGAGAGTCTGCTCGGAACGCCCACGGTTCTGCTGGACGCGCGCTGTGAGGACTCCGCGATCCCGTCCGTGGTGCCCGACGAGGTGCGGGGCGGCTACACCGCGGTGCGCGAGCTGATCGACCACGGGCACCGCCGGATCGGCATGGTCGTGCCGACCGAGGACATCCCCGCGCTGGGCCTGCGCATCGAGGGCTACCGCAAGGCGCTGACCGACGCCGGGATCTCCTACGATCCTTCCCTGGTCGTCGCCGAGCCGACGGTGCCCACCGAGACCACCGCCGGTCACGCGGCCGCCGGCTACCGGGCGGCACGGCGCCTGCTCGAGGCGGAGGAGCGGCCGACGGCGTTGTTCTGCTTCAACGACCGGATCTCCGCGGGCGCCTACCGGGCCGCCGCGGAACTCGGCCTGTCGGTCCCCGGCGACCTGTCGGTCATCGGGTTCGACAACCAGGAGCTGATCTGCGAGGCGCTCCACCCCGCGCTGAGCACGGTCCAGCTGCCGCACTACGAGATGGGGGCACGGGCGGTCGCCCAGTTGCTCGCACTCACCGAAACGCCGGGTCCGCCACCGCGCCCGGTCTCGCAGGAAATGCTGTCTTGCCCGCTGGTGGCGCGGGCATCGGTCGCTTCGCCGCCCCGACTCTGACCCCGGGACGGCGAAGCAGTCGCACTACGACAGGCGACCGTTACGACCGGTCGTCATCCCTGTCCGTACTTGGTACACACAGTGAGGGTACACGCATGTCCTCTGGCCTTTTCAAGGAGCCGCTGAGCCGTCGCGGCCTGCTGAGAGCCGGCGCCGCCACCGCCGCGCTGGCAGGCGTGGGCGGACTGGCCTCCGCCTGCTCCTCCGGCTCCTCCTCGTCCGGTTCCTCCGGTTCGAAGGTGCTGAACGTCGCCGTCTTCGCCGCCCAGACGCAAGCCGACACGATGGCCAAGGCCGCCAAGACCTTCGAAGCCGCACACCCCGGTGTGAAGGTGAAGTTCACCGGCACCACGGGCACCGACTGGAACGACTTCTTCAGCAAGCTGCTCACCCAGATCGCGGCCGGCAACGCGCCGGACATCGCGGCGGTGGCCACCGAGGGCCTGCAGCTGTTCGCGGCCAAGGGCCTGGCCCAGCCGCTGGACGACTATGTCAAGCGCGACGCGGCCGCGCTCAAGCCCTACTTCGCCGACGTCCACCCGGCGCTGGTCGAGGCGATGATGTACCAGGGGCATCTGTACGAACTGCCCACCGACTTCAACGCCGGGAACATGTTCTACAGCACCTCCCTGTTCAGCAGCGTCGGTGTGGACCGCCCCGCCGACAACTGGACCAAGGACGACTTCTACAACATCGCCAAGAAGATCTCCGCCAAGGGCGGCAACACGGTCGGCTACGACTGGGTCGTACGGCTGTGGGGCAGCTGGACGTCCTGGATGTACGCCAACGGCGGCAACCTGCTCACCGAGAGCAAGTGGGAGGGCGGCGACTGGCTGTGGAACACCTTCTACCCGAACAACCCCCTCGCGGCCGGCCGCAAGGGCGGCTGGCGCTGGGGCGACCCCACCGCCAACTCCACCCCGGTCGTCGAGGCCCTCGACTACATGGTCCAGCTACACAAGGAGGGCCTCTCCCCCAGCCCTGACGTCGGCGGCGGCACCACCCTGCAGGGCCTGTTCGCCAGTAACAAGATCGGCATGTCCGTCGGCGGCGGCTTCTGGGCGGGCGGCCTGCACAACGCCGGCATGCAGACGGGCTCCTTCGACGTGCAGTACTTCCCCAAATGGAAGAGCCAACGCCACCTGTTCGGCACCGGCGGCTACGGCATCATGAAGTCGTCCAAGAACAAGGACCTGGCCTGGGAGCTCCTGAAGACCCTGGTGTCCCCCCAGAGCCTGGATCTGCTGTTCCCGGGCAATGTCACCACCTTCCCGCGCAAGTCGATGTCGACGGCCGCCCGGTACGCGACCACCGGCCCGAAGCACTGGAACGTCTTCTACGACACCCTCGACCTCGACAACACCGCTCCGATCCCGGCGCCGCCGTACTACAACGCCATGGCCATCGCGCTGAACAAGCGCACCACCCAGGCCATGTCCAGCGGCAACGCCAAGGCGGCCCTCGACGGCCTGCAGAGCGACCTCGAGACCGCAGCGAAGACGGGATGACGCGCTGATGTCGCAGCCAGTCCAGAGCCGTAGCCGCGCGTCCGCCCCGGCGGGCGCGCGGCCCGGCCGCCCCCCACAGCCTCAAGCGGATCGAACGGCGACGCTCCGGCGCCGCGCCCAGGCCCGCCAGGCCCGCCGCGAAGCCCTGTTCGGATACGGCATGGTGGCGCTGTCGCTGGTGGTGGTGTTCGTCTTCACCGTGGCGCCGATCGTCGGGTCGTTCGTCCTCGCGCTGTTCAAGTGGGACGCCATCACCAGCCCCCAGTTCGTCGGCCTGCAGAACTTCGACACCCTGCTGCACGACAAGGCGGTCACCCACTCCCTGCTGGTGACCTCCAGCCTCGCCGTGATGATCGTCTTCCTGCAGGTCGCCCTCGGTCTGGGCCTTGCCCTGCTGGTGGCCCAGCGCGCCTCGAAGATCGTGCAGAACCTGTTCCGTGCGGCGTTCTTCATGCCGATGCTGGCCTCGGCGGCATCGATCTCGATCGTGATGTCGTACATCTTCGACGACCACTTCGGAGTGATCAACTACTACCTGGGGGCCCTCCACCTGCCCACGGTCCCCTGGCTGAGTTCGACCACGGGAGCCACGGCCACCATCGTGCTGGTCGCCGTGTGGCAGCAGCTCGGCTTCACGTTCATCCTGTTCGTCGCCGCCCTCGGCTCCGTACCGCCGGACGTCCTGGAGGCCGCGCAGATCGACGGCGCGTCGTCCGCCCGCGTGTTCTGGAGGATCAAGCTGCCCCTGATCAGCCCCACGGTGCTGTTCGCCTGCACCGTCGGCCTGATCAACACCATGCAACTGTTCGACCAGCCCTACGTGATGACCAAGGGTGGTCCGGGCGACGCGACCTACACCACCGTCCTGCTCGTCTACCAGACGGCCTTCCAGAACCTCCAGTTCGGCTATGCCTCCGCCGTCTCCGTACTGCTCTTCGTCGCCCTGCTGGTCATCACGGCCGTGCAGTTCACGGTGAGCCGGAAGTGGGTGTTCTACTCATGACCGCCGTCCTCGACCGGCCCGCCGCAGCTACGCCCCGACCCCGGCGCCTGCGGATCACCTCGCTGCTGTCGGTCGCCGTCCTGACCGTGGCGGCCGTACTGATCGTCGCCCCGCTCGTGTGGGCCCTGTCCACCTCGCTGCGCACCCCGGCCACGAGCTTCGACCAGCCCCCGCACTGGATCCCCACCCATCCGGTCTGGTCGAACTACCAGGCCGTCTTCGAGAAGGTCCCGCTGGGAACCTTCTTCCTCAACAGCACCCTGGTCACCGGGCTCATCGTGGTCGGTCAGCTGATCACCTCGACCATGAGCGGCTATGCCTTCGCCATGGTGCGCTTCCGCGGCAACAAGGCACTGTTCGCCGTCATCCTGGCCACCATGATGGTCCCCATCCAGACGACCATCATCCCGGTCTTCCTGATCATCAAGTGCCTGGGCCTGACCGACACCAGCATGGCGCTTGTGCTGCCCGCCGTCGGCGGTGCGTTCGGCACGTTCCTGATGCGCCAGTACTTCCTGCAGATGCCCCGCGAACTCGGCGAGGCGGCACGGGTGGACGGCGCCTCGCACTTCCAGGTCTTCGCCCGCATTTACGCCCCCATGGCCCGCGCCCCGATGGCCACGCTGGCGGTGCTGACGTTCTCCGCCTACTGGAACGAGTTCTTCCGGCCGCTGATCTTCCTGCAGTCCACCGACAAGTTCACCCTGCCCCTGGGCCTGGTGAGCCTGCAGGGAACGCTCGGCACCGGCAGCATCTCCATCGTGCTCGCCGGAGTGGTCATCGCCCTGATCCCCAGCGTGCTCATCTTCATCACCGCCCAGCGGTACTTCGTCGAGGGGATCGTGGCCGGCTCCTTCCGCTGACCGCCGCCCCTCCCCGCACGCTCTCCAACTCCTCGAAAGGCACGCGTGTGTCCACCGCGCCCTTGGACCGCCCTGACCCGCACCGGCCCGTCGCGCACCTGCGCCCGCCCCGCAACTGGATCAACGACCCCAACGGTCTGGCCTTCCACGACGGCCACTACCACGTCTGCTACCAGTACAACCCGCAGGGAACCCGCCACGAGAACATGCACTGGGGCCACTTCCGCAGCCCCGACCTGCTCAGCTGGAAGCCCCTGCCCCTCGCCCTCTCCCCCACCACGGGCGGCGAGGACGCCGACGGCTGCTTCTCCGGCAACGCCGTCTCCGACGGCGACCGGCTGATCGCCTTCTACTCGGCCCTGCGCCAAGACCGCTGGTACCAGCCGGTCACCACCGCCACTTCCCGCGACGGCGGCCGCACCTTCCACCCCCGCGGCGACCTGCTCATCCCCGAACCGCCCGAGGGCTGCACCATGTACCGCGACCCGTACGTCTGGCGGGACGGTACCCGCTGGCGGATGCTGATCGGCGCCGCACTCGCAGACGGCCGAGGAGCCGCCCTACTCTACGAATCGCCCGACCTGGAGACATGGACCTACCAGGGCCCCTTCTGCGCCGGCGCACCGCAGCCCCTCGGCTCCGGTGACCAGTACACAGGCGAGGGCTGGGAGTGCCCCCAGTACCTCCCGGCAGCCGACGGCTCCGGGCGGGGTGCACTCATCTACAGCGCGTGGGACGCCCACGACGGTCCCCGTTGTTCCGTGGCCCTGGTAGGCCACGAGACCGGCGATACGTTCGACGCCGGGGCGCCGATCCTCCTCGACCACGGCCCGGACTGCTACGCGCCCGCGCTGCTGCGTGCACCGGGCTGCAGATGGCTGCTGTGGGGATGGTCCTGGGAAGCCCGCGACAAGGACTGGGCCGCCCAGGACGGCTGGGCCGGAACGCTCACCCTTCCCCGGGAGATCTCCCTCAGCCAAGACGGCTCGCTGCACCAGCAACCCGCCGCCGAACTGCTGGCTCTGCGCGGCCGCCACACCGTCCACGCGCAGGGACGGGTCACCGGGACCGATCCGGTGGAGCTGGGCGAAGTCGGCCACAGCTTCGACCTCACGGCGCGCCTGGCGGCATTCGGTAGGGCAGGTCTGCGCCTGATCACCTCCGCCGACGGATCGGAGTACCTCGACATCAGCCTCGATCCCGCCACAGGCGACCTGGTCGTCGACCGTGACCGGGCCTCCCGGGACTCCCGCGCCCGTGGCGGTTCCTACCGGATGCCGTGCCCCGCCGGCCAGCCGGTCGACCTGCGGGTGGTCGTCGACCACTCCATCGCCGAGATCTTCCTGACCCCCACCGGCCAGGTACTCACCCTGCGCTTCTACCCGACCGGGACGGACTCCTGGCGGCTGCAGGCCCGCAGCGTGCCCGGGGCGAACCTCGGCTACGTCGTCGACGCATGGGAACTGCTGCCCCTCGTCGTCGAGGACGTCAAGGTCCCGAGCGGCGACATGGAAGCGTTGGAAAGGCGCTCCGCATGACGGCGGTCATCATCGGAGAGGCCCCGGTCGAC
>NZ_JCAJZW010000083.1:0-14805 GCF_059510455.1 Streptomyces sp. NTD91
TGCCCGCCTCCACGCAGGCGGGTGACGTCACCGCGGCCGGGCTGGAGCGGCCCGGGCATCCGCTGCTGTCCGCTGCCGTACGGGTCGCCGACACCGGCGGGCTGGTGTTCAGCGGACTGCTGTCCCCGCGCACGATCCCGTGGCTCGCCGACCACCGGGTGCTCGACCGGACCATCCTGCCGGCCACCGCCTACCTCGAACTGGCCGTGCACGCCGGTGACCAGGTCGGTCTCGGGCAGGTCGCCGAACTAACCCTTGAGACCCCACTGGTGCTGCCCGAGCGCGGCGCCGTGCGGTTCCAGCTGGCGCTCGCGGGCCCGGACGAGGACGGACGGCGGACGTTCGGCGTTCACTCGCGCTCCGCCGACGCCGGCCCCGACGAGCCGTGGACCCGGCACGCGCAGGGCCTGCTCGCCGAGGGGCCGGACACGGAGCCCGCCGCCGACGCGGACCTCGCCGGCGCCTGGCCGCCGCCGGACGCCCAGCCGGTCGAACCCGGCGGGCCGGGTGAGGACGGTGACTGGTACGAGCGGTTCACGGCCGGAGGTTTCGCCTACGGGCCCGCCTTCCGTGGACTCGGCCGGGTCTGGCGGCGCGAGGGCGAACTGTTCGCCGAGGTCGCCCTGCCGCAGGCGCACCGTGCCGAGGCCGCCCGGTACGCGATCCACCCCGCGCTGCTCGACGCGGCCGTGCAGACCCTGCTCGTCCGCGCACTCGACGGCGCCGACGCAGAAGCGGCGGCCACCCTGCCGTTCGCCTGGCACGGCGTACGCCTCCGCACGAGCGGCGCGAGCGCGCTCCGCGTCCACCTGGTCCCCGGCGAACGCCCCGACGCGTACGCGGTGTCCGTCACCGGAGCCGACGGCCGGTCCGTCGTCACGGCCGACGGGCTCGTCCTGCGCCGGATCGCCGCCGGACAGCTCCCCGGCGCGCCCGGCCCCACAGCGGCCGGCACGGCGCCGCCGCTCCTGGTCCAGCGCTGGCGCCCCGCCGACCCACAGCCCGTCGCCCCGGCACCGGAGAGCGTGCGCTGGGCCCTGCTCGGTGAGGGCGGCGGCGGCCTCGCCGAGACGCTCGACGCGTCCGGCGTGCACCTGGAGTGCTACGCCGACCTCGCCTCCCTCGCGGCGGCCGTCGACACCGGCACCGCGCCGCCTCCCGTCGTCCTGACCTCGTTCCGCTCCGCCCCCGGAACGCCCGCGCCGCAGGCCGCCCGGGAAGTGCTGGGCACGGCCGCGGACCTGCTGCGCGCCTGGGTGGACGACGACCGCATCGCCGGTTCCCGCCTGGTCCTCGTCACCCGGGGTGCGCTCGGCACCACGCCGGACGAGGACGTGACGGACGTCCCCGCCGCCGCCCTGTGGGGGCTGGTGCGGTCCGCCCAGCTCGAGCACCCCGACCGGTTGCACCTGCTGGACCTGGACACGGCCGGCACACCTGGCGCCGAGGAAGCCGTCACGGCCGCCGTCGCCGCCACCCACCCCGAGGCCGCGCTCCGCGCCGGAACACTGCTGCTGCCCGGCCTGGACCCGCTCGCCCGAGCAGCGGCAACGGCAACGGCAGCGGCAGCGGACGAGGCGGAGACCTCGGCGACCGAGGGTCAGGTCGACTCCCACACCCCCTTCCCCGCGCACGGCACCGTCCTCGTCACCGGCGCCACCGGCGCGCTCGGCGGCCTCGTGGCCCGGCACCTCGTCACCGTCCACGGCGCGCGCAGCCTGCTGCTGGCGTCCCGGCGCGGCGCCGACGCACACGGCGCCCATGCCCTGCTCGCCGACCTCGCCACGCACGGAGCGGACGCCACCCTGGTCGCCTGTGATGTCGCCGACCGGACCGACCTGGAGGCGCTGCTCGCCAAGGTCCCCGGGGACCGGCCCCTCACCGCGGTCCTGCACATCGCCGGAGTCGTCGACGACGCCACGCTGGCGTCGCTGACGGACGCCCAGCTGGACGCCGTACTGCGGCCGAAGGCGGACGCCGCCTGGCTGCTGCACGAACTGACGCGACATCAACAGCTCTCGGCGTTCGTGCTGTTCTCCTCCGCCGCGGGCACCTTCGGCGCGGCCGGGCAGGGCGCCTACGCCGCCGCGAACACGTTCCTCGACGGGCTCGCCCGGCACCGCCGGGCCCGGGGCCTGGCCGCCACGTCCGTCGCGTGGGGGCTGTGGGCCGCCGACAGCGGGATGACCGCCGGCCTGGCCGCCGCCGACCGGGAGCGCATGGCCCGCAACGGCATGCTGCCCCTGAGCACCGACGACGGCCTCGCCCTCCTCGACCGGGCGCTCGGCGCACCCGACCCGGCCGTGGTGGCCCTGGCACGACAGTCGCCCGCCGCCTCCCGCCCCCGGACCCGCCGGTCCGCGGCCGCGGGGACGGACGGCGGGCGGACGCCGGCCGCTCGGCTGGCCGGCCTCGACCACGCGCAGCGGCTCGCCGTGCTGGTGGACGCGGTCCGAGAGCAGGTCGCCGTGGTCCTCGGGCACGACACCACCGACGAGGTGCCGACCGACCGGCAGTTCGCGGAACTCGGCTTCGACTCGCTCACCGCGGTCGAACTGCGCAACCGGCTCGCCTCGCTGACCGGCCTGCGTCTGCCGCCCACGCTCGTCTTCGACGTCGACACCCCGCAGGCGCTCGCCGCGGACCTCGCCGGGCGGTTCGCCCCGGACGCCGACCCGGACACGGCCACCGGGGACGGGGCCGGTGGGGAGCCCGGGCGCTCCGGCGCGCGCCCCGAGGACACTGTGGGCGCGCTGTTCCGCACCGCCTGTCGGCAGGGCCGCGTCGACGAGGGCTTCGCCCTGCTGCAGGCGGTCGCCGAACTGCGGCCCACGTTCGACACACCCGAAGGGCTCACCGGCGCCGGACTGCGGCTCGCCGCCGGCGACGAGGGCGCCCCGCTGGTCTGCTTCAGCTCCTACGTGGCACTGGCCGGCGTCCACCAGTACGCGCGGTTCGCCTCCGCGTTCCGCGGACGCCGCGACGTGTGGGCGCTGCCCACCCCCGGCTTCGGGCGCGGCGAACCCCTGCCCGCCGCGCTGGACACCGTCGCCCGCACCCAGGCCGCATGGGCGCTGCGCTGCGCCGACGGCAGGCCCTTCGTCCTCACCGGCTCCTCCTCCGGCGGTGTCCTCGCCCTGGCCGCCGCCCGGCACCTGGAGAAGGCCGGCCGGCCCCCGCTCGGAGTGGCGCTGCTCGACACCTACATGCCGCGCGCCGACTCGCCGTTCACCCGTTTCTCGGCCGAGATGCTCGTCGGGATGTTCGACCGGGAGTCGATGTTCGCGGCCATGGACGCCGACCGGCTGTCCGCAATGAGCTGGTACATCAACATGATCGGCGAGTGGGATCCGGGCGCCCTGTCCGTGCCGGTGCTGCTGGTGCGGCCGAGCGAGCCCCCGGTCACCGTCGCCGGGGGCGAGCCGGGGGAGTGGCAGAGCTCCTGGGACGGCGCCGACCGCGTGGTGGACGTGCCCGGCAACCACTTCACGATGATGGAGTCGCACGCCGCCACCACCGCGGGCGCCCTCACCACCTGGATCGACACGGTCCTGCCGCCGTACACCGCCGACCGGGAACCGGCCCACCGAACCGAGGGAGCATGATGCGGGTCCTGTTCGTCAGCCTGTCCGAGAAGTCCCACATCTACCTGATGGCACCCCTGGCGTGGGCGCTCACCGCGGCCGGCCACGAGGTCCGCGTGGCGAGCCAGCCCATGGCCACCGAGACCATCACCCGCGCCGGACTCACCGCCGTACCCGTGGGCAGCGACCATGCCATCCACCGCGACATGGCGGCCTACCGCGAGTCGCAGGACTACCGCACGGCCAACTGGAGCCGCTGCGAACGCGCCGACGTCGACTGGGCCGAGCTGAAGGAACGCTACGAACTCAGCGTCCCGTACGCCTTCGCCGTCTACAACGACTCCATGATCGACGACCTTGCTGCCTTCGCGCAGGGCTGGCGGCCCGACCTCGTGGTGCGCGACCCCCTCGCCTACGCCGGCGCCGTCGCCGCCCGCATCGGCGGCGCGGCCCACGTGCGGCTGATGTGGTGCGCCGACGTGTGGGGCCGTACCCGGCAGACCTATCTGGAACTCATGGCGGAGCAGCCCGCATCCGAACGCGTCGATCCGCTCGCCGACTGGCTCGCGGCCCGGTGCGAGCCGTTCGGGTTCTCCTGCGACGAGGAGATGCTGCACGGTCAGGCCACGATCAGCACCCTGCCGTCCGCCCTGTCCGTCCCGACGGCCTCGCGGGAACTGCCCATGCGGCACGTCCCGTACAACGGGCGCGCCGTGGTGTGGGACTGGCTGCGCGAGGCCCCGAAGAAGCCGCGGGTCTGCCTGAGCCTCGGCGCCTCCAACACCGAGGACTACGGCGGCGACTACGTGTCCGTGCCCGAGATCCTCGACGCGCTGGCCGACGAGGACGTCGAGGTCGTCGCCGCGCTGCTGCCCGCCCAGCGCGAGCAGCTCACCTCGGTCCCCGACAACGCCCGCGCCGTCGACTCGGTCGCCCTGCACACCCTGCTGCCGAGCTGCTCGGCCCTCATCCACCACGGCGGCTACGGCAGCTTCGCCGCCGCCATGGTCGCCGGGGTGCCCCAGTTGATGCTCTCCACCCTCGTCTCCGACCACGAACTGCGCGGCCGCGCCCTCGAGCGCGCCGGGGCCGGCGTCTACCTGCACCACCGCGACGCCACCGCGGAGAACGTCCGCGACCACATCCGCCGGCTCACCGGCGGGACCGACGCCGCGGACGCGGCCCGGCGGGTGCGCGCCCACTGCGCGGCCATGCCGAGCCCGGCCGAGGTGGTGGCGTCCCTCGAACGGCTGGCGGAGGTCAGCTGACCGGCCCGCCGCGCCCTTCAACTCCCTTGCCCTACTGAGAACACAGGAACAGGACAGACACCATGAAGATCACCGTGGACCGTGAGCGCTGTGTCGGAGCCGGTCAGTGCGTGCTCGCCGCCGCAGGCGTCTTCGACCAGAGCCGTGAGGACGGCCTGGTCGAACTGCTGCAGCCCGAGCCGTCGCAGGATCTGCACGCCGCCGTCACCGAGGCGGAGCTGATCTGCCCGTCCGGCGCCATCGAGATCCAGCCCTGACGGCCGGCCCCTTCACCGACGACACGTAAGGCGGGACGGAAACCGTGAAGGCTCTCGTGCTGTCGGGAGGTGCCGGGACCCGGCTGCGGCCCATCACCCACACCTCCGCGAAACAGTTGGTGCCGGTCGCCAACAAGCCCATCCTCTTCTACGGCCTCCAGGCGATCGCCGACGCCGGGATCACCGACGTCGCCATCGTCGTCGGTGACACCGAGGCCGAGATCCGGCAGGCCGTCGGCGACGGCTCCGACTTCGGCATCGACGTCACCTACCTGCGGCAGGAGGCCCCGCTGGGCCTCGCCCACGCCGTGCTCATCGCCCGGGACTTCCTCGGCGACGACGACTTCGTGATGTTCCTCGGCGACAACTTCGTCTTCGGCGGCATCAACGACGCCGTCGAGGAGTTCCGCAAGACACGCCCCGACGCCCAGCTGCTGCTCACCCGCGTCCCCGACCCGTCCGCCTTCGGCGTCGCCGAACTCGACGAGCAGGGACGCCTGGTGCGGCTGGAGGAGAAGCCGAGCCGGCCCCGCAGCGACCTGGCGCTCGTCGGCGTGTACCTGTTCGGCCCGGTCATCCACGACGCCGTACGCGCCGTCGAGCCCTCGCCGCGCGGCGAACTGGAGATCACCGACGCCCTCCAGTGGCTGCTGGACGGCCGACGCGACCTGCGCACCACGGTCATCACCGGCTACTGGAAGGACACCGGGAACGCCGCCGACATCCTCGACGTCAACCGCCGTCTCCTCGACCTGCTGGAGTACCGGGTCGACGGCGACGTCGACGACGCCAGCGAGATCGTCGGCCGGGTCCGCATCGAGGCCGGCGCGACCGTGCGCGGCTCCCGGATCGTGGGACCCGCAATCATCGGTTCCGGCACCCTCGTCCAGGACTCCTACATCGGCCCGTCGACCTCCATCGCCGAGGACTGCGCCATCCGCAACAGCGAGATCGAGTTCTCCATCGTCCTGCGCGAGTCCAGCTTCGACAGCATCCGCCGGGTGGAGCGCTCCCTCGTCGGCCGCAACGTGCACGTCTCCCTCGGCCAGCGGGTGCCCGCCGCCCACCGGCTCGTCATCGGCGACCACGGGCGGGTGGAGATCTCCTCATGACCGCCCGCATTCTGGTGACCGGCGGCGCCGGATTCATCGGCTCCCACCACGTGCGCACCCTGCTCGGCCCCACCGGGCCGGCCGACGTCGCCGTCACCGTCCTCGACAAGCTCACCTACGCGGGCAACCCCGCCAACCTGGACGCGGTCCGAGGCCACCCCGCGTTCGCCTTCGTCAAGGGCGACGTCTGCGACCGGGAACTCGTCGAGGACCTCATGGCCCGCCACGACGAGGTCGTGCACTTCGCCGCCGAGTCCCACGTCGACCGCTCCATCGCCGACTCCGCCGCGTTCGTGCGCACCAACGTCCTGGGCACCCAGACCCTGCTCGACGCGGCCCTGCGGCACGGCGTGCGCACCTTCGTGCACGTCTCCACCGACGAGGTGTACGGCTCCCTCGACACCGGCGCCTGGACCGAACAGAGCCCGCTGCTGCCCAACTCGCCGTACTCGGCGTCCAAGGCCTCCTCCGACCTCGTCGCCCTCGCCCACCACCGCACCCACGGCCTGGACGTGCGCGTCACCCGCTGCTCCAACAACTACGGCCCGCACCAGTACCCCGAGAAGGTCGTCCCGCTGTTCGTGACGAACCTCCTCGACGGCCTGAAGGTCCCCCTGTACGGCGACGGCGGCAACCTCCGCGACTGGCTGCACGTCGACGACCACGTCCACGGCATCGAGCTGGTCCGCACCCGCGGCCGGGCCGGCGAGGTCTACAACATCGGCGGCGGCACGGAGCTGACGAACCGGGAACTCACCGACCTGCTCCTCGACGCCTGCGGCGCAGGCCCCGACCGCATCGAGCACGTCCCCGACCGCAAGGGCCACGACCGCCGTTACCGCGTCGACTGGACCAAGATCCGCGACGAACTCGGCTACCGGCCCCGCACCGACTTCACCACCGGCCTCGCCCGGACCGTCGACTGGTACCGCACCCACCGCTCCTGGTGGGAACCGCTGAAGACGACCCCCGGGGTGACGCGGTGAGCGAGCTGAAGGAGATCGTCGTCGTCGGCGCCGGAGCCGCCGGCGCCACCACCGCCGAGAGCCTGCGCCGCCAGGGCTACGAGGGCCGCCTCACCCTCGTCGGCGCCGAACCCCACCCGCCCTACGACCGGCCGCCGCTGTCCAAGCAGATCCTCACCGGCCGCTGGGAACCGGACCGCATCCGGCTGCGCAGCCGCGAGGCGTACGACCGGCTCGCCGTCGAGCTGCGCCTGGGCAGCGCCGTCACCGGCCTGGACCGCACCGGCCGCACGGTGCACCTCGCCGACGGCTCCCGGCTGCACGCCGACGCCGTCGTCGTCGCCACCGGCGTACGGCCCCGGCGACTGCCCCGCACCGACGACCCCGACCGGCCGGATGCGCCCGCCGGCGTGCACGTGCTGCGCACCCTCGACGACGCCCTCTGCCTGCGCGAGGCCCTCCTCGCCGGCCCGCGCCTGGTGGTGGCCGGCGCCGGGCTGCTCGGCACCGAGGCCGCCGTCGCGGCCCGCGTCCTCGGCGCCGACGTCACCTTGCTCGGCCCGGCGCCCGTGCCGCTGCTCGACCTGCTCGGCCCGCAGGCCGCCGCCCTGGTCGCCGCCACCCACCGGGACCTCGGGCTGCGCGTCCACCCCGGCCGGGTGACCGCCGTGACCGCCGACCGCGGCACCGTGACCGGCGTCCAGTTGGCCGACGGCGACGTGCTGCCCGCCGACGTCGTGCTGGTCGCCACCGGCTCCGTGCCCAACACCGAGTGGCTGCACGGCAGCGGCGTCCCCGTGGACGACGGCGTCGTCTGCGACATGCTCTGCGCGGCCGAGCCCGGCGTGTGGGCCGTGGGCGACGTGGCCAGCCGGCCCGACCCGCGCACCCGCCGGCGCCGACGGGTGGAACACCGCACGCACGCCACCGAACAGGCCGTGGCCGTCGCCCGCAACATCCTCGCCGGCTCCGCAGCACGCCCCTTCGCACCGCTGCGGTCCTTCTGGACCGACCAGCACGACCTGAAGATCCAGGTGTTCGGTGACCTCGCCGGCACCGGCCGCTGCCACGTCCTCGAAGGCGACCCCGCCGAACGGAAGTTCACCGCCGTGTACTGCGCCGCCGACCGCGTCCTGGGAGCCGTCGCGGTCAACATGCCCCGCGAGGCGCTGCGACTGCGCGCGGCCGTGGAGACCGGGGAACTCCCGACGGACCGCCCACCCGAGCCGGCACCGGCGGGCGCGACGGAGGCGTGAGGGCCGCCCGTGGCGCCGGCCCCGCCAGGCCGGGGCCAGGGGCGGCCCCAGGCTCCACGGCGGTCACCCGGACGCGCCTCCCACGGGCCCGCAGGCGCGGTCGTATCTGCGATCGGGTCGCTGACCCGGCCGAGCCCGCTCACGGAGTCCGCTCACGCAGCCCGGCTCGCCGCAAGCCGGCGCCACCCGCGCACCAAGTGCGGGCGAGTCGACGCCGAGCCGCCCGCGTGCGAGGCAGGCCGGCACACGCGCTCGGCACGGCGCAGGACGGACGGGGAAGGCGGGAGGCGAAGGTGGAAGGGAGGCGGACCGCCCGGGTCAGAGGTGGTCGTGGCCGCTGCCGGGCGCGGGCGCCGTACCGCGGCCGCCGTCGCGCGTCGGGGAACCGGAGTCGGGGGACAGGATCAGCCACAGACCGGCCCGCGCGTGGTAGATGTTCACGATCACCAGCATCAGCAGCGTGAACACGCCGTACTGGGCGCCGTTGAGGGCCGGCACCAGGTGCACGGGCAGGGCGTACGCCATCAGCGTGCGGACGCCGGAGTCGACGAGCAGGCCGATGCCCCACATCACCGTGGTGACCCGCCAGATCCGCCGGAACTGCGGCTCCTCGTCCCACAGTTCGTCCCAGTCCCGGCCGCCCCAGGCCCGCCGCTCCAGCAGCCGCCTGGAGAAACCGAACGCCAGCGGCCGTCTGCCGCGCAGCGACACCAGGAAGCCCGCTCCGGCCACGCCGGTCAGCCATCCGTCGCGCAGCAGCAGCAGCCGCGGGCCGCCGCCGACCACCGACACGATGATGCTGAGCACCAGCATGACCGTCACGAACACGCCCAGCACATCCACCCGCCGGGTCCGCGCGAAACGCAGCAGCGTCGCCACCGCGGGCACCACCGCGCCCGCCGTCAGCGCGAGCACGTCGCCCACTCCGGCCGCCGTCAGGCCGTAGTACAGGCCGATCGGGACACCGAAGTCCACGAGGACGGTCAGCAGCACCGGCGGCCCGGAAGAGGAGTCGGACGCCGCACGCGGGGTGTCGCCGCCGCGGGCGGGGCGGTCGGGGGTCGGCCGGTCCGGCAGGGTGCTTCCGCCGCTGGTCATGCGCTCTCCGTCCAACGGAACCGTACTCGAACGATTGCCGGGCGGCCCGCGCCTCCGGCTCCGGAACGGCGGAAGCGGCCACCACGCGTCAGCGTACGTGCGGACCCCGCCGACGGCCCACGGCGACCGACCGCATCGGGCCAACCCTTTGGAATTCCCTAGACCTCGACGGCGACCCACCGGGCCCGCAGCACCCCGGTGCTAGCGTCGGGCGCCAGGTCGACCCCGTGCACACGACCCGCCCGTCCCGCCGCGGCCGCAGAACCCCGAACTCTGCCCAGCTGGCTCGGCGTTGAGCCCCGTCACCCTCCGCTGACCCAGGAGACATCCGTGACCGACGTTCGAACAACTCCCGAGTCGCCTGCGCCGACGGAAGCCATTCCAGCGCCCGGCCCCATGCGGCTGAAGGACATGCGCGAGGTCGTACGGAACGTCCCGCGCTACCTCACCGGCCTGCGCGACAAACACGGCCCGCTGGTCCGCGTCCCGATGGGGAAGACCGACGCGTTCCTCGTCAGCGACTTCGACGTCGTCCAGGACGTCATCATCGCCTCCAGCCGGCGCTTCGACAAGGACGCCCAGAAGACCGGCCCCGGCCCCGACGACTGGGGCTCCACCCTCGAACGCGTCCTCGGCAAAGGCCTGGTGACCAGCGTCGGCACCCACCACCGCCGGCAGCGGCGGCTGATCCAGCCCGTCTTCCACCGCCAGCGCATCGCCGGCTACGGCACCGCGTTCGCCACCATCGCCGACGAGGCCGCCGCCAAGTTCACCGACGGGGAGCGGTTCAACTTCCACGAGGCGATGTACGAACTCGCCCTCGGCATGGTGACCCGCACCCTCTTCGACGTCTCCCTCGACAGCGAGGCCGCCGACCGCATCCGCACCGCCTTCCCCCGCGAGGGCGGCCCGCTGCGCTGGGAGCTGAGCCCCTTCGGCAAGATCCTGCTGCGCCTGCCGCTGCGCGCCAACCGGCAGTTCAAGCGCGGCCTGAAGGCCGTCGACGACATCGTCTACGGCATGATCGAGGAGCGCCGCAACGGCCCCGGCGACGGCGAGGACCTGCTGTCCGTGCTGCTCACCGTCACCGACGCCGACACCGGCGAACACCTCACCGACCTCGAGCTGCGCGACGAGGCCATCACCCTGCTGATGGCCGGCCACGAAACCTCCTCGGGCGCCCTCACCTGGGCCTACTACCTGCTCGGCACCCACCCGGAGATCCGCGAGAAACTGCACACCGAGATCGACGAGGTCCTCGGCGACCGCCTGCCCACCGTCGCCGACCTGCCCAGGCTGCAGTTCGCCGACGCCGTGTACTCCGAGGCGCTGCGCCTGTACCCGCCGGCCTGGGTCCTCGTACGGCGCGCCCTGGAGGACTACACGGCCAACGGCTACCACATCCCCCGCAACGGCGTCCTGATGGTCAGCCCGTACGTCCTGCACCGCGACGCCACCTGGTGGCCGGAGCCGGAGCGGTTCGCGCCTCAGCGGTTCCTGCCCGAGCCCGACCCCGACGACCCGCTCACCGGGCACGCCAAGGTCCCCGGCCGCCCCAAGCTGGCCTACCTGCCCTTCGGCGCCGGACCCCGTCAGTGCATCGGCAACGTCTTCGCCCAGATGGAGGGCGTCATGGCGCTGGCCACCCTCAGCAGGCACTGGGAGTTCGAGGCCGTCGGCAACCCGCCGGACCGCGTCACGAGCGACTTCACCCTCCAGCCCCGCGGAGGCCTGGAAATGGTCGCCCACCGCAGGCGCCGAGGGACCGTGAACGGCCGCTGACCAGCGCCGAACTAGTAGAAGTCTCCCTAGATCGCCGGCTGCCTGCGGGACTCCCTCGCAGGCAGCCGCCAGTATGACAAGCATCGCAACCACCGATTGTCCCGCGGATGGCGCGGCAGTCGGATCCGGCCGGAACGCGCGGCCAGAAAATGAGCTGGATCCGTAGGGCGGAGGCAGTGGCCGTGGTGCCAGAAGACGCACACGCACGGGAAAACGTGTCGGTACCCCGTCGGGAATCCCGTCCGGCGGACTCCGGCGGCGCGGGCGCGGACATCCCCGGAACGCACTCCGC
This sequence comes from Streptomyces sp. NTD91, assembly GCF_059510455.1. Taxonomy (NCBI): domain Bacteria; kingdom Bacillati; phylum Actinomycetota; class Actinomycetes; order Kitasatosporales; family Streptomycetaceae; genus Streptomyces; species Streptomyces sp. NTD91. The sequence goes on from NZ_JCAJZW010000083.1 coordinate 11,615, forward strand.
CCAGGACGGCGCGACGGCGGCCCCGCGGGACGCGATCGCCGTGGTCGGCGTCTCCTGCCGCTTTCCCCGGGCCTCCGGCCCCGCCGCATTCTGGCGCCTGCTCCTCGAGGGCGAGAGCGCCGTCACGGAAACCCCCGCCGACCGCCTCGGCTCCCTCGCCGCCGTCGCCGACCCCGCCACGCCCGCGACCCCCCGCCGCGGCGGCTGGCTCGACCACGTCGACCGCTTCGACGCCGGCTTCTTCGGCATCTCACCGCGCGAGGCCGCGGCGATGGACCCCCAGCAGCGCCTGGTCCTCGAACTCGGCTGGGAGGCCCTGGAAGAGGCGGCCGTCGTCCCCGGCCGGCTGCGCGGCAGCCGCACCGGCGTCTTCGTCGGCGCCATCTGGGACGACTACGCCGCCCTCGCCCGCCGCCTCGGCCCCGACGCCGTCGGCCGCCACACCCTCAGCGGCCTGAACCGCGGCATCATTGCCAACCGCCTCTCCTACGTCCTCGGCCTGCGCGGCCCCAGCCTCACCGTCGACGCAGGCCAGTCCTCCTCGCTCGTCGCCGTCCACCTCGCCTGCGAGAGCCTGCGCCGCGGCGAGAGCGAACTCGCCCTCGCCGGCGGCGTCAACCTCACCCTCGCCCCCGACAGCGACCTCGCCTGCGCCGGCTTCGGCGCGCTCTCCCCGGACGGCGCCTGCTTCACCTTCGACGCCCGCGCCAACGGCTTCGTGCGCGGCGAGGGCGGCGCCCTCGTCCTCCTCAAGCCCCTCGCCCGCGCCCTGGCCGACGGCGACCGCGTCCACTGTGTCATCCGCGGCACCGCCACCAACAACGACGGCGGCGGCGACGGCCTCACCGCCCCCCTGCGCGAGGGTCAGGAGGAGGTCCTGCGCCTCGCCTACCGCGACGCCGGCCTCGACCCGTCCGAGGTCCAGTACGTCGAACTTCACGGCACCGGCACCCGGCTCGGCGACCCCGTCGAGGCGGCCGCCCTCGGCGCCGTCGTCGGACGCGCCCGCACGAGCGGCCCCCTGCTCGTCGGCTCGGTGAAGACGAACATCGGGCACCTGGAGGGCGCGGCCGGCATCGCCGGACTGGTGAAGACCGTGCTCGCACTCCGCCACGGCCGCATCCCCGCCAGCCTCAACCACGAGCAGCCCAACCCCGCCATCCCCCTCGGCGACCTCAACCTGCGCGTCGCGACCGCGCCCCGGCCCTGGCCGGGCGGGTCCACGCCACGCCGGGCCGGCGTCAGCTCGTTCGGCATGGGCGGCGCCAACTGCCACGTGGTCCTGGAGGAATGGCCCGGCACCGAACCGGCCGGCACAGCGGACGGGCGGCCCGAACAAGGCCGTGGCGCTTCGGCGGCCGCCGCGGACGACACGGACGGCACGGACGGCACGGACACGACGGCGCGCCACGCGACCGGCGCGGCCCTGCCCGACACCGGCCGTGCGCCCCTGCCCTGGATCGTCTCCGGCCGGACGCACAGGGCCCTGCGCGCCCAGGCCGAGCGCCTGCTCTCCCACCTGGCGGCCCACCCCGCCGCCGACGCAGCCGACGTCGCCTACTCCCTCGCCGAGACGCGGACCCGCTTCGAGCACCGCGCCGTCGTCCTCGGCACGGACCGCGAGGCCCTGCTGCGCGGCCTGACGGCACTGGCCTCCGGCACCCCGACCCCCGACGTCGTCACCGGAGTGTCCGAACCATCCGCCACGGCCCCGAACGAGGGCACCACCGCCTTCCTCTTCGCCGGCCAGGGCTCGCAGCGCCTCGGCATGGGCCGCGAGCTGTACGAGACGTACCCGGTGTTCAGGCAGGCCTTCGACGCGGTCGACGCCGAGCTCCCCTTCGACCTGCGCGAGATCGTGTTCGGCGAGGACGCCGACCGCCTGGACCGCACCGAATACGCCCAGCCCGCGCTCTTCGCCCTCGAAGTCGCCCTGTTCCGCCTCGCCGAGTCCTTCGCGCTGCGCCCCGATGTGCTCTTCGGACACTCCGTGGGCGAGATCGCCGCCGCGCACGTGGCAGGCCTGTGGTCCCTGACCGACGCCTGCCGCGTCGTGGTCGCGCGCGGCCGGCTGATGCAGGCGCTCCCCGACGGCGGCGCCATGGTCTCCGTCCAGGCCACCGAGGACGAGGTGCTGACCCTGCTCGCCGGACGGCAGGACCGGCTCGGCATCGCGACGGTCAACGGCCCCACCGCGGTCGTCGTCTCCGGTGCCGCCGACGCCGTGGAGGAGGTGGCGGCCCACTTCCGCGCCCTCGACTGCAAGGTGACGGCCCTGCGCGTCAGCCACGCCTTCCACTCGCCGCTCATGGACCCCATGCTCGACGAGTTCCGCACGGTGCTCGCCGGCGTCGACTACGGCCGGCCGGCCCTGCCCATCGTCTCCGACGTCACCGGTCGCACCGCCACCCCCGACGAACTGACCTCCCCGGACTACTGGAGCCGCCACGTCCGCCACACCGTGCGGTACGCCGACGCCATCCGCACCCTGCAGGCCCAGGGCGTCCGTCACCTCGTCGAACTCGGCCCGGACGGTACCCTGACCGCCCTCGCCGAGCAGACCCTGGACACCGACGACGTCCTCGCCGTCCCCGCCCTGCGCAAGGACCGCACCGGCGCCCGCGCCTTCCTCGAGGCGCTCGCCGCACTCCACACCGCCGGCCTGCCCGTCGACTGGACCCCCGTCCTCACCGCGCACGGCGCCCGCCGCACGGACCTGCCCACCTACGCCTTCCGCCGCCGCCGCCACTGGCTGCCCGACACGAGCACCGCCCCGCAGACCGGGGTGACCCCGGCCGGGCCGCGGACGGCCGACGTCGACGGGGAAGGCGCCGAAGGCGTCCAGGACATCGAGGGTGTCGAGGATTTCGAGGGCGTCGAGGACGCGACCTCGGCGCTGCGGGCCCGCCTCGACCGGCTGTCTCCGCGCGAGCGCCGCGCGGCCCTGCTGGACCTGGTCCGCACCCACGCCGCCGCCATCCTCAGCCACGACTCGGCGGACCAGGTGGAACCCTGGCGCACCTTCAAGGACCTGGGCTTCGACTCCCTCACCTCCGTCGACCTGCGCAACCGGCTCAGGGCCGCGACCGGGCTGCGCCTTCCGGCCTCCCTGCTCTTCGACCGTCCGACACCGGAAGCGGTGGCGGGTCACCTGGAGGAGCACCTCTCCCCAGCCGCCGACCGCGATCACC
>NZ_JCAJZW010000084.1:0-13857 GCF_059510455.1 Streptomyces sp. NTD91
AGGTGCCGTGCCAGGCGTCGCGGACCAGACGGGACTTTCGAAACACGCCCTAGAGGGCCTGTCTGACCATTCGCGTCGTTGCCCGAAGAGCGGCCGCGCGGCGTCGGGTGCGTGCTCTCGCCGTGCCGGCCCCAGGCCCTCGTACTGGACGTACTTGGGCATGGCGCCGGTGCGGCGAGTGGGGGCACCTCCCACGCCCTTGAGACCTCCCACGCCCTTGAGGCAGTGGGGGAGCGTGCACCGCGTCGCGCGGCTGGGAGACTCGTGAAGGTCTTGGAGCTCCGGAGCGTCGCCGGGTACGGCCACGCGTCGGTGCCCGTGTCCGAAACGGCCCGCGCCCGTTCGCCGGCGTCGATTCGGTGGCCTCGACGCGGGTGCCCGGTTAGCCTCCACCGGTGATCCGGCCCTTCATCGACGTACGGCCCCTGCGCACCTCGCCCGCCTTCCGGCGGCTGCTGATCGGACGGACCGTGTCCGTGCTGGGCGGGTTCATGACGATGGTGACGGTCATGTACCAGGTGTGGGACATGACCCGCAGCACGGCGTGGACCGGTGCGGTGGGGCTCGCGCAGGCGTTGCCGCTGGTGGCGTTCGGGCTGCTCGCGGGCGCCTGGGTGGACCGGGCGGACCGGCGGCGAATCTTCCTTGCCGCGACCGTGGGCCAGGCCGTCTGTTCCGCGCTGCTGGCGGTGCAGGGATTCACCGGGCATGTCCCGGCGGCGGCCGTGCTCGCGCTGGTCGCCGCCCAGTCGGCGTTCGGCGCGCTCGGCGCCCCGGCGGCCGGGGTCTTCGTGCCGCGTCTGCTGCCGAAGGAACAGGTGGCCGCCGGGCTGGCGCTGAAACAGATCACCGGCCAGTCGATGATGCTGCTCGGTCCCGCGCTGGCCGGCGTGCTGCTGGGCCGGCTGGGCGTCGGCGCCTGCTATCTGCTGGACGCCCTCAGCTTCGGCGTCGCCTTCTACGGCGCCTTCGGACTGCCCGCGCTGCCGCCGCAGGGCGAGCCGTCGCGCGCGGGGGTGCACGGGGTGCTGGACGGGCTGCGGTTCCTGGCCGGGCACCGGGTGGTGCGAGGCGCGCTGATCACCGACCTTGCCGCGACCGTGCTGTCCTTCCCGGTCAGCCTGTTCCCGCTGGTCAACGCCGAACGGTTCGGCGACGACCCGCGCACCCTCGGCCTGTTCCTGTCGGCGCTGGCGGTGGGCGGCGTCACGGCCACCGCGCTGTCGGGCGCCGTGACGCGGCTCGGCCGGCCGGGCCCGGTCATGCTGGGCGCGGCGGCCGTGTGGGGCGCCGCGCTGGTCCTGTTCGGGCTGACGACCGACCCCTGCGTGGGTCTCGCCCTGCTCGCCGTCGCGGGCGCGGGGGACGCCACCTCGGTGGTCGCCCGGTCCACGATCGTGCAGACTCGCACCCCGGACGCGCTGCTGGGCCGGGTCACCGCGGCCGAGCAGATCGTCGGCCAGGCGGGCCCCGGCCTCGGCAACGTGCGCGGCGGCCTGGTCGCCGACTGGTCCTCCGGCGCGGTCTCGCTGATCAGCGGAGGGCTGATGTGCCTGCTGGCCGTGGGGGCGGTCGCCGCGACGACACCCGAACTGCGGGAGCGGGCACCGGACCCGGCCGACGGGGCCGCCGCCGCAGCGCCGGAGGGAGCCACGGGATGACCCCGGGACACTCCGCCCTCCGCCACTTCCCCCGGTCTCACACCCCCCAGCCCCTCAGTCCCCCTTCTCCGCACGTCCCCTGAGTGGTGTGCTGCCCTTCACGCACCACTCCAGGACCGCGGGCCACGGCCCGTACCCGGCGTCCAGGTCGAGGTGTGCGGCGCCCGGGAGGATGTCGGCGGGGATGCCGAGCGGCTCGGCGTAGAGACGGTCGGCGCCCTCGGGGCAGTACGGGTCGCCGATGCCCGCGACCAGCCGTGCCGGGCCGGGCAGGGGACCGTCGAGGGCGGGCGGGGCGAAGGCGGCGACCTCCGGCTCCCCGGCCAGGACGGACCCCGACGGCGGGGCGACGAGCAGCACCCGGTCCGCGTACCGCAGTTGCGGCATGTCCCGCCCGGCGGCGTGCAGCCACAGCACGGCCGACAGGCTGTGGGCGACGACGACCCGCTCCCCCGAGCCGTCCAGCTCCTCCAGGTGCCGGACGAGTTCGGCGAGCCAGGTCTCCAGGTCCGGGTCGTCGGGGTCGGGCAGCTGCGGATAGGTGACCCGGTGGCCCAGCCCGGTGAGCCGGTCGGCGAGCCAGTGCTGCCAGTGGTCCCGGGGGCGCCGGTTCTGCCAGCCGTGCAGGATCAGGTACGAGCGCGTCGTCATACCGTCGATGATCCACGCGGCCCTCCGCCGCGGTCCAGTCGCCCTTCACGGCGGAGGATCCGGCGCGGGGCGCGACGCTCCCTCAACTCGTCCGCTCACAGCCGCCGGGCGCACCCCACCGGCCTGTTCCCGCCCAGTTGGACGTACAGCGCCGTCGATGCCGGGCATTCCTCCCGCGTCCCCGTCGCCCCGGTGATCCGGTACTGCGGGCGGTGCGAGCCGGAGCCGTCGCACGGGGTCTCGCGGACCTGGCCCCTGCCGGAGGAGTACACGCAGTCGCCGGGGATCGTGCGGGGGCCGCCCCCGCGGCCGGGGTCGCCGGGGTGCGGGGGTTCCAGGTCGCGCATGCATGCGTAGCCCTGCGGGATCGCGCCGTCGCCGTCCTCGTCGCCCGCCGTGGCCGGGGCGCCGATGTGCAGCACGAAGTCGGTGGTCGCCGGGCACAGGGGGCCGTCGGTGACCGCGCCGTCGTACCGGGCGACGACTTTGGCCGCCGCCCGCTCGCTCGCGCAGGGCACCTCGGTGAAGCTGGTCGTGCCGAAGGAACTGCACTCGCCGACCGCGAGGAACTCGGCGCCGTACCCGCCGGTCGGGGCCGGGGTGGGGCGGGCGTCGCCGACGGGGGTGCCCGCCGAACCCCGGCAGCCGGTCAGCAGCAGGGCCGGCAGCAGGAACGCCAGGCACGCCCGACACGCGGCTGCGCCGACGCCCTTCCCCCGCATGGTCATCCCCCCTGACACCCCGGGTCCAGCGTGGCCCTCGGCGAGGCGGCCACGCCAGACAGGAGGGAGGGTTTCCGCCCGTTGGGAGGGATTGCAGCCGGTGTGTGGCGTACGGCTAGTACGTCAGCCCGTACCCGATCGGGTACAGCACCTGCGTCGGGTCGTCGGCCCGCTGCACCGCCACCGGGAGCTTGCCGCGCGGGGGAACGCGTCCGGCGATGACCCGGGCGGCGGCGCGCACCTCGACGTCCGTCCAGCCGTAGGAGGCAAGGCAGGCCTTGGCTGCGGGGTACTGGGCCACGTCGTAGGGGTTGCGCACGGCGAGGGCCGCCACGGGCCTGCCCGTGTCCAGCAGCTGCCGCAGCAGGGTGGTCTGCGCGCTGCCCGCCGTCACGTTGTAGGTGGCCACCACCACGGCGTCCGCGTTCTGTGCGGCGGTGACCGCCTTGGCGATGGTCGCGGCGGAGGGTGCGGTGCCGGTGGACAGGGCGGTGGCGGTGAAGCCCAGCTCGGTGAAGGCGGCGGCCAGGACGGCGGTGGGCGGGCCGTCGGTGGCGGAGGGCGAGGCCGGGTCGGCGCCGACGACGAGGACGCGCGGCCGGGTGCTCGGGGAGAAAGGGAGGGTGTGGTCCTCGTTGACCAGCAGGGTCGTGGTGCGCTCGGCGATCCGGTCGGCTGCCGCCAGGTGGGCCGGGGTGCCGACCCGGTCGAGGTCCGTCCGGCCGCCGCGCGGGTCGTCGAAGAGGCCGAGCCGGGCCTTCAGGCGCAGGATGCGCAGGATCGATTCGTCAAGGCGGGACTCTGTCAGCTCGCCGTTCTGGACGGCCTTCCGTACGGCGTTCCAGGCCACGTCGAGGGACGGCGGGTTGAGGAGCTGGTCGACACCGGCCTTGAGGGCGAGCACCGGCACCCGGTCGTCACCGTACTTGACGCGGACGCCTTCCATGCCGAGGGAGTCGGTGATCACGACCCCGTCGTAGCCCAGTTCGCCGCGCAGGATGCCGGTGAGGATCGGATGGGAGAGGGTGGCCGGGTCGCCGGAGTCGTCCAGCGCCGGGACCTGGAGGTGCGCCGTCATGATGGAGTCGATGCCGGCGGCGATCGCGGCCCGGAAGGGCACGGCGTCCAGCTTCTCCCACACCTCGCGGCTGTGGGTGATGACCGGGAGGCCGGTGTGGCTGTCGGTGGCGGTGTCGCCGTGGCCGGGGAAGTGCTTGGCGGTGGCCGCGACCCGGGCGGCCTGATAACCCTTCACCTCGGCGGCGACCAGCGCGGCGGCTGCGTCGGGGTCGGCGCCGAACGACCGTACGCCGATGACCGGGTTCGCCGGGTTGACGTTGACGTCGGCGTCCGGGGAGTAGTCCTGGTTGATGCCCATCGCGCGCAGCTCGGTGCCGGAGACGCGGCCGAGGGTGTGCGCGTCGGCGCGGGAGCCCCCGGCGCCGATCGCCATGGCGCCCGGGAAGAGGGTGGCGGGCTTGCCGACCCGGCAGACCGCGCCGTGCTCCTGGTCGGTGGCGATGAGCATCGGCAGGCCGCGTGGCCGGCTGAGGGAGGCCCGCTGGATGCCGTCGGAGAGGTCCGCGATCTGGCGCGGGTCGTGGGTGTTGTGGGCCCAGGCGAAGTAGATGATGCCGCCGACGCGGTACTTGGCGATCAGCTCGGCCGCCGTGCGGACACCGATCTCCTTGAGGTTGGCGTCGACGTCGGCCCGGTCGGGGTCGGTGGCGGAGGCGCCGTAGACCCGCATCACGAAGAGCTGGCCGACCTTCTCCTCGAGCGTCATCCGGGAGATCAGGGCGCGCAGCCGGAGGTCGTCGCCGGGCGTGGCGGCGCGGGCGGTCGTCGGCACGGCCAGCGCGGCGGTGAGGCCCGCGGTCGCGGCGAGGACGGCGCGTCTGGAGGGTCTTGCGGTGTGTCCCGTGCTTCCCGTGCTGGTGTCGCTTCCCGTGCCGGCGTCGTGCACGTGCGCTCCTTCCGGAGGAGAACCACTGAAGGAAACTTCCGAGGAGTCACCAATATCCGGGAAGTTTCTTTCCGTCAAGGGAATGCACAGTAACCACGGAAGGGGCCGTCACCGGCGCATGGGAGGGGGGCGCGCCGGTGACGGCGGGCGCCGGCCGTGCCGCGGCGAAGAGGGTGGGTCGGCGTTTCGCGGCCAGTCGCGAGGGGCCGACACCACGGCACGGAAGACTCGTCCGGCAACCTGCACCTTGGACGAACGGCCCGCCCGCCCGGTTCCCCGGGCCGGCGGAGCCAGGGACGGACGCGGCCGTCCATGCGGCCGACGCACGGAAGTTGACGGACCGTCAGATCCGTTCGGACGTCAGCACAGGATCCAGCCCGAGCTGATGCCCGGGCTGCCCACCGAGCCCCTGATCCATACGCAGCGGTGGCCGGCGTGGACCGTGACCGGGCCCGCGTGGTGGCGGTACCAGCCCCTGTCGACGACCGGGCGGCTGCCGCGGGCCTGGACGCTGACGGACATCGGCTGGGCGGAGCCCGGGTGCCGGGCGACGGTGACGGCACAGACGTAGCCGTCGCGCTTGTAGACGTGGGTGACCCCGGTGCTGAACGACAGGGCCCGCACCTCGCGTCCGGAGCAGCCGCCCGCCGGGGCCGCCTGGGCGGCGCCGGCCGTCACGAGGCCGAGCGTCCCGGTCGCGGCCAGCACGGCCAAGCCGAGCGCGAGCCGCCGTCGTATCCCACCAGTGTCCACTGTCGTTCTCCCCCTCGGCGTGGTCCTGCACCCCCGGTATCCGTACCCCTGTACGGACGCACGACGTATGTCGGATGGTTGCACGGCCGTCAGCGGCACACGTCGACGGGGCCCGGTACGCCGAGGGGTCAGCGGGACGCGGTGACCGGCTCCTCCGGCTCGGGGCGGCCGACGAAGGTGCGCCACAGCTCGGCGTACCGGCCGTCGCGGGCGAGGAGTTCCTCGTGGGTGCCGTCCTCCGCGACCCGCCCGTGGTCCATCACCACCACCCGGTCGGCGCGGGCAGCCGTGGTCAGCCGGTGGGCGACGACCAGCGTCGTACGGCGGCCCGCCAGGCGGTCGGTGGCCCGGTTGACCTGGGCCTCCGTGGCCAGGTCGAGGGCGGCCGTGGCCTCGTCGAGGAGCAGGACGTCCGGGTCGACCAGTTCGGCGCGGGCGAGCGCGATCAGCTGGCGCTGGCCCGCCGACAGGTTGCGGCCGCGCTCGGCGACCTCGTGCAGATAGCCGCCCTCCAGCCGGGCGATCATCTCGTGCGCGCCGACCGCCCGCGCCGCCGCCTCCACCTCGGCGTCGGTGGCCTCGGGACGGCCGTAGGCGATGGCGTCCCGGACGGTGCCGGGGAACAGGTACGCCTCCTGGGGGACCACGCCGAGGCGGTGCCGGTACGAGGTCAGATCCAGGGCGCGCAGATCGACGCCGTCGACCGTGACCCGCCCGGCGGTCGGGTCGTAGAAGCGCGCCACCAGTTTGACGAGGGTCGACTTGCCGGCGCCCGTCTCGCCGACGAAGGCCACCGTCTGCCCGGCGGGGATCGTCAGGTCGATGCCGGTCAGGGCCTCCTCGTCGGCGCCGTACGCGAAGTACACGTCCTCGAAGGCGATCTCGCCGCGCAGGGAGAGGACTTCGCGGGGCTCGTCCGCGGACTGCGTGGACGTCGGCTCGCGCAGCAGCTCCTGGATGCGGCTCAGGGAGACCGTGGCCTGCTGGTAGCCGTCGAAGACCTGGGACAGCTGCTGGACCGGCGCGAAGAACAGGTCGATGTAGAGCAGGTAGGCGACCAGGGCGCCGGTCGTCAGGGTCGCCGCCTCCACGCGGCCCGCGCCCGCGACCAGCACGCAGGCCGAGGCGACGGACGACAGCAGCTGCACGAACGGGAAGTAGACGGAGATCAGCCACTGGCCCCGGATGCGGGCGCTCCGGTAGCTGTCGCTGCGCTCGGCGAACCGCCGCCCGCCGTCCCGCTCGCGCCGGAAGGCCTGCACGATCCGCAGTCCCGCCACCGACTCCTGCAGATCGGCGTTGACCACCGACACCCGCTCACGCGCCAGTTCGTACGCCTTCACGCTCGCCCGGCGGAAGAAGAAGGTCGCCACGATCAGCGGGGGCAGCGTCGCGAAGACCACGAGGGCGAGCTGGAGGTCGATCACCAGCAGGACGCCCATGATGCCGAAGAAGGTGACGACCGAGACGAACGCCGTGACCAGACCCGTCTGCAGGAAGGTGGACAGGGCGTCGACGTCCGTGGTCATCCTCGTCATGATCCGGCCGGTCAGCTCGCGCTCGTAGTAGTCGAGCCCGAGCCGTTGCAGCTGGGCGAAGATCTTCAGGCGCAGCGTGTACAGCACACGCTCGCCGGTGCGGCCGGTCATCCGGGTCTCGCCGATCTGCGCGGCCCACTGCACCAGCACGGTCAGCAGACCGAGCAGCGAGGCCGCCCACACCGCGCCGATCGCCATCTTGGTCACACCGGCGTCGATGCCGTGCCGGATCAGCACCGGCAGCAGCAGGCCCGCGCCCGCGTCCAGGGCGACCAGCAGCAGGCTGGCCAGGAGGGGCAGGCCGAAGCCGCGCAGCAGGCGGCGCAGGCCGTAGGAGTCCTCCGGCAGGACCGCGCGGGACTCGTCGATGCCGGGGGTGTCGGTGGCCGGGGGCAGCGCCTCCACCTGCGCGAGGAGTTCCGGGGTGGCCGGTGTCCCGCTGAGCGCCTGGTCCTTCGGGGTGCGGTCGCCGGTCCACAGGCTCGGGGTCACGCCCCGCTCGGCGTCGAACTCGGCGTCCAGCTCCTCGCGGACCGAGGTGTCCTCGCGGGGTACGGCGGGCTCGGCGTGGCCCGGGGAGACCCCGCCCAGCTCGTCCGGGTCGGTCAGCAGCCGGCGGTAGAGCGCGCACCGCTCCTGGAGTTCCTCGTGGGTGCCGAGGTCGGCGAGCCGGCCGCCGTCGAGGACGGCGATGCGGTCGGCGAGGTTGAGCGTGGAGCGGCGGTGCGCGACGAGCAGGGTCGTACGGCCCCCCATGACGTGCTTCAGCGCCTCGTGGATCTCGTGCTCCACCCGGGCGTCGACGGCGGAGGTGGCGTCGTCGAGGACGAGGAGGCGGGGATCGGTCAGCAGGGCGCGGGCCAGTGCGATGCGCTGGCGCTGGCCGCCGGACAGGGTCAGGCCCTGCTCACCGACCTTGGTGTCGTAGCCCTCGGGAAGCTCGGCGATGAAACGGTCCGCCTGGGCGGCGCGGGCGGCCCGCTCGATCTGCTCCTGGGTCGCGTCGGGACGACCGTACGCGATGTTGTCGCGCACCGTGTCGGAGAAGAGGAAGGAGTCCTCGGGCACGAGCCCGATCGCGGCCCGCAGGCTGTCCAGGGTCAGCTCGCGCACGTCGTGGCCGCCGACCAGGACCGCGCCGTGGGTGACGTCGTAGAAGCGCGGCAGCAGCAGGGAGAGGGTGGACTTGCCGGAGCCGGAGGAACCGACGACGGCGAGGGTCTCCCCCGGCCGGATCTCGAAGCTCAGCCCGTCCAGCACGGGCCGCTCGTGGTCGTATCCGAAGGACACGTCGTCGAACTCGACGGTGGCCGGCGCGTCGCCGGGCAGCGCCTTGGTGCCGTCCTTCGTCGTCGGCTCGGTGTCGATCAGCTCCAGGACGCGCTCGGTGCCGGCGCGGGCCTGCTGGCCGACCGTGAGGACCACCGCGAGCATGCGGACCGGGCCGACCAGCTGGGCGAGGTAGCTGGAGAAGGCGACGAAGGTGCCGAGCGTGATGTGCCCGCGCACGGCCAGCCAGCCGCCGAGTGCCAGCATGGCGACCTGGCCGAGGGCGGGGACGGCCTGCAGGGCGGGGGTGTACGTGCTGTTCAGACGGATCGTGCGCAGCCGCCCCGCGAACAGCCTGCGTCCGACCTCCCTGAGCTTGCCGGTCTCCTGCTCCTCCTGCCCGAAGCCCTTCACCACGCGTACACCGCTCACCGCGCCGTCGACCACTCCCGCGACGGCGGCGGCCTGGGCCTGGGCGTACCAGGTGGCGGGGTGCAGTTTCCCGCGGCTGCGCTTGGCGATGCCGTACAGGGCCGGGGCGACGGCGAGCGCCACCAGGGTCAGCGGCAGGGACAGCCAGGCCATGATCCCCAGGGAGATCAGGAAGAGCAGGACGTTCCCGATGGTCATCGGGAGCATGAAGAGCAGGCCCTGGATCAGCTGGAGGTCGCTGGTGGCCCGGCCGACGACCTGGCCCGTGGACAGCTCGTCCTGGCGGCGGCCGTCGAGGCGGGTGATCGTGGCGTACATCTCGGTCCGCAGGTCGTGCTGTACGTCGAGGGCGAGCCGACCGCCGTAGTAGCGGCGGACGAAGGTGAAGCCGTAGACGAGGAGGGCCGCGCAGATCAGGGCGCCGGCCCAGGTGGCCATCGAGCGGGTGTGGTTCCCGATCACGTCGTCGATGATCACCTTGGTGATCAGCGGGACGACCGCCATGACGGCCATGCCGGCGAGGGAGGAACCGAGGGCGAGGACCACGTCCTTGGGGTACCGCCAGGCGTAGCCTGCGAGCCGTCTTGCCCATCCCCGTTGCGGTGACACGCGGGTGCCTTCCTGTCGACCTGCTCTACCGGAAGACACCAACGCCGCACGATGCGGATTTCATCCCTCCGCAACAGGACGAGGGACACGGCGAGGGGCGGCTCAGACCCGTACCCGCAGGTAGTAGAACCTCGTCGTCTGGGTCGGGTTCTGGTTGTCGTCGCTCACCAGGAGGACCTTCAGGCGGCCGGTGTGGGCACGCCCCGTGATCGTCATGCCCTCGATGTTGTCCAGCAACGGGTTGGGCTGGGGCTGCCTGGCCGTGGCGCCGAGCGAGGGACAGGTGGCGATGTCGGTCAGCAGGGTCTTCTTGATCAGACGCACTCCCGGCTGCCCCGTCAGGTTCTCGATGCCACTGGTGTCGGTCGCGTGCCGGAGGTCGGCCAGATAGAGGCGGACGGTGTTGCCGACGCCGGAGGTGAAGCCGCGTTCCAGGACGAGGAGGCGGCCGTCCGGGGTGGCCTGGACCTCGGGGACGCCGAGCCCGGCGTCGGTGCGGTAGCCGTACTGGGCGGATAGCCTGAAGTGGCCGCCCGTGGTGCGCCGCCAGGTCTGGAAGCGGACGATCCCCGTCGAGTCGCCCGCGATCGCGTCCTCCATGGACGCCAGCAGGGTACGGCCGCCGGGCAGCAGGGTCAGGCCCTCGAAGGTCTGGTTGGCGGTGGCACGGCCGGCCGGGGCGACGAGGAGGGAGGACGGGACGGGGAGCCGGTCGAGGATCCTGCCGTCGGCGGAGTAGCGGCGGACGGACGGCTCGGTCTCGGAGGTGACCAGCCGGGTGCCGACGGGGGTCCCGCCGCTCGAGCGAAGCCGAGAGCGGGGGACGTCGACGACCAGGCCCTCGGAGTCGAGGTCGGCGCCCTTCTCGTCGGCGAGGTGGACGGCGGACCTCGGCTGGAGGGTCTTCGGATCGAGGTCGAAGAGGACGGAGCGGTCCTCCAGGGCGGCGATCGACCCGTCCCGTTCGACGGCGAGCGCGGAGAAGTTGCCGACGAACGTGCCGTCGTACGTCGTCTTGTCCAGCGCGTCGGAGAAGCGGTCGATGGAGACGGACGGAGAACAGGCGGGGTCGCCCGTGGAGTCGGCGGCGGCGGGCCCGGTGGCGGTCAGCGTGGTGGCCGCCGCCAGGCCGGCGGTCAGGGTGGCGAGTACGGTTCTCAGGCGCATGCCGGTCACCGTAGGGCGAGCGGATGTCCGGCGGGAGACCGCGCCGTGGATCCGCTCGGCGTCAGCCCTGCGGCGGCACCGCGACGAAGGCCTCGCTGGGCTCGCTCGTCGGGGTGTAGAGCGTGGTGGCCGAGGTGGTCGGCACCAGGTCCTTGTGGATGACCCTGGCGACGTTCTGGATGGTGGTGACGCCGTAGTCCATGGTGCTGTTGTCCTGCGTCAGCACCGAGATCATGTAGTCGTGGCCGGCGCCGTTGAAGGTGCCCAGGCTGTGCACCCGCCAGCCATGGGTCGCACGCTGCAGCCAGCCGTTCTTGACGTGCACGGAGACCGTGGACGGCGCGCCGGCCGGGGTGCCCCAGCGCTGCGAGGAGATGACCTGGCCCATCAACTTCAGGATGTAGGCCCGGGAGTTGTCGCTCAGCACGCTGTTCTTGGCGGTGACGAGCTTGAGCAGCTTCTGCTCGTCGGTGACGTTCTCCTGGGTCAGTCCCCAGTAGCCGTTCGCGCCCGGCACGGTCTTCGTCATCCTGGCGGCGGCCAGGAAGCCCTTGATCTTCGTCATGCCGAGCTGCTTCCACAGCGCGGTCGTGGCGTTGTTGTCGGACTTGGTGATCATGGCCTTGGTGAGGGTGACCTCACGGTCGGTCAGATAGCGGTTGTGCTTCTTGGCGTCCCACAGCAGGGTCGCGAGCACGGTGACCTTGACGGTGCTGGCCGAGTCGTAGGAGCTGGTGGCGTGCAGGGTGCAGGTGGTGCCGGTGCTCCGGTCGTACAGGCCGAGCGCGACGGTGCTCTTGCGGTTCGCGAGGGCGCCCGTGATGTCCTTCTGCAACTTGGCGGCGAGGCCCGCCTTGGCGGACGTACAGCTGACGGCGGGCGTGGCCGCGGCGGCGGGGGTGGCCGCGGCCACGGTGGGCATCAGGACGCCGGCGCCGAGGGCAGCCGCCAGCACTCTGGCGCGTCGGGTCATGCGGTGGGTCATGGGTCTGTCCCCCTGGGAACGTCGTGTGAGCGCACGCCTGCGCCCGCTGGATTGACGCGTGGGAGCGGCCGGAAGTTGTACGCGTCTTCCCGGCGGGTGCGTTCCCCTCACCCCGCTGCGGGCAATGATTCGTTCATGTCGGCACAGAGGATGGCCCAACTCGACCGAGCGGGAGGGCTGTTCGTGGCACTGGCGGTGCTGCGCCCGGCCGCCGGGCAGGACACCCGGCTGCGCACACCGGAGGACCGGCGCGCGGAGGACCACCCACAAGGGCACATCGGCGACGTCGAACGGGAGTTGTACGAGCTTCTCACGACGGCGCGCGGCAGGGGCGGCGAGCGGTGGAAAGCGGCAGCCGCGGCGTTCCGCTCGATACCGGACTTCCTGGAGGGCGGAAACGTGCCGCACGGCAACCTGAACGACCCGGGGTCGGCCGCGTTCAAGGCGGGCTACGGCGCTCAGACCGGCGAGTTCCGGGACAGCTTCCCCGAACTGCTGTCCTGAGGGTGCCGGGGCTGCGGGCCGCCCTTGCGCCTGGGGGAGGGCGCGCCGCACGACATCCGGGTGGGCGGCGGCATGACGCGGGGCGGGACCCGTCCGACGTGAGCTGAGAGAACCGCCCCTCGGCGCGCCGGGGCTCACACCGTCCCCCTGGTGCGCGGATGCCGGCGCCGAACGGGTGCATAGGATCGTCGGCATGGCGCTGCGCCCCGTGATGGTGAACATCAAGGCCCTGGACGCCCCGGCGGTCGGCCGGTTCTGGGCGGAGGCGCTCGGCTGGAGCGCCTGTCACCCCGGCGTGACCACCTACGTCGGACCGGGCGGCGGCCCCGTCTGGCCGGACCCGGTGTTCGTCTGCGTCGACGTCGTTCCCGTCCCGGAACCCAGGACGGCGGCCAAGAACCGTGTGCACCTCGACCTCGCCACCACCTCCGTGTCCCATCAGGCGGAGCTGGTCGCACGTCTGCAGGCTCTCGGCGCGACGCCCGCCGACGTCGGCCAGGGCGAAGTGCCGTGGACGGTTCTCGCCGACCCCGAGGGGAACGAGTTCTGCGTGCTGGAGCCCCGGGAGGTCTACCGGGACACCGGTCCGATCGCCGCGGTGGTGGTCGACTGCGCGGATCCGCGGGCCATGGCCCGGTTCTGGGGCGAAACGATCGACTGGACCCTGCACGAGGTGACCGACGACCGTGCGGTGCTGCGCAACGCCAAGGGTGTCGGCCCGTACCTGGAGTTCCTCCGCACGCCCGGCGCGAAAACCACACCGGACCGCGTCCATCTCGACCTGCTGCCGTACCCCGGCGACGACAGGGCGGTGGAGGTGACCCGGCTGCGCGCCCTCGGCGCCACCGACCTCGACCTCGGCCAGGGCGACGTCCCCTGGACCTGCCTGACCGACCCGGAGGGCCATGAGTTCTGCGTCCTCGCCCTGCCTTGACGCGGCCCGGCCCGCCTCTCACTCCGTGCGGGACAACTCCGCCGCGTCCGTGAGGTGCACGGCCCGCTGCGCCCATGCCTCCGGCTGACCGAGGTCCGGGCACGATGGGACCTGCTCCCGTACGCCATCGGGAACGGCGAACTCGCGCCACTCCAGGATGTGCAGGACCGTCTCGGCCTCGGCCCGGCCCAGTTCCCGGCCTTGTCCGAGCATTGCCGTCCGCGACTCCAAGGCCCCGCCGGAGCCACCCACACCTTCCCGGCCGAGGCCTTCGCCCGTTTCGTCGGGACGCTGAAGAGGCCCACGCCGGGCCGGACCATCGCCATCGCTCGTGAAGAACTGCACAATGAGTGCTTGTGCCGGAGAGTGACGAGCGTCCGCGACTCGCCCCGATTCTGCTGACCGCCGTTTCGGTGCCGGTCGTCGGAGCGGTGGGGGCGCACCCGAGTTCGCTGCTTCGGGTGGCGGAGCGGGCCCAGGGCGCTGTCCTCATCACCCTGATGGTCGCAGCGCTGATCACTCTCCTCATCGCTTTGTCGCTGGCGAGCATCTGGGCCATCAACACGGTCGCCTCCCTGATCCACAGCGTCCACCGCGGGCGCAGGACGCGCCGCGGCGATCGTCCCTAGGAGACCGCTGAAGATCTTGCTCTGGCCGCCCGACTCA
>NZ_JCAJZW010000085.1:0-13588 GCF_059510455.1 Streptomyces sp. NTD91
CTAGGCCATCGGATGCTGCCGCACGGACACCTCCAAGGGCGTTCGCGTTTCCAACGTGTGGGCATCTTAAGGCCGCTTTGGCCGGACGAATGCTGACCCAATGCTGACTTTCAGGAGCGGGCCCGGCAAAAAGGGGCGGCCCGCCGGAACAGAACGGACAGGACGGCAGGGACGACCCCGAGCAGGAAGAGCGACGGCGCATCAGGCGACGGCGCAAGCTCCGCTTGAACCAAGCCCTGCTCGGCAGATCCCGCGGCGGACTGACGAGCGAGATTCATCTCGCAGCAGACCGCAAGTGCCGTTCGCTGTCACTCGTACTGACCGCAGGACAGGCCGCCGACAGCCCGCAGTTCGTCCCCGTGCTGCAGAAGATACGGGTCCGTCTGCCTGCCGGCCGGCCTCGAACCCGGCCCGGCGCTGTCGCCGCGGACAAGGCCTACTCGTCCCGCGCCAACCGCTCTTACCTGCGAAAACGCAGCATCAAAGCAGTCATCCCGGAGAAGAAGGACCAGGCCGCCAACCGGAAGAGGAAGGGCTCCGGGGGCGGCCGGCCCGTCAGCCACGACACCGGCCTCTACAAGGAGAGAAACACAGTCGAGCGGCTCATCAACAAGTTAAAGGCATGGCGGGGCATCGCCACTCGATACGACAAGTCGCCCGAGAGCTACCTCGCCGGCCTCCACCTCCGTGCCTCAATGATCTGGATCAACGACCTACGGAAGGCGACTCACTGATCACGACCTCACACAGGCCCTAGACCTCAGGACGAGAGCGCAACCAGGCGGTCGATGTGGCGGCCTCGCGGTCGGGCAGCACGTCGACGCGCCGGCCCGTTTCGGCGTCGATGACGATCGTCGCATAGCGGTGGCGCCGACGCGGGGCAAAGTCGTCGACCCCGATCACCCGCGGGACTGTGACCGTCGGGATGGGGATACGCCGCAGCAGACGCAGAGCAGTTGCACGGGAGACCGGAACTGCCAGCAGGGACGTGAGCCGAGCGGCCGCCCGGCCGCATAACTCCTTGACCACTCCCGAGACCTGGCTGGTCAGACGCGTGGTGCGACGTTGCAGGCGGGGGACTTGCTCGCGGAAGGTCTGCCGTCGACAGCCCAGAACCGGACAGACCAGGCGCCGAATCCGTAGACATATCACGACGCGGCGGCCATCCACCGGCACATCCCCCACCGTCCGGCCATGGTATCCGTGCACCTTCCCCGTCAGCACCCCGCACATCGGGCAGGGAACGGGAACATCCCGGGTCCGGGCCAAGACCCGGATCACCTCACCATCGTCCGCCACATCATCGATGACCAGCGCCGACAGCCCTGAAAACACCGTTGCCACAAGGGAGTTGACATCACGCGTATGACATCAACGATGCCCGTCGCCTGCCGTCACCACCGACTACGGAACAGAGCCGTTCGTTTGACAGACCCGCATGCGCTGGACGTAGCGCAGTCGAGGGTGGGGCGGGCGGCGTAGCTCCTGGGCCTGGCCAGGTCGCTGCCGTGGTCGACATCGCCCTGACGGCCGCAGGAGAGCGTGCCTCTGGCCGCCCTGTCGTCCTCTGGGGTTCTCCCTCAGGCGCTGAGGTGCTGGGTGACGAACAGGGCGGCGCGGTCGAGGGCTTGGTCGGCTTCGTCGAGTTGGCCGATGAAGGACTGGAACACGTGCGGTACTTTGGCCGTGACGTCCAGGATCACGTCGACCTCGGCGTCCCGGGCTCGTTCGGCGAGGCGCACCGAGTCGTCGAGCAGCAGTTCGTTCGTGCCGACCTGCAGCAGTAGGGGCGGGAAGCCGGTCAGGTCGGCCAGGACGGCCGGCGCGAGCAGTTCCTGGTTCGGGTCCTGCCCGCCGAGGTACATGTCGCCGGTGTGGGCCATGCCCTCGCGGGTGAAGAAGGGGTCGATTCCGGCCTTGGTGTCCATGCTGGCGCCTGAGCGGGTGTGGTCGAGGCCGGGTGAGAACGCGACGACGGCGCCGGGCATGGGCAGTCCGGCCTTTTTGGCGGCGAGCGTGGTCGTTATGGTCAGGCCACCACCGGCCGAGTCTCCGGCGAACGCGATGGATTCCGGGTTGACCGCGTCGTCGAGCAGCGCCCGGTACGCGGCGAGGCAGTCCTCGATCGCGGCGGGGAACGGGTGTTCGGGCGCGAGCCGGTAGTCGAGCGACAGCGCACGGAATCCGGTGCGGGTGACCAGGCTGGCGGTCAGCCCCATCGCCGTCCGCGGTGATCCGAGGGAGAACGAGCCGCCGTGGAAGTACAGGATGGTGCCCGCACGTGTCTCGCCTTCCGGTTCGACCAGTACCACGGGCCGCTCGCCGAGCACGGTGTCGGACGTGCGTACCTCCGGGACCGGGAACAGCGCCATCAGCGCCGCAAAATCGCTGCGCATCTGCTCGACGGGCAGTGGGCGGAAGCCCTGCCGGCCCCGCCGCAGCATCACGTCAACCGTCGCGCGTTGTGCCCTGCTCATAGGTGTGCCCCTTCAGGTGCATGCCGCTAAACTATATGCCGTGGAAGGTAATGTATATGCCGCGGCATCTAAAGGCGGCGCCGGGGCGACTGCGACTTTCTTCAGCGATCTGGTGCGGTGCGAGACACGCCTGTACAACGCGCTCAACGATCAGCTGCGCAGCCGCCACGGGATCGCGGCATCACAGTTCGAGTTCCTCCACTATCTGCGCGATCACCCGGGCGCCCGCGTCGGCGACCTCGCGGCGTTCTTCGCCGTCGGCATCGGGGCGACCAGCAAGGGGATAGACCGCCTCGAAGGCCATGGATGGGTCAGGCGCATCCCCAACCCCGCAGACCGCCGCTCCTCACTGCTCGAACTCACCGACGCCGGCACCGAGCTTGTCACCGACGCGGAGAACACGTTCGCGACCGTCAACGGACTCATCCAAGCGATCCTCGACCCCGCGCAGCTGCACGCCACAGCGCAGGCACTGCGACAACTCTGCACCGCACTCGAACAGGACAAGATCGGCACACCTGCCGGCTGAGCGCAGTCCACGCTTGAGCGAGGCCGGCACAGCGGCGCCACCCTCGTTGTCCTCCCCGACATCACCGGACTCCTCCCGGACATCGCCCCCTCGGCGCCAGTGTCTCCCACGCAGGGCTGCTCGTCACGGCCGTCGGCCTGATCGTCGGCGGGCCGACGATGGGCCTGGCCACCCTGCGCCTGCCCCAACGCCTCACCCTCGTACTCGCCGTGGCGGTCTTCGCCGCCCGTCACATCGTCACGGCCCTCACCAGAGCGCTCTTCAACCGCCTCGGCAGAGACAGTCACGTCGCTCATCAGGTGCTACTTCCATGATCGGGAGTTACACCGAAGACCGTACAGACCCGGACCTGCCTGCGAGTGTGAGTCGATTGCAGGTGTCGGCGGCGCGGCGGCGGACGGGAGCACGGGCAGATAGACGGTGAACACTGTCCGTCCGGGCACGCTGTCGACAGTGACTGCACCGCTGTGCGCGGTCGCCACGGCCTGCACGATGGCGAGTCCAAGGCCGGTCGAGCCGGTGGTCCTGGAGCGCGCTGAGTCGCCTCGCGCGAATCGCTCGAAAACGTGCGGGAGCAGGTCGGGTGGGATGCCCGGTCCGTTGTCCTCGATGTCGAGGCATAGCCATTGGTTGTCCCGGCGTACTCGGGCGGTGACGGTTGTGCCGGACGGTGTGTGGTTGCAGGCGTTGGCGAGCAGATTGACCAGTATCTGCTGGAGCCGGGTGGCGTCGGCCGACACCGGTGCGGGTTCGTCGGTGAGTTCGAGTCGCCAGATGTGGTTCGTTCCGGCTGCGCGGGCATCGCTGACAGCATCGATGGTCAGTGGCACCAGGTCAGTGGGTTCGAATTGCAGTGGTCGGCCGGCGTCCAGGCGGGCGAGCAGCAGCAGGTCCTCGACGAGCAGGCTCATGCGCCCTGCCTCGGACTCGATGCGTGTCAGTGCGTGCCGGGTGTTCGGCCCGGTCGGTTCCGCAGCCCGACGGGTGAGTTCGGCGTAACCGCGGATGGACGTCAGCGGGGTGCGTAGTTCATGGCTGGCGTCCGCGACGAATTGTCGGACTCGCATCTCGCTCTCCTGGCGGGCGTGAAGGGCGCCGTGTACGTGGTCGAGCATCCGGTTGAGTGCGACGCCGACCTGGCCGACCTCACTGTGTGGGTCGCACTCGGACTGCGGGACGCGTTCGTTGAGGTTGACCTCGCCTGAATGCAGAGGGAGTTCGGAGACGCGGGTGGCAGTGGCTGCGACCCTGCGCAGCGGGCGGGTGGCGATGCCGACGATGACGGTGCCAGCCAGGGACGCGGCGATCAGGCCAGCGGCGGTGACGCTTACTTCGGCGAGGATGAGAGTGTTGATCGTGTTGTCGGCGTCCGTGGTCGGAATGGCCACGTAGTAGGTCCCCTTCGGCCCCGTGGTGTACATGACGCTGTATGTGCCGAGACCGGGAATGTCGGTGACGTGCATGGAGTGGTCACGTGGCAAAGTGCTCAGTCTTGCGATCTGCCTGGTGTTCAGCGACTCGGCATTTATCCAGGGGATACCGTTGTCGTCCTTGGCCTTGTGGCCGACCTTTGCTTCGGTGATGGAGCCGTTCTGGAGCCTTGCGGCGATGGTGCCGTTCGGCTGCGGTCCGGTGACAAACCGGGCCAGTCCGATTTTCTGATCCGGATCTCCGGGCCCACCGCCAGGACCGTGGCCGTGAGTCGTTGCCCCAGGTGGCATCGGCATGCCGGAAGCCCGTGCAGCAACTTCCTTGAGTTGATCGTTGAGCTGCCCGTACAGATGTGACCGGAGAGCCAGCGTGGTTACAGTGCCGATCACCGCGCAGACGACTGCTATCAGCGCTACTGATGCCAGTACGAGCCGGGTCCGCAGCGTTCGAGGACGTCCTGTTCGCGTTGTCCGCACTCCACGCTGCCTGCTCATGAGCGTGCAGCCGAAGTGATCAGGAAGCCGTCACCGTCCCGCGCGTGAATCATCGGCTCGCGCCCGGTGTCAAGCTTGCGCCGCAGGTACGAAATATAACGTTTCACCAAATTTGCCTGACTGTGGAAGTCGTAGGCCCACACACTGCCGAGGATCAGCGCCTCGCTGAGCACCTCCTCTGCATGACGCATGAGGAAGCGGAGCAGCTCGAACTCAGTGGACGTCAAGTGGATGCGGTCGCCGCCGCGGGTGGCCACATGGCTGTCCTCGTTCAGAGCGAGGTCCCCTACGACGAGTACGGAGTCGTGACACGGGTCGACGACCCCAGCCTGCCGCATCAATTCGCCAAGGCGAGCGACGACTTTCTCCGGGCTGAAAGGCCAAGTGATGTAACCGTCGCTACTGGCCACCAGCCCAGCGAGGCGCTCCTCGGGGTCCTCTTGGCTCGTGGAGCTGAGCAGCAGAATCAGCACCTCGGGCAGCTCGCCGCGGAGCGGCGTCAGCACGTCCGGTCCGTCCGTGTCGGGCAGCTTCACGTCCGGCACCGCCGCGCCTGGCCGGAAGTCCCGTGCAGCCTTGATCGCGCCCTGCCCGTCCTGTGCACCGCGGATTGTCCAGCCCTCGTATCCCAAAGCGGTGGTAAGCAACTCGAGCATGGGCGGATCATCATCCACCACGAGCACCCGAACAGGGGTCCCGTCCGGCCTCACTATGTCGGTGCGCCCCTTGGGCGAAATCGTGGACATGGTGCACACCCTGTCGAGACTGCCTGAGAGGACTCTTTCGAGTTCCTGTGGTTCAGCTAAGAGCTCGTCACACGATCTTGTGGACGTGCGCTGGCGAGGCGTGACTTGTAGGAGCTTTCCGCCGTTCGCGGGGTGTGGGGAACCGACTGTGGATCGTGGACGACGACTTGTGGACGCTGATCGAGCCGTCGCTGCCGTCCGGGCCCAAGAAGGCACCCGGTCCGAAGCCCGTGGATGACCGGTTGTGCCTGCAGAGCATCCTGTGCGTGCTCTACAACGACATCAGCTGGCAACTGCTGCCGCTGTAGCTTGGGTTCGGCTCCGGACAGACCTGCTGGGTCGTCTGGCGTTGGTGCGCGTGACGACGACGGGGGTCCGCAGCGCGTCGATGATCAGGCGGGCACGGGTGCTGCTCGCGTCGGACACGTCGGTCGGCGAGGTCGATCCGCGGGCGGTGATCGCGGACCGGGTCGGGGTCTCGTGCGAGTCGGTCCGCCTGATCTCGAAGCGGTACGCGGAGACCGGCGGCGATGTGTGGGCCACGGTCGGCCGGAAGGAACGCGCATGCCCGCCGGTGCCCTCCCCGGTGACCGGCGAGGTCGAGGCGAGGCTGATCGCGCTCGCCTGCTCGACGCCGCCCGAGGGACATGCCCGGTGGTCGCTGCGACTGCTGGAGAAACATGTCGCGCTGATCGAGGACATCCCGGATCTGGACCACTCCACGATCGGCCGGGTGTTAAAAAAACGGAACTGCGTCCTCACGTGAAGAAGTGCTGGACCATCCCGCCCGCTGCGAATGCGGCCTTCGCCGCGGCGATGGAGGACGTCCTCGCGGTCTACCGCCGCCCCCTCGACCCCGCCCGCCCGGTGGTGTGCATGGACGAGAAGCCGTACCAGCTGCTCGGCCACGTCCGCGATCCGCTTCCCGCGCGGCCGGGGCGTGACCGGCGAAGGACAACGAGTACGTCCGCTCGGGGACCTGCTCGATCTTCTGCTGGGCCGAGCCACTGCGCGGATGGCGGCGCGTGGACGCCCGGCCCCGCCGGACCAGGGTCGACTGGGCACACGAGGTCGAGCACCTGCTGACCGTGGACTACCCCGACGCCGCCACGGTCGTGCTGGTGCCTGGTCACGCCCTTGTCCTGCCTGTGCCGCACGTGACCGACCTGCATGACGTACCAACTGATCTCCTGCATGAGATCTTCGAGGTGACAGCAAGAGTGACCTCGGCGGTGAAGGACGCCTATGGGGCTGTCGGGAGCACGGT
This sequence comes from Streptomyces sp. NTD91, assembly GCF_059510455.1. Lineage (NCBI taxonomy): Bacteria > Bacillati > Actinomycetota > Actinomycetes > Kitasatosporales > Streptomycetaceae > Streptomyces > Streptomyces sp. NTD91. The sequence continues at coordinate 6,945 of NZ_JCAJZW010000085.1, forward strand.
GACGCAGAACAACCACATCCCAGGTCAAATGCTTCATCACGTGCACGTTCATGTCGTCCCCCGGTTCGATGACGACGGGTTTCGGATGCCGGACCCGGCAGTGCGTGAAGCACCACGCGACGTGCGATTTGCTCGAGCTGCCGCCCTCAGGAAGGCATTGCAGGAGGGAGCTTGAGCCGCCCGGGAAAAGACCGGCACCCGGATCTCCTCAGGTCGTACCTCTCTCTTCCGAGAGTGGCTGCGATGGGTGCATCGGGGATCCGGCGCGATACTCACCCGCCTTGGTGTGTGCGCCGCGGGCAGTGCGAACCCTCGTCCGTGGACACTGTCATGAACTTACTGCAACGGCATGTACCTCTCCGTGTACATGCAACTCGGCTCGAAGTGGCTCCCGACCACCGGACGATGCCACCACACAGCCAAGGCGGTGATCTGCAGGTCGTACGCCCTGGTCTTGATCGGCTGCGCCATCAAGCGGGGCGCCATCCATGGAGTAACCCGCAGGACCGGACTGCCAGCCCTGCTTCGCGAGTGCCGGGGTGACACCGAGACCCCGAAGTGGTCGGGGGCGCAGGCTCAGTCGGCCGTCGTGACCGCGTCCCTGATGAGGCGGCGGGCGGCCGCGTCGGTGCGGGCGACGTCATGGGTCACCAAGCGGTCCTGGCACAGACCGCGCAGGCCGGAGACGAGGAGCGTGGCCGCTGTCCGAGCCTGCTGTGGCGGGTGACCCAGCCGGACGTAAGCCGCGGCGATGGGGCCGATCATGACCTCGACGGTCTCGGCCGCGATGTCGCCGTACTGCTCGGGATCGGTGGCGGCCAGGCTGAGCAGCTGCAGCAGCATGCGGACCGGCCCGGACTGCTCCCCGACGGTCATCGCCTCCCACAGGGCATGAGCCGCCTTGCGCAGCCCCGCGCTGTCGCGGACGTCGTCGAACATCGCGTGCGCGTCGGGACGGCAAGCGGCCAGCGCCTGGGCCAGCAGGTTCTCACGGCTGCCGAAGTAGTACAGAAGCATGCGCTTGGTGGTGCCGATCGACTCGGCGAGCGGACTCAGCGACATCTGCGCGACGCCGTGGTGCTGGAGGTGGTTCACCACCTGCTTCAGCAGCTCGGCGCGCTTCTCGGCGTTGACGGGGCGAGGCACGCTTTGACTGTACCGACCGGTACGCGTAAGGTCCAGCAGACGTAAATGTGCCGATCGGTACGTTAATCGAGGTGGCGCCATGGCGACGGTCAGGCGCGGCACAGCCGAGGGAGGCGCCGTGAAACTGGTTGGATCGCGAACAGTGAGGGACCACCGGTACCGGAGAGGCGGCCAAGTGGTGACCGGGGATCCGGTCGGCCGAGTGTGCCGCGGTCTCTGCGGCATGGCCCGCCGTGGCGGCCAGGGGGTGGTCCTGTGAAACACCGGATCGCGCGTCCCCGGGGCATATCCGTGGCCAGAGTCCTCGTCGAGACCCTCACGATCCCGGCAGTGCTCTTCCTCGGCCTGCTGTTCAGCTTCCCCATGGCCTTCCACCAGCCACAGCCCCACCACGCCAAGCTCGTGATCGCCGATCCCGCGGTGGAATACAGGGTCGAGACCGCACTGCAGCGGCAGCATCCCGGCGGGTTCGACGTCACCGCCGTCCCGGACGCCCGGGCAGCCCGCCGGGCGGTGCTGGACCGGGACGCCGCGGCAGGCTTCGCCGCCACGGGCAGACATGCCGTGCTCTACGTGGCCAAGGCCAACGGCGCGTCCCTCGAGCAGGCGCTGACCAAGGGCTTCACCCAGCTCGCGGCGCACAACCACCAGAAGCTCACCGTCACGGACGTAGCCCCCACGGTCAGCAAGGACGGGTCCGGCGCGACCCTGGTCTACTTCGGGATCGCCTGGAACGTCCCCGGCTACATACTCGCCACGACCCTGCTGCGGGCGGTGACCTTCAACCGGCGCAACAAGCTCATCACGGTCGCGGGCGCCGCCGGCCTCTTCAGCGCCGTGGGTTTCCTGGTCGGCGTGGGACTGGGCTTCTTCCCCAACGACCCCTCGGCCCTGGCGATCGCCTTCCTGCTCACCACGGCCGTGGCCACGTTCTCCCTCGGCATGGCGCCCTTCGTCAAGCACTTCTTCCCCCTGGCGGGTCTGGGCCTGTACGTCGTGCTGAGCGTTCCCTCCAGCGGCCTGGTCCCCGTCCAGCTGCTGCCGGCGTTCTTCCAGGCCCTGCACGCCGTCATGCCGCTGGGCAACGCGGTCGACGGCCTGCGGGGAGTCCTGTACTTCGACAACGCGGGGGTGCTCAGGCCGGTCCTCGTCCTGTGCGCGTGGATCACGGCGGGTGTGGCGCTGATGGCCCTCGACGCGTGGCGGCACCACCGCACGACCGTACGACGGGGGGCGGAGGACGAGCAGGAGGACGTACCGGAACCGCCGGTGGAGGACCCCTCCCTGGAGACGCCCACACCCACCGCGCTACCGGTCCACCCCCACCACTTCGGCGAGCCGTTGCCGATGCTGGAGGGCACCGTCTACGACGGCGAACAGCAGCCCGTCCGCCATGCCGCGGTGACCGTCATGGACTCCGGTGGCCGGCAGTTGGTGCGGACCACGACGAACGCGCGCGGCGAGTACGCCGTGACCGGACTGCCCGAGGGATACATCAGCGTCGTCGTCTCGCACCCCGGCCGGGACCCCCTCGTCCACCAGAAGCTGCTGCAGTCCGGGGTGGCCGTCCGGGCCGACTTCACCCTGCACGACCGGCGCAACGGCACGTCAGTCCGCGCGGGCGCTCAGCGCCTCGACCTCGGACACGCGAGACACGGATCCTGAGACCACACGGATGGGGCCAGCCGGGACCGACGAGGTCGATGTGCCCTGCTCGATACACACCGCGACGATCTTGGTCTCCCGGGAAGTCGCCGCGCCGCGTGGCGGTGGCCCCCGGCGCCGTCGCACGGCCGGAGGATGCGGCCGAAACCATCGCTCTCTTTACTGGACGCAAGCGGAAAACAAGAACGCCGGGATCGGCAGCGGCCCGGGCTGGAGGGAAACACATGTCTGACAAGAATCACGCCACGGTGGCGGTCACCGGGGTGACCGGTGCGCTCGGCAGCCGGATCGCGGCCCGACTCGCCGACCACGGCGTCCCGCAACTCCTCGTCGGACGTAGTCCCGACCGCATGCCCGAACTGCCAGGCGCCCAGCGACGCGGTCCGGCCGCCTACGCCGACGCCGCAGACATGCGCAGGGCGCTCGAGGGCGCGTCGACCCTCATCCTGGTCTCCGGACACCGTACGGGTCGCCGGCTGGAAGAACACGCCACCGCGGTCGAGGCCGCGATCGCGGTCGGCGTGGGCCGGGTCCTGTATGTGTCCCTCGTCAGCGCGGCGCCCACCGCCACCTACCTCAACGCCCGTGACCAGTGGCTGACGGAACAGTTCCTGGCAGGAACCGGGATCCGCCACACAGTGCTCCGGGCGGGCTTCTACGCGGCGACGCCTGCCGCCCTCGCCAACGAGGAACTTGTCGTAAGCGGCCCTGCGCCGACAGGCCGGGCCGCCTTCGTCACCCACGAGGACATCGCCGACGTGATCACGGCCGTCGCCATCGAGGACGGTCCCCGCTCCGAGCACGACGGGGCGACCCTGGAGATCACCGGGCCCGAGGCCCTGACTCTCGACGAAGCTGTCACCCGGATCGCCGCGGCCACCGGTCTGCCCTACCGCTACGAACCCGAGACCCTCGAGGAAGCCTTCGCGCGGCGATGGCGACTGGGCATGAGCGGGGAACAGATCGAGACCTGGATCTCGTGGTATCAGGCGATCGAGAGGGGCGAGGTTTCCGTGGTCACCGACGTGGTTCCTCGACTCACCGGCTCACCGGCGACCCCGATCTCGAACGCAGCCTGGTGGCCCGCGCCGAACACCGCCCGGGGTACCGCTGAGTTGAGGCGGAAGCGAAGCTAAGGCGGTGCCCTGTGTGGTGAGACGGTCGTCGGGCTGTGCATGGAGCGGGGTGAGTCGGGTTGCGCCGGACGGTCTATTGGGGATCGCAAAGCCGCTGATGCCGCGGTCCAAGGTGCGGCCTACAGGGTGGCGGGACGCACGACAGTCGATGGTGCCGCCAAGTGCTCACGCAGGCGGTCGGCCGCGCGCAGGAGATCGTCGGAGCTGAACCTGCTGCCGGCGAAGTCGCCCCGGGCTCCTCGATGCCGGCGAGATTCGCATTGAGGACCGCGATTCCGTGTCCGGCCAGCTCCCGGCGGATCCGGGCGGCCCCCAACCAGTCCCTGCCGCACGCAAATAGAAGGGGGCGAATACGGCGTACGCCCAAGGCGTCCCCTCAGGAAGGCCCGGGCGAGCCTCGGGAGCGCCGTCCATCAGTGCGTACAGGCATGCTGCAGTACGAGAACAAGGCTGACACCGAGGACGAGTGCGATCACTCCCAGGACCATCACTTTCGTCTGATCGCTCATCTGCGCCCGTTCATTCGTGCGGAGGGCTCGGTTCCTACCGGCGACTCGAAGTCCTAGACGGCACGGACAGCGAGCTGGCCGTCGCCCGCACTTCAGTCCCGCAAGAGCTGCCGGACACACCCGACATCCGCGCGGGCGAGGGGACCGTGGCTACTGGTTTTCTGCCTGGCCAGAATGGCACGGCAAGGAACTGAGACGCATCACATGATCTGGTGATCGGTCCGACCGTTCCCTCCCCTGTCGCGAGTAACTCCTCCTTGCTGGTGACCGTGCGTTGGCGACGAGACATTCGACGGCGCGCACAGGGATCTGCCTGAGTCGATCTTTCTGCGGTCAAGCCCGAAAGGGACGCCTCGGAGAAGGGCGGCGAGTCGCACGCCGACCAATCACTCGATCGTGCGATGCTCCCCGCCCTTTTCCGATCCATAGTGATTCCTGTTAGCGATCGATAAAACAAGGAGAAATGATCATGGAAAAGCTCGCACATCGCATCGGGATCGCGACTGCGTCTCTTGCAGTCGCCGCAGGTGCTCTCTTCGCTTCCAGCGGTTCGGCGAGTGCGGCCGCCTTCCCGGCGGACACGCCCACCCCCGCCCAATCAGGTGTGGTTGCGGGGACGGGAGCCACCGGCTGGAACCACGGCGGGTACGGCGGAGTCAGGAGTGAGGGCTACCGCCACCACGGGAAGCCCTCGGACGGGCACTGCGGCCGCTACGCCTACGACCGCTTCGACCGCTTCGACCGCTTCGACCGCTTCGACCGCTTCGACCGCTTCGACCGCTTCTACCCCTGGGTCTGGGACCAGCTCACGGAGTTCGGACACGTCGACTGACCCGGGGTGCCCGTCAACGCGAACTCCCCACCCCAGCATCACAGCCCGAGCAACCGGCAGCGCCACAAGCCGCCCAGCGCTCCACCCCTCGCCGTCGAACGCATCCAGCGCATATCTGCCACACCAACACCTGCCCCGCCGGCCTCGCCACGCAGGACCCGCGCCGCGCCAGCGCATCGAACGTCCACGGAACATCGGCGCGAGTCCACCGCTTCCAGTCGCCACGGCGCAAGATCATCGCTTCGCCGGCCGCATTGAACCCGCTGATTGTGCCAGCGCACGTGCGCCGGCGTGTAGACCTGGTCACTGCCCGGTCCCATGCGGAGGAGAGGGAGTCTCATCGTGGCCAGAACCCCGCCCCCGTCATTGAGGCTGGACGAGCGCCACCAGCTCGCGGTGAGGCCGCAAGCTCCTCATCCATGCCTACCGCGTGCTGCGCGAACTCGACGCGGCACACCAGGCAGAAAGCCCAGCTCACCACTTGATGCTGACTGCGCAAGGACCGCTCACTAGATTACGCGATGCACAGCGAACACTGATGGTGTTGGTATTTAGCTCCTGATAGAAACCGGCGGTGTTTTGCACGATGAGCGGTACTGACAGTGCCCTGAGCTCTACGCCAGCTGAGTCCCAACCTTCCTCGTCTTGTCACACGCGCATCCCGGAGTGCGCCACCACCGATCTCGACTCTCCGAAGTATGAGCCAGGCCAAACATTCACAGACGGACTGGAGCCCTGGCTTTCAGCGTGGCTGGCAGTCGGCCAGGAGAGTCGCTGACATGAAATGCCATTCACGCATCCCCTCGTTGAAGCCGATGAGCCGACAATGGTTGACACCGTCATCTGGTTGATCGGATTCCGCTACCACGTTGCCCCGGATCGTATAATTCGGTGCTTCTACCTGGTCGACAACGCCAGGGACCCGGCAACAGGCTCGGCGGATCGCCGCCGAACGGGCAGAGACACCCGCCGAACGTGGACGACGCAAGCACCTCATTCTTGACCAGGCTTGGACCGAAATACGGTGCCTGCACTGTGACTCCATCGGCAGATGGAAATTTGAGCTCGCGGAGTATTCCCGCTGAACGTCGTCCGCCACGGCCCAGCATGGCAGCGCCAAAGCGGGCATGGTGTGGTGGCGGTGAGTCAGTCAGAGCTGGGGAGCGTAGCGTGGGTCTGGCATGGTGGGACGGTCTTGGACGGGCTGTCCCACCAACGTGTGTCCGGGCCGTATCTAGTGCCGCAACAGGCGACGTTCGCCCCGTCGCGACGCCCGGCACGCTCCCCCACCGCCTCAAGGGCATGGGAGGTGCCCCCACTCGCCGCACCGGGCACAAACCCACGTACATCCAGTAC
>NZ_JCAJZW010000086.1:0-12778 GCF_059510455.1 Streptomyces sp. NTD91
GCGTCCTCACCGAAGACGACCGCCTTCAAGTCGAAGGGGAGTTCCGCGTCGACCGCATCGAACGCGTCCGCGTACACCGGGTACGTGACGTACAACTCGCCACCCATGCCGAGCCGTTGCGAGCCCTGGCCGGTGAAGAGGACGGCGAGGCGGCCGCCGGGGCGGATGCTGCCGGTGACGGTGTGCGGGTGGGGTGTGTCGGAGGCGAGCGCGGTGAGGGCGGCGTGGAGATCGTCGTGGGTGCGGCTCGTGAGAACGGCGCGGTGCTCGAAGGTGCTGCGGGTGGTGGCGAGGGCGTGGCCGACGCGAGCCGGGTCCTGGCCGGGGTGGGCGTCGAGGTGGGCGAGCAGCCGGACGGCCTGCGCCGTGAGGGCGGCGCGGCTGCGGGCGGAAAGCACCCAGGGGAGCGGCGCGTCGGGAGCGGCGGGACGCGTACGGCCGGTCGGCGCAGCGGTGACGGGTCCGTCCATCGCCGCGGATCCGGCAGTCGTGCCCCCGGTCGTCGGGACCCCGGTGGCCGTCGACTCGTCCTGCTCCTGCGGGGCGGCAGCGGGTGCTTCCTCCAGGATCAGGTGGGCGTTGGTGCCGCTGATGCCGAAGGAGGAGACGGCCGCGCGGCGGGGGTGGTCGTCCTGGTGCGGCCAGGGCTGGGCCGTGGTGAGCAGGCGCAGGTCGGCGGCGGTCCAGTCGATGTGCGGGGACGGCTCGTCGGCGTGCAGGGTGCGGGGCAGCAGCCCGTGGTGCATGGCCAGGACCATCTTGATGATGCCGGCGACGCCGGCAGCGGCCTGGGTGTGGCCGATGTTGGACTTCACGGAGCCGAGCCACAAGGGGCGTTCGCGGTCCTGGCCGTAGGTGGCGAGGAGGGCCTCGGCCTCGATGGGGTCGCCGAGCGGGGTGCCGGTGCCGTGGGCCTCGATGGCGTCGACGTCGGCGGGGCTGAGCGCGGCGTCGGCGAGGGCGGCGCGGATGACGCGTTCCTGGGCGGGGCCGTTGGGCGCGGTGAGGCCGTTGGAGGCGCCGTCCTGGTTGACGGCGCTGCCACGGATCACGGCGAGGACCGGGTGGCCGTGGCGGCGGGCGTCGGAGAGACGTTCCAGCAGGAGCATGCCGACGCCCTCGGCGGGGCCGAAGCCGTTGGCGCCCGCGGAGAAGGGCTTGCAGCGGCCGTCGGCTGCGAGGGCCCGCTGCCGGCCGAAGTCTACGAACATCTCGGGGCCGGACAACACGGTCACCCCGCCGCCGAGGGCGAGGTCGCACTCGCCGGCGCGCAGGGCCCGTACGGCGAGGTGGAGCGCGACCAGGGAGGAGGAGCAGGCGGTGTCGACGGTGACCGCGGGGCCCTCCAGGCCGAAGGAGTAGGCGATGCGCCCGGAGGCGACGCTGATGGTGCTGCCGGTGAGGAGGTGTCCGCCGAGTTCGGCCTGGGCGGAGCGTGAGCGTGGCAGGTAGTCCTGGGCGATGGCGCCGACGAAGACGCCGGTGCGGGAGCCGCGCAGGGAGGCGGGGACGATCCCGCCGCGTTCGACGGTCTCCCAGGAGGTCTCCAGCAGGAGCCGCTGCTGCGGGTCCATGGCCTGGGCCTCGCGCGGGGAGATCTCGAAGAACTCGGCGTCGAACAGGGGGGCTTCGTGGAGGAAGCCGCCCTCGCGGACGTAGGAGGTGCCGGGCCGGTCGGGGTCCGGGTCGTACAGGCCCTCCAGGTCCCAGCCGCGGTCGGTGGGGAACGGGGTGACCGCGTCGGCGCCGGACGCGAGGAGCCGCCACATCGCCTCGGGGGTGTCGGCGTCGTCGGGGAAGCGGCAGCCCATCGCCACGATGGCCACGGGCTCGTGCCGCTGGTCCTCGATGTCCTGCAGACGCTTGCGTGTCTGACGAAGGTCGGCCGTGACCAGCTTGAGGTAGTCCCGCAGCTTCTCTTCGTTGCTCGCCATTCGTCGCCACTTCCTAGGAGGAGCCCCGAGGGGTCCACAGACGTCGGATCCTGAGCGGTCCGGGTTCGGTCGGGGTCAGGAAATGCCCAGCTCTTTGTTGATGAGGTCGAACATCTCGTCGTCCGTCGCGGACTCGAGTCCGGTGCCGGCGGTGGGGGACGTGCCGTCGGTGCCGCCGGTCCACCGGGCCAGGAGCTCCCGGAGGCGTGCGGTCACCTTGTCGTTCAGTCCGTCGTCGGCCCGGGTGCTGCCGGCGGAGGCGCTGCCCGAGGCGTCCACGGAGGCCGAGGCGTCCATGGCGGCTTCCAGCCGGTCCAGTTCGGCGAGGAGGAGGTCGCCGGGCCGCTGCGCGGGCGCCTCCCGCGGTGCGCACTGCTGCAGCAGGTGCTGGGCGAGCACTGCGGGGGTCGGGTAGCTGAAGATCAGTGTGGCCCGCAGGGTGAGTCCGGTGGCCGTACCGAGCCGGTTGCGCATCTCGACCGCGGTGAGCGAGTCGAAGCCGAGCGACTTGAACGGCCGGTCGGCGGCGACCGCGTCGGGGTCGGAGTGGCCGAGGACCGCCGCGGTGTGGGTGCGCACCAGGTCCAGCGCGGCCTGCTCGCGTTCTTCCGCGGGCAGCTGCCGCAGCTGTTCCGTGAACGGCACGGTGGGCGCGTCGGCAGTGGCGTACTGGCTGTCGGCCGCCGTGGCGGCGGGCGCGGCGGCCCGTCGCACGGGGGTGCGGGCCAAGGCCTTGAGCAGCGCAGGCGGTTCGCTGCCGCGGTGGGCGAGGCCCGCCAGGTCGAGCCGGGTGGGCAGCAGCAGCGCCTGGTCGGCGGCGAGCGCCGCGTCGAACAGGGCAAGGCCCTCGTCGGCGGGCAGCGGCGCCAGACCCATGCGGCCGATGCGGCGGACGTCGGCCGCGCCGAGCATGCCCGCCATGCCGGCGTCGGTGTCCCACAGGCCCCAGGCGAGGGACAGGGCGGGCAGGCCCTGCGCCCTGCGGTGGTGGGCGAGGCCGTCGAGGAAGGCGTTGGCGGCGGCGTAGTTCGCCTGTCCCTGGCTGCCGAAGGTGGCGGCCACGGAGGAGAACAGGACGAACGCCGACAGGTCGCTGTGGCGGGTGAGTTCGTGCAGGATCCACGCGGCCTGCGCCTTGGGCCGCAGCACGCGGTCGACGCGCTCGGGGGTCAGCCCGTCGAGGATGCCGTCGTCGAGGACGCCGGCCGCGTGGACGACCGCGGTGAGCGGGTGCCGTTCGGGAATCGCGGCGAGCAGGCGGGCCAGGGCGTCGCGGTCGGCGATGTCGCAGGCGGTGACGGTGACTTCGGCGCCGAGCCCGGTCAGTTCGTCGGTGAGTTTCCGGGCGCCGGGGGCGTCGGGGCCACTGCGGCTGGTGAGCAGCAGGCGCCGTACCCCGTGTTCGGTCACCAGGTGCCGGGCGAGGAGCCCGCCGAGCGTTCCGGTGCCGCCGGTGATCAGGACGGTGCCGGTGCGCTCCGCCCCCGGTGCGGCGGGTGGGCCGTCCGGGTGGGCCGGGCGGGCGAGGTCCACCGGCACGTCGGGCACGGTGAGCACGATCTTGCCGGTGTGCCGGGCCTGGCTGAGGTACCGGAACGCCTCCGGGGCCCGGCGCACGTCCCAGGTGGTCACCGGGAGCGGACGCAGCGCCCGCTGTTCGAACAGGCCGAGCACGGCGGCGAGCATCTTCGCGGTGTGCTCTGGGTCGACGTCGCGCAGGTCGAACGCCTGGTAGACCACGCCGGGGTGGTCGGCGGCCACGACGCCGGGGTCGCGCAGGTCGGTCTTGCCCATCTCGACGAACCGTCCGCCGCGCGGCATCAGTCGCAGGGAGGCGTCGACGAGTTCCCGGGCGAGGGAGTTGAGGACGACGTCCACGCCACGGCCGCCGGTCACCGCGAGGAACTTCTCCTCGAACCCGGCGTCACGCGAGGAGGCAATGTGGTGGTCGTCCAGCCCCGTCGCGCGCAGCGTCGGCCACTTGGCGGGCGCGGCGGTCGCGAAGACCTCGGCGCCGAGGTGCCGGGCGAGCTGTACGGCGGCCATGCCGACGCCGCCGGTGCCGGCGTGGATCAGTACGGACTCGCCGGGTCGCAGGCCGGCGAGGTCGACCAGGCCGTGATAGGCGCTCAGGAAAACGATGGGCGCCGCCGCGGCCTGAGTGAAGGACCAGTCGCCGGGCACGCGGGCCAGCAGCCGGTGGTCGGTGACGGCGACGGGGCCGTATCCGCCGGAGAACAGTCCGAGCACACGGTCGCCGACAGCGAGTCCGGTGACGCCCGGTCCGGTCTCCAGAACCACACCGGCGCCCTCACGGCCGGGCACCTCGCGGTCGAGCATGCCCAGGCAGACCAGGACGTCGCGGAAGTTCACCCCGGTGGCGCGCATCGCCACCCGCACCTCGCCCGGAGCGAGCGGTCCGCCGACCTCGGGGCAGGCGACGAGCGCCAGGCTGTCGAGGGTGCCGGGCGTGGTGACGTCCAGCCGCCACAGGGACTCGCCGGGCGGCGGCAGCAGGCTGCCCCCCGTACCGGCCGGGGCCAGCCGCGGCACGTACACGGCGGCACCGCGCACGGCGAGCTGCGGTTCGCCGGTGGCGAGGGCGAGGGCGACGAGTCCGGCCGTCGCCACGCCGGGCGTGCCCTGTTCCCCGGCGGGGATGGGCGAGGCGGCTTCGAAGGATCCGGCGCTCCCGGAGTCGGGGCCGCCGGGCAGGGGCAGGTCGAGCAGGGTCAGGCGGCCGGGGTGCTCCGACTGGGCCGACCGCAGGAGTCCCCACAGGGAGGCGGCGACCGGGTCCACGGGGTCGCGGTCGCCCTCTGCGGGTACGGCACCGCGCGTCACGAGCACGAGCCGGGCGCGGGCGAAGCGGTCGTCGGCCAGCCAGCTCTGCACCAGGGCGAGCGCGTCGTGCAAGGCGGCCCGGGTCGTCTCCACGGTGGTGGCTTCGGTGGTGTCCGGGCTGGGGGCTGTGGCGGCTCCGATGGTGCCCGAGCCGGTGGCCTCCGCGGATTCGGTGGCACCCGGGCCGGCGACCGTGGCGGCCCCGTCGGTGTCCGAACTCAGGGCTGCGGCGGCTCCGATGGTGCCCGAGCCGGTGGCCTCCGCGGATTCGGTGGCACCCGGGCCGGCGACCGTGGCGGCCCCGTCGGTGTCCGAACTCAGGGCTGTGGCGGCTCCGATGGTGCCCGAGCCGGTGGCCTCCGCGGATTCGGTGGCACCCGGGCCGGCGGCCGTGGCGGCCCCGTCGGTGTCCGGGCCGTGGGCCGGAAGGGGGGTGCCGTCGACGCCGGGAGTCGACGTGTGCGCGTGCCTGCTGTCTTTGCCGCAGGTGACGAGCACCGACTCCGGCAGCGCGGTGCCCGCGTCCACGGCCGCGGCGAGCGCCGCGAGGTCGGGGTAGTGTCCGGCCGCGGTGTCCGTGAGCCCGTCGATGCGGGGGCCGACGACGGCCCAGCGCGCGTCGTGGTCCGCCGGCGCGTCGGAGGGCACGGGCAGCACGGTCCAGTCCAGCCGGAACAGTGCCTCCTCGACTCCCGTACGTGTGCCTCGCACCGGGGACAGGGCCTCGGGGCTGAGCTCCCGCAGGGTGAGCGCGTCGACGCGGGCGACGAGCCGGCCCTCGGTGTCGACGAGGGTCAGCGCGAGCGTGTCCTCGTCGACGGGCGTGAGACGGACCCGTACGGCGGCGGCGCCCACCGCGGCGAGGGTGACCCCGTTCCAGGCGAACGGCAGCCGTACCGCGCCGGTGCCGTCGGCACGGGTCCGGCCGGCGGCGAGCCAGGCGTGCAGGACGGCGTCCAGCAGGGCGGGGTGCAGTCCGTGCCGTGCGGCCTCGGCCTGCTGGTCGGCGGTCAGCCGGACGTCGGCGTGGATGTCGTCGCCGTCCCGCCAGACGGCTCGCAAGCCTTGGAAGACGGTGCCGTAGGTGTAACCGTCGTCCGCGAGACGCTCGTAGAAGCCGTCCAGCGGGATGCGGTCGCCGTCGGTGGAGGGGCCGTCGGCCCAATCGGCCTTCGCCTGCGGGTCGTCCGTGGCGTCCGCGCCGTCGTCGAGGACGCCGGTGGCGTGTCGCACCCAGCTGTCGGGGGTCGCGTCCGGCGTGTCGGCCTGGGAGTGGATCGACACGGTCCGTCGTCCCGACTCCTCGGCCGCGCCGACGGAGACCTGGACGCGGACACCGCCGTCCTCCGGGAGGACCAACGGCGCCTCCAGGGTGAGGTCGGCGACACGTGCGCAGCCGACATGGCGGGCGGCGTGCAGCGCGAGTCCGAGGAAGCCCGTGCCGGGGAAGAGGACCGTGCCCGCGACGGCGTGGTCGCGCAGCCACGGCTGGGCCGCGAGCGACAGCCGGCCGATGAGCAGGACGCCCGTGCCCTCGGCGAGCGTGACCGCCGCGCCGAGCAGCGGGTGCCCGGACGCGGTGAGTCCGAGTCCGGTCGCATCACCGGCCGCGGCGGCCGGGGCCGAGGGCCAGAAGTGCTGCCGCTGGAAGGGATAGGTGGGCAGCGCGGTCGGGTGGGCGCCGGTCCCGGCGAACAGGGCGGGCCAGCGCAGCACGGTGCCGCGAGTGTGGAGGGCGGCGACGGCCGTGAGCAGGGCGCCGGTCTCGTCGCGGTCCTTGCGCAGCGCGGGCACGTGCAACGCCTGCACAGCCGGGTCGGCGCCCGCGTCGGCGCGCACCAGCGCGGTGAGCGTGCCGTCGGGGCCCAACTCCAGCCAGATGGCGACGTTTTCGGTCGCGATCCGGCGGACTCCGTCGGCGAAGCGCACGGTGCGCCGGACGTGCCGCACCCAGTACTCGGGCGACATCAGGTCGTCCGGGTCGGCGAGGTCGCCGGTGAGCGCGGAGACGATCGTCAGCCGCGGCCGGTGGTAGGCGAGGGTCTCGGCGACAGCACGGAAGTCGGCGAGCATGGGCTCCATCAGCGGGGAGTGGAAGGCGTGGCCGACCCGCAGTGCCGTCACCTTGCGGTCGTGGGGGCGGAAGTGTGCGGCGATCTCCTGCACGGCCTCCGCAGTGCCGGCGACGACCGTCGCCTCGACACCGTTGACAGCGGCGATGCCGGCCTTGGCCTCGCGGCCTGCGAGCAGCGGAAGCACCTCCTCCTCGGACGCCTGCAGCGACACCATCGCCCCACCCTCGGGAAGGGCCTGCATCAGCCTGCCGCGCGCCGCGACGAGCCGACAGGCGTCCGCCAGCGACCACACGCCGGCCACATGCGCGGCGGCCAACTCGCCCACGGAATGCCCGAGCAGCACGTCCGGCCGCACACCCCACGACTCCAGCAACCGGAACAGCGCCACTTCGAGAGCGAACAGCGCGGGCTGCGCGAACTCCGTCCGGTTCAGCGTCTCCTGGTCCTCGCCGAACACGACCGTCTTGAGGTCGAAGGGGAGTTCTGCGTCGACCGCGTCGAAGGTGTCGGCGAAGACGGGGAACGTTTCGTACAACTCCCGCCCCATGCCGAGCCGTTGTGAGCCCTGGCCCGCGAAGAGGAACGCGGTACGGCCGCCGCCGGCCGCCGCCGTGCCGGTGACGACATGCCCCGGCGTCTCCTGCCGGGCGACGGCCCGGAGGCCGCTCAGGGCCTGCTCCCGGTCCGCGGCGAGCACGACCGCGCGGTGTTCCAGCGCGGACCGCGTCGTCGCCAGGGAGAGCCCGACGTCCTGCGCGGACAGTGCCGGGTCGGACGACAGGAACTCCGCCAATTGCTCGGCCTGTGCGCGCAGCGCCGCGGGTTCGGCGGCGGACAGGGGCAGCAGGACGCTCCGGCCACGGCCGCCGGCCTCTCCGGAGAGATCGCCGTCGGCCGTCATCGCCCCGGGGACCGTCCGGGGGGCTCCTTCGAGGATGACGTGGGCGTTGGTGCCGCTGATGCCGAACGACGACACACCGGCCCGGCGCGGACGGTCACTCTCGGGCCATGCCCGCTCCTCCGTGAGGAGCGCGATGTCACCGGCCGTCCAGTCCACGTGCGAGGACGGCTCCTCCACATGCAGCGAGCGAGGCAGCACGCCGTGCCGCATCGCCATCACCATCTTGATCACACCGCCCACACCGGCGGCAGCCTGGGCATGGCCGATGTTCGACTTCAACGAACCCAGGAAGAGGGGTCGTTCGCGTTCCTGGCCGTAGGTGGCCAGCAGGGCCTGTGCCTCGATGGGGTCACCGAGCGGGGTACCGGTGCCGTGCGCCTCGACGGCGTCGACATCACCCGGCCCGAGTCCGGCACCGGCGAGCGCCTGCCGGATGACCCGCTGCTGCGAGGGACCGTTCGGCGCGGTCAGACCGTTGGAAGCACCGTCCTGGTTCACCGCGGACCCGGCGACCACGGCAAGGACGCGATGACCGTTGCGGCGCGCATCCGACAGCCGCTCCACCAGCAGCAGCCCCACACCCTCCGACCACGCCGTACCGTCCGCGCCGTCCGAGAACGCCTTGCACCGGCCGTCCGACGCCAGCCCCCGCTGCCGCGAGAACTCCAGGAACGTCTCCGGTGTCGACATGACGGTCACTCCGCCGGCCAGGGCGAGGTCGCACTCCCCGGAGCGCAGGGCCTGTGCCGCCAGGTGCAGCGCGACCAACGACGACGAACACGCCGTGTCCACCGTCACCGCCGGACCCTCGAAACCGAAGGTGTACGCGATCCGACCGGAGGCGACGCTACCGGTGTTGCCGGTCAGGAGGTAGCCGTCCGTGCCGTCGGAGGTGCCGCGCAGCGACGTGCCGTAGTCCTGGGCCATGGCGCCGGCGAAGACGCCGGTGCGGGAGCCGCCCAGGCTCGCCGGGTCGATCCCGGCCCGCTCGAGCACCTCCCACGACGTCTCCAACAGCAGCCGCTGCTGCGGATCCATCGCCAGCGCCTCACGCGGCGAGACACCGAACAGCGCGGCGTCGAAGAGCGGAGCGTCGTAGAGGAAACCGCCCTCACGGACGTACGTGTGTCCCGCCCGGCCCGGCTCCGGATCGTAGAGGGCATCCAGGTCCCAGCCACGGTCGGCCGGGAACGCGCCCATCGCGTCACCGCCCTCGCGCACCAGCCGCCACAGGTCCTCCGGCGAACCGACCCCACCCGGGAAACGGCACGCCATGCCGACGATGACCACCGGGTCGTCGCCGACGGCGACCGGCGCCGGGAGCGGTGCCTCGTTCGCGGGCTCGGCGCCGCCGACCAGCTCGGTCGTGATGTGCCGGACGAGGGCGGCCGGCGTGGGGTGGTCGAAGATCAGGGTGGCGGGGAGCCGCATCCCGGTGGCCGCGTTGACTCGGTTGCGCAGTTCCACCGAGGTCAGGGAGTCGAAGCCGAGCTCCTTGAAGGTGTGCTCCGGCTCGATGTCGGCGGCCGAACCGTGGCCGAGGACGGCGGCCGCCGCGCCTCGGACCAGCTCCG
The DNA here is from genome assembly GCF_059510455.1 of Streptomyces sp. NTD91. NCBI lineage: Bacteria > Bacillati > Actinomycetota > Actinomycetes > Kitasatosporales > Streptomycetaceae > Streptomyces > Streptomyces sp. NTD91. The sequence continues at coordinate 9,329 of NZ_JCAJZW010000086.1, forward strand.
AGACGAGTCGGTCCCGGTCGGCCGGCAGCGCCGCGGTGAGCCGGGCCCCGAGGTCCTGACCGTGGCTCCCGGCGCCCACTTCGGCTCTGCGGCGGGCGCGACCCCGGACCAGGGCCCGCAGCAGTGCGGGCACCTCGTCGGCCGCGCGCCGACGCATGCCGGGGAGGTCAAGCTCCATCGGCAGGACGGCGGCCCGCTCCAGCGCAGCACCTCGCTCCAGCGCGACGTCCAGGAGCGCGAGTCCGCGCTCCGGCGCGAGCGGCTGCATGCCCTCGCGGGCCATGCGGCGCAGGTCGGCCTCGGGCAGCTCCGCCGTCATACCGGCCCCAGGCGCCCAGGGTCCCCAGGCCAGGGAGGTGGCGGGGAGGCCGGCCGTACGGCGGGTGGCGGCGAAGACGTCGAGGAAGGCGTTCGCCGCAGCGTAGTTGGCCTGGCCCGCGCCACCGAACGTGCCCATGACGGACGAGAAGACGACAAAGGCGGCCAGGTCCGCGTCGCGGGTCAGCTCGTGCAGGTGAACCACCGCGTCGGCCTTCGGTCGCATCACCCGGGACACGCGCTCCGATGTCAGCGACGCCACGACACCGTCGTCGACGATGCCTGCGGTGTGGATGACAGTGGTCAGCGGGTGCTCGGCCGGGATCGCACCGAGAACGGCGGCCAGTTGGTCCCGGTCGGCGACGTCTACGGCGGCCACCTCGACCCGAGCACCCAACTCGCCCAGTCGAGCGGCAAGTTCGCCTGCACCCGGCGCGTCGAGGCCGCGCCGGCTCGCCAGCAGAAGGTGTCGTACGCCGTGCTCGGTCACCAGGTGCCGGGCGACCAGCGCACCGAGGCCACCGGTGCCACCGGTCACCAGCACCGTGCCCTGCGGGTCGAGCGGCGCCGGGACCGTGAGGACCACCTTGCCGACATGCCGGGCCTGCGACAGATAGCGGAAGGCGTCCGGGGCTCGGCGCACATCCCAGCACGTCACCGGAAGCGGCTTGAGGACACCCGCCTCGAACAGCCCCACCAGCGCCTTGAGCATCTGGCCGATCCGCTCCGGCACCACGTCCATCAGATCGAACGCCTGATACCTCACACCCGGATGCGCAGCGGCAACCACCTCCGGGTCACGGACATCCGTCTTACCCATCTCCAGGAAGCGCCCGCCACGCGGCAGCAACCGCAGCGAGGCGTCCACGAACTCACCGGCCAGCGAGTCCAGGACGACATCCACACCCTCGCCGTCGGTCACGGCCAGGAACGCAGCCTCGAAGTCCGTGTCACGCGAAGACGCAATGTGCCCCTCGTCCAAACCCAGTTCGCGCAAGCAACCCCACTTGCCCGCACTCGCCGTGCCGAACACCTCCGCGCCCAAGTGCCCGGCGAGCTGCGTCGCCGCCATACCCACACCACCGGCCGCGGCATGCACCAGCACCCGCTCGCCGGCCCGCACCGAACCGAGGTCGGTCAGCGCGCAATAGGCGGTCAGGAACACCACCGGCACGGACGCCGCCTGCGTGAACGACCAGCCTTGTGGAATCCGGGCGACCCTGCGCGCGTCCGCGACCGCCGTCGGCCCGAACGCACCCGAGAACATGCCGAACACCCGGTCACCGACCGCCAGTCCGGACACACCCGGACCCACCTCGGTCACCACACCCGCGCCTTCGAGACCGAAGTCCTTCGCGTCGCCGGGATACATACCGAGCGCGTTGAGCACGTCACGGAAATTCACTCCCGCCGCCCGCACGGCGACCCGGACCTGTCCCTCCGCCAGCTCGGACGGCCGGGCGACCGGCCTGAGCGCCAGCCCTTCCAGCATGCCCTTCTCGACGATGTCCAGGCGCCACGACGACTCCCCCGCCGGCACCGTCAGTACGCCGCTCGTAGACACACGCCCCAGCCGCGGCGCGTACACCGCCCCGCCGCGCACCGCCAACTCCGGCTCGCCCGAAGCCAACGCCCCCGCGACGACCGCCCACGACTCCTCCGCACCGTCCACGTCCAGCAGACCGAACCGTCCCGGTGCCTCGGCCCGCGCCGCACGCACCAGGCCCCACACCGCAGCCAGGACGGGATCGGCACCCGTCCCCTCGGGAGCGACCGCGCCCTCGGTCACGACGACCAGCCGGGCGCCCTCGGACCGCTCCTCCGCCAGCCACTCACGCACGAGCGTGAGCGTGTCGGAGGCGACGTCGTGGGCGGCGGCCGGAGTGGTGTCGGTGGGGCGCTCGATGCGCACGAGCACGTCCTCGGGGACGGTCTCGCCGGCGGCGGGCAGCCCGGTGCTCACCTCGGGAACCGGTCCCGCAGCCGTCGGCACCCGGGTCCAGTCGACCTGGAAGAGGCCTTCCTGCGCGCGGCCTCCGGCGGCCGTCGGAAGCTCACCGGAGACCTGCCGCAGCACCAGCGAGTCGACGGCGGCCACGGCGCCGCCGGCCGAGTCGGCGAGGTCCAGGGCGACGGTGTCCGTTCCGGCGGGCGCCACGCGGACGCGCAGCTGACGTGCGCCGGTGGCCCACAGCGACACACCGGTCCACGAGAACGGCAGCCGCAGCGAGGTGTCGCCGCCGAAGGCGCCGTGCAGGACGGCGTGCAGAACGGAGTCCAGCAGTGCGGGGTGCACGCCGAAATGACCGGCGAGTGCCTGGTGTGCCTCGGGCACGGCGACCTCGGCGAACACCTCCTCGCCGCGCCGCCACAGTGCGCGCAGCCCGCGGAACGCCGGGCCGTACGACAGGCCCAGGTCCGCGAAGCGCTCGTATGCTCCGTCGACGGGTTCGGCCACCGCGTCGCGCGGGGGCCACACGCCGAAGTCGAACGACTCGGCCGTCCGAGGGGCGGCCTCGGCGCCGACGACACCGCCGGCGTTGAGGGTCCACGCCTCGTCCGCGGAGGCGTGGTCGGGCCGGGAGAACACGCTGACGGTGCGGCTGCCCGCGTCGTCGGGGCCGGCGACCAGTACCTGGATCTGTACGGCGCCGTCCTCGGGGAGGACGAGCGGCACGGCGATGGTCAGTTCCTCGACGCGGTCGCAGCCGACCTGCTCGGCGCCGTGGAGGACGAGTTCCAGGAAGCCCGTTCCGGGGAACAGGACGGCGCCGGAGACGACGTGGTCGCGCAGCCACGGGTGAGAGCGCAACGACAGCCGTCCGGTGACGATCACGCCGTCCGAGTCGGCCGGGGTGACGGCCGCGCCGAGCAGCGGGTGGTCCGCGGAGGCGAGGCCGAGTCCGGCGACGTCGCCGGCGTGGCGTTCGGGGGCGGGGGTCGGCCAGTAGGTCCTGCGCTGGAAGGCGTACGTCGGCAGCGGGACCGTGCGGGCGCCGCCGCCCGTGAAGAGGGCGGCCCAGTCGACCTCGCCGCCGTGAGTGAACAGTGCGGCCACCGTGGTGAGCAGCGCCTCGGCCTCCGGGCGGCCCTTGCGCAGGGAGGGCAGGATCAGGCGCCCGGTTCCGTCCG
>NZ_JCAJZW010000087.1:0-12487 GCF_059510455.1 Streptomyces sp. NTD91
TCTGGAAAGCCGGCTCACCGCCGGTCGCGACGGCCGGCACGCCGGCCTTTGAGCAACACCTGCTGAGGCGCTGCGCCGCAGGCACTGGCGGCTGAGGCGCGCCCGCAGTCGGGCTATCAGGCTGCGACACAGGGGAGCCGCCCCGTCACATCGGGTGAGACCGCCCGGCGGGGTGGTTCCACATCCAGCCTCTACACGGCAGCCGCATGACGCCGACCCGTGAAATGGCCACGGTCGTCGGCTTGTTCCCGGTCTCCTCCTAAAGAGGGGGGGACCGCCGGCCTCGTCGAGCTGGATCACCCGCGTCATCCGTTCACCGAGGCGGCTACGCCGCCGAGTGCTCCCGCCCGTGAGCGCGAAGTGGCGCCCCCTAACGGATGAGCCCTAACCGATCTCTCGATCCCTTCTTTTCTCTCTTCCTCCATCCCCCATCCGCTGTCCGGAGGGCTGCCCCCATGTCCCAGAACGCCACCGCCGCCGCTCGCGGCGCCGAGACCACACCTGAGAAGGTGCCCGATCTGTCGCACCGGCGTCGCTGGTGGATTCTGCTGGTCGTTTCCCTGTCGATGCTGATGGGTGTGCTCGACGGCACCATCGTGAACATCGCCCTGCCGTCCGCCCAGCACGACCTGGGCTTCTCGGACGCCGACCGGCAGTGGGTGGTCACCGCCTATGCGCTGGCTTTCGGCAGTCTGCTGCTGCTCGGCGGCCGCATCGCGGACCTGGCCGGCCAGAAGGTGACCTTCCTGGTGGGTCTGGCCGGCTTCGCGGCGGCTTCCATGGTCGGAGGCGCGGCGAACGGTTTCGCCATGCTCGTCATCGCGCGCGCCGTCCAGGGCCTGTTCGCCGCCCTGCTGGCCCCGTCGGCCCTGTCGGTCCTGATGACCACCTTCACTGATCCGCACGAACGGGCCAAAGCCTTCACCGTCGCGGGCTCGGTCGCCGGTGCCGGCGGAGCCATCGGCCTGATCCTCGGCGGCGTACTGACCCAGTACCTGGACTGGCGCTGGACCATGTACGTCAACGTGATCTTCGCGGTGGTGGCGTTCGTCGGCGGGGCGGCCCTGCTGCACCGCACCCCGCGCGACACGTCCTCCAGGCTCGACGTACCCGGCACCCTGCTGGCCTCCATCGGCCTGTTCGGCCTGGTCTACGGATTCTCGAACGCCGAGACGCACGGCTGGGGCTCGCCGGCTACATGGGGCATGCTGGCAGTCGGAGCCGTACTGGTGGCCGTCTTCGCCCGGTGGCAGAACAGGGCGGCGTATCCGCTGCTGCCCCTGCGCGTCCTGCTGGACCGCAACCGCAGCGCCTCCTTCGCCGCCCTTTTCGTCACCGGCGCGGGCATGTTCGGCGTCTTCCTGTTCCTGACCTATTACCTGCAGCAGAGCCTCGGCTACAGCGCCCTGAACACCGGCTTCGCCTTCCTTCCCATGATCGTGGCATCGTCGTCCGCCTCCGCCGTGGCCAACAACGTCCTGGTGGCGCGCATAGGACCGAAGCCGGTGGTACCGCTGGGCATGGCCATCGCGGCCGCCGGCCTGACCTGGATGACCACGCTGGACCTGAACAGCGGATACGTGACGCAGGTACTGCCCCAGCTGGTACTCGTCGGAATCGGGCTGGGCACGGTCATCGCGCCCGCCATGAGCCTGGCGACCTCCGGCGTCGAAGCGGCCGACGCCGGAGTCGCGTCCGCCGCCGTCAACACCGTCCAGCAGGTGGGTGGTTCGATCGGCGTCGCCCTGCTCAGCACGATGGCGTCCGACGCCGCCACGAACTACCTCTCCGGCCGTGACCCCAAGGACCCCGGCGTCCTGGCGCAGGCCGGCATCGAGGGCTACTCCACCGCCTATTGGTGGTCGGCGGCCGTCTTCATCACCGGCCTGGTCGTCACCGCCCTGCTCTACCGCCGGGGTGTACCCCAGCAGGACGAGAACGCTGCACGTGCCGTGCACATGTAGCGGGACAACCAGCCCATAGTGGCTGCTACTCGGGTTCTATCAGCGGAAGGTGTACCAGGTGGAAGGGGAGACAGATTGACTCGCAGTCTATGAGTCAAATTGTCTCGCCGCGACCGGGTCACACCGGTTCAGTTCATGCTTCGCACCGGTTCAGTTCACGCGCCACAGGCGTGCAGTGATCGGATCGGTGACATCCGCACGGGACCGCGGGCCGATCGGTTCGTGCCCACAGGCCGGCCGGCTGTCACTGAAGCGGGAAGACCAGAGGTGACAGAACCTCGCAGCTCGTCATGGCTGCGAGGAAATGCCCCCGCGATCAGCCCGGCCCGACGGCGGACATGCGGCCACGTCGGGGACTCGACGACGCCGAAGTGCCCCGGCAGCGTTCACCCGTCACGAGATCCCGGGCGCCGAGGACTACGGTTGCTCCGCCCACATGCAGCTGACGGGCTACTTCACGGCCGATGCCCCGGGTCGCCCCGGTCACCACCGCAGTCCGCCCCGCGTACCTTCCGTCGTTCACGCTGGCCACCCTGTCAGGGGATCCATTGGCCGACCAAGACCGTTGATCATGACTTCCGTCACGCGGTCCGCAGCTCAGGCAGTGGGGGCTCGGACTGCGAGAGCGAACCGCGTCACGACCTGGCGAGGACCAGCGCTCGAGGACTGGATCAAGATCTGGAACGAGCAGGCCCGGCCCCACAAGTGGACCGAAACCGCTGACCAGATCATCGACCGCGTCTGCCGTTCGCGTCTCTTCCCGTTGCAAGGCTCGCCCTCAGGATTTCGCTCTTGATCAGGGCACCAAGGCCCACTCCGAAACACGTCCTGGGACGACGGTAGGCCGTAACTGCGCTGGCGAGTCGACTGCCTGTGGTCCCGGCGTGCGTATGCCCAGGCTGAGCTGCAAGCCGGTGGTGCAGGCCGTAGTCGTCGGGGGAGATGTCATGGAGGCGGTGGCCGCCGATGCGATCGCTGGACCGGTCCGGTGGTGGACGGCGCGGTCAACAGTGGGAGTGGTGACGGCAGCTCTACCCGTGCCTGCGTGCGCAGGGCTGATGAACGCGGCCCGCCGGCTCTTGCCGTGACCGGGAGCGCGCCCCGACCGGTGGCCGCGCCGCGGCGGCCGTTTCTGATCGTGAACCCGCGTTCGGGGGGAGGGAAGGCGAGCCGGTTCCGGATCGCGGAAAGTGCCTGTGCGTTGGGGGCTCAGGTTCTGTTGCTCGATCCTTCCCGGCCCCAGGATCTGGCGGCTGTCGCGCGACTTGCGGTGGATGACGGTGCGGATCTGCTGGGGGTGGCCGGCGGAGATGGCACGCAGGCACTCGTCGCCGGTTGCCGCGGAGAGCGGTCTTCCTTTCGTGGTCGTTCCGGCCGGTACCCGCAACCACTTCGCGATGGACCTCGGCCTGGACCGTGAGGACCCCTCGGCCGCGCTGGAGGCCACGGACGGCGTCGAGCTGCGCGTGGATCTCGGGTTCGCCGGCGATCGGGTGTTCGTCAACAACGTGTCGTTCGGTGCGTATGCCGCCTGGTGCAGGACCCGGCCAGCCTGATGCCGTGCTGGTGAGCAACAACCCGTACCGGGTTGATGACCCGGCCGGGCCGGCATGCGGGCGCAGCTGGATTCCGGACTCCTGGGAGTCCTTGCCGCCAGGGCGGAGACGCCCGCCGAGACGGCCGCCCGGCTGCGAAGCGGGCAGCCGCACGGCCTGACCCGTCTCGCCACCCCGGACGACGTCGTCGTCGACGCCGACGTCCCGGTCGTCCCCGTCGGGCTGGACGGCGAAGCCGTAACCCTGCCGTTCCCGTGCGGTGCCGGATCAGTCCCCGGGTGCTGCGGGTACGGGTTGCCCGCCATCGGCCGGCCGCCGTGCGCGCCGTGCGGTCGCCAGGCTGGGGCATCGTCCGGCGGGTGGCCTCAGCGATGCCCGACACCCGGAGGCCAGCTGTACCCGGCGCCGATTGAGTGAAGGCCCGTCAGGATCGGCTGGGACGGCACCGGCCGAATCAGTATCCGCCAGGCCGAGCACCTGCACACAGCAGACGGCACCGGCGGCTGGAAAGCAGGCCGGGGTGAGGGTGACGCCTGTACGTTCGGTGGACGTCAGGACGGCGAGCCGGATGCCGCGAGCCGTCATGATTCCCTCCTGACGACCGGGAGCATGGCCTGGACTACACTCCCGCTTCGCCCCGCTGGGGCGGCAGGGAGCCCAGTTTGTTGCCGTGCCCGCAGTTGCACGTCACCGAGGTCGCCTTGGTTTCCGTCGGCGATGAAGGCGCTCCGAACAGCAACAGGGCCCAGGTCCGCGACCTGGGCCCTGCCTGTGATGACGTGTCTGAGCGAGTCAGGCGGCGGGGCGTTGGAACCGCTGCTTGAGCGCCTTCCCGCGGGCCTCCACCGTGGCTTCAACCTGGGCCCTCTTCTGCTCCCGGCGAGCCTTGGCGGCCTCTCGTTCTGCCGCCTCCTCCGCCTCACGGACCGCCTTGACCTCGGCTCGCACCCGCTCGACCGGCCTGCGCTCAAGCACCGCACCGAATCGCATGGCGAACAGGTCGACCGCCGCCGTCTCGCGCTCGGCGACCTCGGCGACCAGCACCGTGCTGCCCGCGCTGACCTCGTCGGCCACCAGGGCCACCAGGCCGGAGGTCTGCGTCGCCCGCCGCCAGTCGGCGCCGCCGCCCACCAGGGCGCCGGTGCCCCAGCCCAGCACCACGCCAAGCGGTCCACCCAGCAGGCCCACCACCGAACCGACGAGCCCGCCGACCAGCGTGCCCTCTCCCGCCTTGACGTCGACGCCCTCGGGAATCCGCACTGTCCCGTCCGGTCGGCGCTCGACGAGCATCGCGCCTGTGACCTCCACGGTCGGGCCGCCGATCTGCTTCAGCTCACTGAGCGCCTGGTAGGCGGAGGCCTGCTCGGCGAAGCGGAAGACGACGATGTTCTCGGTCCTGTCCATGACCACTCCTCAAACCACTCATAGGTCCTGTGCTCGGCGGGAGAGCCCCCGCATTTGCGACATTGTGTATCGGATGGGTGCGCACCTTGGCTGCCTCAGTCCTGTCGGATCGCAGTTGTCGCTGGATGCGGTGGCGTTACGTAAGTCGCGCATGTCGGTCTGCTTCTCCGGGGCGGCGGTTGCGGGTGCTGGTCGCGCGATAGGCCGACTCCGTCGCCGGGGCGACCCATCGCGCTTTGGTCGAGTCGTCAGGGAACGAGGATGAGGCGGATCGGGTCGCCGATCTTGTTCTCCAGGCGGTGGATCGCCTCGGGGGCGTCGGCCAGGGAGATGTGGTCGGTGATGGAGGGGGCCAGGTCGAGACGGCCGCTGCCGGCGAGCCGGATCAGCTCGTAGACGTGATCGAACGAGGACCCGTAGTGTCCGTACACCTTCTTGTTCTTCAGGTTGAAGGTCATCTTCTCCGAGATCGTCAGCGGCTGCGCGGTGATACCCACCAGGACGAGCCGGCCGTGGTTACCGAGGAGGGGCGACGCCTGCTCCCGGACCCGGGGAACGCCCGCGAAGTCGAAGGCGTAGTCCAGGCCCAGACCGTCGGTGGCCCGCAGCACGGCCTCGGCGAAACCAGGGTCGGCCGGGTCGAGCGCGATGTCGGCGCCGAACGCGAGGGCTCGCTCACGGGCACCCGGCAGCGGGTCGACGGCGATGATCGGCGTGGCACCCATCGTGCGGGCCAGCCGGACGGCATGGGCACCCGTTCCGCCGACTCCCCAGATGCCCACGGACTGGGCGGTACGCACCTGCACGGTGTCGACCAGGGCCGCGTACGAGGTGGAGACGGCGTCCGGGATGATCGCCGCCTGGTCGAAGGGAAGTGTGTCGGGGATGGGGACGACGGTGTCCTCACGGGCGATGGTGTACTGGGACCAGCCACCGTCGTAGTCGACGCCGCGGCCGCGGAACGACGTGCACGTGCCGCCCCTGACGCAGGTGGCGCACTCGCGGCAGGGCTGTCCCGCCTGCAGGGCGACCCGCGTGCCGACGGCCAGGTCCCGCTTGAGGCCGGGGCCCAGGGAATGGATGACACCGGAGATCTCGTGCCCGAGGGTGAGCATGTTGGATTTCAGGTGCAGCGGCGTGATGCTTCCGTCGATGAGGTGGAGGTCGGAGAGGCACACGCCTGCCGCCTTCACTTCGATCAGCACTTCGCCCGGCCCGGGTACGGGGACCGGGATCTCCTCCATGACGAACTTCTTCGTGTCCAGGTTGACGCGTCCTGCCAGCATGGTGTCCATCGTTTTGAGCCTTCTCGGGTAGTGGTGCTGATTCGGAGTGCTGCAGTGGTCCGTGGGACCACAAGGGGAGTGGGGGTACTGCGAGGAGTCGAGGGGGCCTCAGCCGGTAAGAGGCCGAGTCACCTGTGCCCCTGCGGGCTGGCGCGTGGTCGGCCGAACGGCATGCCGGTCCGTCCGGCCGACCCCGTCGGTGCTTCATGTCGCCGGCATCGCCGCTTGGCGGCTATGGGGCAGCCTGTGCCACCCGGCTCTGCGCGAGGACAGCGTGCTGGAACAGGGCATGGGCTCGGTCTGTCTGGCGGAACGCGAGGTTCTGCAGCGCCAGTTCGAGCCCCCGCTCGGCATCGGCCCCCACGGTGAGCCAGAAGTCGGCCGCGTGGTCGGCGTAAGCCGCCGGGTGACGCAGCACCAGTTCGTCGTAACGCGCCGCCGCGCGCTCGCGCCACTGGCTCGCCTCCTGGACGCTGCCGCCTGCGTGCAACGCGGCCGCGAGGTGGGCGGCGTACTCGGGGTCGTCACTGGTCTGCGTGAGGGGATGCAGGAGGGCGACGGCGGCCTGAGGGTTTCCGCGCAGCAGCTCGATCTCGGCCAGGTGGCCGAGTGCCGGCGCATAGTCGGGCACCCGGCGCCGGGCGGCCTCGTAGCACGAGCGGGCCGCATCGAGGTCGCCCTCGCGGTGCCACATCACACCGCGCCGGAAGTCCAGCTGAGCGAGCGGGAACGGCGAAGTCCCCCCATAGTGCCGCCGCGCCTCGCCGAACAGCTGCTCCGCCTCGCTGACCTCACCGCGCTCCGCCTGGAGTACGGCGAGCGCGCCGAACGTCGTGAAGTCGCTCTGCCGCCCCGCCGCTTTGCGGATCAGGGCCATGGCATCCGCGTAGCAGCCGAGCGCCTGCAGGACGACGGCTCGTTCCGCATCCAGTGCGGCCGCGTCCGCGCCGTTCCGGCCCGCTTCGCCGAGGTCGGCAACGGCCTCGGCGAAGCGGTGCAGGGTCGCCCGCGTTCTGGCGCGGGCGAGCAGGGCCGTGCTGTCCTCGGGTGCGACTCGTACGAGCCGCTCAGCGAGATCCGCGGCCCGTTCGTAATCGGCGACACGGCCCAGGATCTGGCCTCGGAGGTTGAGGAGGTCGATCAGGCTCGCCCCTTGCGCCACCGCCAACGAAGCCCCAGGCGTCTCCCCGGTACCCGTACGGCTGAGCTGTACGGCCAGGCCGTCGATCTGCCCGTGCAGATTCGTCACGGCGATGATGCCATTCGTCGTGACCGGCTCACACTTCTGGTGAGACGCCCCGGTCATGCCGCTTCCTGGGGGGGCGGAGGCATCAGCTCGGCCAGGCGGGCACCGAGGTCCGGCGGGGTCGGGTTGGGAGCGTTGAGGTAGGGGAAGGTGTGGGTGGCCGGCTTGGTCGGCTGGTCGACGCCGTCACTGATGCGCTCGCCGTCGACGCCGCTCACCAGCAGGGTGTAAAGGGTGTCCACGATGTCGTCGTTGAGCGACCGGCCACCGCAGGTCGTGTGCGGGCGGCCGACGAGCAGGGCGGTCTCGATCTCGAAACAGCCGTCCTCGGAGAAGGGCTTGGACAGGTCGACGACGATGAAGTCCGCCAGCAGCAGTTCGGTCAGCGGGTGAGCGCCCTGCTCGTCCATCGGCCAGGCGGTCTTGCCGTCCAGGCCGTCGTAGAAGGCCAGGTTGGCGTTGAGCCGTGCGCGGTAGGCGTCCGCGTACTCGGGCCGGATGTTGAAGGTGTCTTCCTCGTTGTAGAGGTCGCGGATCTCCAGATCGCTGTTGACGGTGTCGAACTTCTTGGGCGACATGATCACGTTCTTGATCTCCGGCCGGCCCATGCGCTCCAGCCGGACGGGGCGTCCACCACCGGAAGTCAGGGTCTCGCCGACGACCGCCACCAGCGAGCCGGCGGCCGGGCCGAGCACCGCGGCGTCGACCTCGAGCACGATGCTCAGCGCGTTGAAGCCCTCCAGAACGTTGCTGGCATCAGACCTGAAGCCCAGCTGGCCCGTCGCCTCGGTGACCATCACGCCCACGAAGTCGATGAAGAACGGGTCGAGCCGCGACCCGGCGAAGATCTTCAGTCCCTCGGCCTCGGTGGGCACCTCGTTGCCGACCTGGAAGGAGACCTTCCGGCCGCCGGGCGCCTGGCACGTGCCCGCCTGCACCACGGTGTCCGTGCCGCCGACCTTCTGTGGGGCGTCGAAGGTGAAGTCGAAGACGTACTCGTCCTCGCCGACATTGAACGCCGCGGCGGCGCCCTCGCTCACGGACGTGACCGGCCGGACGCGGAAACGGTGGGTGATCACGTCGGAGAACAGGGCGGTAGGGGCCGAGGCCGGGAGCACGTTGAGGACGAGCACCAGGTTCCCCGGCCGCTCCGGGCTCGGGAAGGCGTACACGTCGCAGATGTCGGACGCAGGGTCCGCGATGGCACGCGGCCCGGAGAAGTGGTCAGCCATGAGAAACGCTCCTTGTCGTGTTGCTTGTGAGAGATGTCAGGTGTCGAGGTCGGCGATCCAGCGCAGCGCCGACAGTCCGGGCATGAAGCAGTACTCGCCACCCCGGTTGACGACGAACGGTGGTAGCCCCTTGAAGCGGCGGCGGATCGGTTTGCGCGGGACGGTGAAACCGCCGTCGTCGTTCGTGCCGATCAGCGGGTCCTTCTCCGCGGGCGCCCCGATGAACTTGCCGTCGTTCACCCACTGCCGCTGGACGAACTCGAACTGCCGGTCCAGGTGCGCTCCGACGAAGGCGAACATGATGCCGCGGTCGGCGCCGTCGTCCTCCAGCACGCCCCTGGGCAGCGGCGGGCCGTAGGTCGTACCGCGCCTGATCATGCGGTGCAGGCGCACCTCACCGGTGACGACCGCGTCCCGCGGGTTCATCCGCCGGGCGTGGGAGCCCACCGGGCACTTGAGGCCCTCCGCGTCGTCGCCGTACATGAACGCGTTGTTCCGCTGGGGGTCGGCACCGAGTTCCCGATCGTCCTTGTCCGGCGTCAGCGCCAGCGGGGCGCCACTGGGCCAGCGGCCGACGAGCTTGGCCGCCAGCAGCTCCTCGTCGGCGGTGTCGGTGGCGCGCTCGTGGAGGTACGTACGGAAGGCGGCCACTCGCGTGTGCAGCTTGCGGAAGGCCACGTACGTTCCGTTGCGCCCGAGCACCTCGGGCTGCGGAACGGGTGCGACGCCGTGGGTCTCGTCCTCGTATCCGGTGATGAACTCGCCTGCGCTGAGCGGCTCTTCGTACGGATTGGTGCCGGGGATGCCCGTGCCCTCGATCGCCGGCTGACCGATGCCGTCCCGGAAACCGAACGGTTCCTTCTCGTCCGGTCCGACGTGCACGTCCTGCTGCCAGATGACAACGACGCCGGGCAGATCGCGCAGGGCGTCGCGAACCAGGAGGAGAACCGTCTCCAGGCGGGCGGTGTCCGGGGCGAGTCCGGCCAGGATGAGGTGGACGTCCTTGGAACCGAGCGGGCCCTCCCAGTTCTCCGGCGCGTTTTCCCCGACGTCCCCGATGTACTCCGCCCTCGCGGCCATGCCCTCGCGGAACTCCTCCGGGAAGGTGGCCAGCGACTCCTCGGGCACCCCCAGGGCCTTCAGGCCCTGGAAGCTGAGTGCCACCGCGAGCGAGACCTGACGCTCGGGGTCGAACGTGGCGACCGAGTCCAGGGCGGGGGTCAGCCGCCGCAGCAGCTCGCGCCCCTGTCGCCGGTCGTCGATGCGCAGGGCGAGGTAGAAGCCCGCGTAGGGGATCGGCCGTGGCTGGAGAGCGGCGGCCTGGATGTCGTCGAGTTCCAGGGCGCTGCCCGTCTCGATGCTCATGATGCCTTCCAGAACTGTCTTGCGTGGACGGTGTCATCACGCGGGTCGCGGCGGGGCAGAGGTGGCGCCCCCGCCCGGAGGGGGGCGGCTTAGGGCCCCCTCCGGGCGGGTAGGGTGGGTCAGCTGGCGGCGTGGGCGAGCAGCGGCTTGAGGGCCGGGTGGGAGAGGGCCTCCTCGGCGGCCGGGTCGTCCAGGACCTCCTGGAAGGCGGCGTCGAGCTTCTGGGCCTTGAGGATCTGCGGCATCGTCACCGAGCCGAGCGGGTTGAAGTAGGCCGCGGCCTGCGACTGGCCGGTCTGCAGGATGGCCTTCAGGCCCGCGGTGGCCTTGCGGGCGTTCACCTCGAAGTCCGGGGCGCTCTTGTCAGCGAGGACAGCCGCGCCGCCGGACTCCTCGTACCACGCCGAGATCGCGTCCCACTGGGTGGTGTGCTGCATCCAGTCCAGGAAGTGCTGGACACCGACGAGCAGAATCGCGTCGTCGACATAGGGGTCCCACTCGGTCTCGAACGTGGTGGCCCACAGCAGGCGCCTGCCGTTGTCGAAGATCACGTGGCGGCTGTCACGCAGACCGGTCTTGATGGTCTCCGCGGGGTCGGTGGCGCGCAGCACCTCCTCGAACTTCGCGACGGCCTCGCGCGCCTGCTCCTCGTGGCCAGGCTTGACGTCGAAGTACGTGGCCAGCTCGGAGACGACACCGTCGGTGAGGCCCTTGCCTGCCTTCTTGGTGATCGTGGTCATGACTTCCTCCGGGGAGATCTAGTGCGCGAATGCGATGGCATTGGCGACATCTGTGGATACGGGCAGGATCTGCTTTTCGCGATCCCCATCGGTACCGCGGTGCACAGATGAAACATACGACGTATGGAATTGGTACCGTACGCCGTATGGAAAGTCCAGCGCAAGTCGGATCGCGTCTCGATCGTTGTGGCGAAGTTCAGTTCCGTACCGTGTACGGAACTGGTACCGTACGGGGTAGCGCGGGGCCGCACGACGGCAGCCGGCGGGGTCCTCGTCGTCGAAGGGGTCGGGGTTGCAGTGCCGGATGAACTGCGCGACGCCGAGGGCGGAGTCTCGGGCCCGCAGCGGCACCACCAGTGTCGAGTGGGCTCGGTGGTCGTTGGCGCCGCCGGCGTCAAGGGGCGGTGCCGGGCCGGTGTGCCGGGAGGGCTGACCGGTGTCGAGGGTGCGAGCCGACGGTGAACTGCGCGGGCTGACGTGAAGCTGCTCCGGTCGGATCGTTCCGGGTCGCCCTCCACCACTGATCGTTGAGCGACCCGCCGGAGCGTCGGAGGACCGTTCGTCGGGCTGTCATTTCCGCCCAGCACGGAGTCGAGCACGTCGACGGTGACGAGGTCGGCGAAATTCTCGGTGGCGAGTTCCGCCAGCTCTTGGACGGTGCGGGCGATGTCCAGCGTGGTTCCGATGCGCCTGCCCGCCTCGTTCACCATCGACAGCCGCCACTGCAGCCGCCGGTACCGTTCCCGCTGGTAGCGCCCCGCCCTGCTCCGACATGGGGTCGACGTACCCGGTCATCGTCGCGATCAGCTTGCGCGAAGCTGCGCTGATCAATGCGGCGTCGCCGGTCAGCCGGGGCATCTCTTCGAGCAGCCGGTCGAGCATGACACCTTGCCCCAGCCGGAAGGACCGCAGCATCACGCTGACGGGCGTCCCGTGCCGAGCCAGTCGGCGCGCGCGGTCCGGGTCTGCGGTCGGCGTTTCGATCTGGTCCGGCTCGATGCCGTGTACCAGGCCGGCCAACGCCGCGAGAACATGTTCGGTGACGTTCTCTGCCGTCATGCGGGCAACGTCGGGGTCTTCCCAGACCTCGGGGACTCCACGCTGCAGGCACCGCTCGACGTCATGGATCAGCTGGTCTGCCCGCAGCCTGCCTTACACGCGGCACGGGACACGAGACTGTCCGCAGGGGAGTCCACAAAACGACGTTACGCTGCATCGGCGTGTACAGCCCGTCAGGGTTCGGGGAGCAGGGCGCAGCGTGCGCACGGTCGGCGTTGAAGCCGCCACTCGAGCGAGATCGCTTCATCGGGCAACCCCCCGTTCCAGTAGCCGTCCATGAGCCGAGCAGTTCAGCAGGCTCGGCCAGCACTCCGGCTGACCGCAACTCGGCCGCCGTCCACCAGCGGGCCTGCGAAGCGAGCGCGAAGCGGACAAACGGCGGCCAGACTTCCGCCGCAGGGCGCACCACGACTACGCAAACGCCTTCGTGGGCGATGCGACGCAGGTAGCGGATTGCCGCGTGGCGGCTGGTCTCACCGGGGCGGGTCGGCCGCGCAGTCGCGGCGAACATCCTGACCGAGGCCGGCTTCGGCCCGGCCGCCCTCGACGCCACGACTGCGGACATCCACTCACCATGGCGGTGAACGCCGAGGCGCAGGCGTCCGTGTGCCTGCCTCAGGTCGCACCCGACAGGT
>NZ_JCAJZW010000088.1:0-11270 GCF_059510455.1 Streptomyces sp. NTD91
GCCCATCGGATCTTCATGAGACTTCTAGGCCCATCGTCGACCGCAAGAAGGACGTCATCATCCGCGGCGGCTGCAACGTCTACCCGAGGGAGGTCGGGGAGGTGCTGATGCGCCACCCCGGCACCACCCAGGTCGCCGTCATGGGGCTGCCCGACGAGCTGCACGGCGAGGAGGTGTGCGTCGTCGTCGTACCGGCCCCGGGCACCGCCCCGGACGCCGCAGCGATCACCGAGTGGTCCAAGGAGCACCTGGGCCGGCACAAGTACCCGCGGCGCGTGGAGTTCACCGACGCGATGCCGCTCGGGCCCAGCACGAGGGTGCTGAAGCGGGAACTGCGGGCGCGGTACGTGGAACAGCCGTAAAGCCCCCATAGCGGGCGGCGGGGCCGCGGCAGGGGCCACCTGGCGAGACGGTCCTTACGCCGGAGGCCCGTCCGTCCATAGCATCGGTCCCCGCATGAACACGATGACGCTCTGGCACATATCCGGCTGGGGGTTCGCGGCGCTCGCCTTCGCGGCCCTCCTCGTCGGCTTCTCCAAGACCGCGGTGAGCGGGGCCAACACGGTGAGCCTCGCCGTGTTCGCGGCCGTCCTCCCGGCCCGCGCCTCCACCGGCGTCCTGCTGCCCGTCCTGATCACCGGGGACGTGCTCGCCGTCCTCATCTACCGGCGGCACGCCCACTGGCCCACTCTGTGGCGGCTGTTTCCGGCCGTCGCAGCCGGAGTGGCGGCCGGCACGCTGTTCCTGATGTGGGCCGACGACGGGACCGTACGGACCTCGATCGGCGCGATCCTGCTGCTGATGGCCGGAGTGACGCTGTGGCGGCGCCGCACGACGGACACGGCGCAGGCGCCGGAGGCGGGGACCACACGCGGCGGCCGCGCCAAGGCCCGCTCCTACGGAGTGCTCGGCGGGTTCACCACGATGGTCGCCAACGCGGGCGGCCCGGTGATGTCGATGTACCTGTTGTCCGCCGGCTTCCGGAAACTGGGCTTCCTCGGTACCTCGGCGTTCTTCTTCCTGATCGTGAACGTGTCCAAGGTGCCGTTCAGCGCGGGCCTCGGACTGATCGACGGGCGCTCGCTGCTCCTTGACGCCGCGCTCGCGGTGTTCGTCGTGCCCGGCGCGCTGTTCGGCACATGGGCCGTGAACAGGATCAACCAGCGCCTCTTCGAACAACTCGTGATCGCGGCGACGGTCGTGGGCGGAGTGCAACTGCTGCTGCGCTAGGGCCTGTCCGACGATTCCCGTCGGCGCGCGGTGCCATGCACGCTCCCCCCACTGCCTCAAGGGCGTGGGAGGTGCCCCCGCTCGCCGTACCGGCCCCGGACCCGAGTACGTGTCCGGTACGAGGGCCTGGGGCCGGCACGCCGAGAGCACGCACTGACGCCGCTCGGCCGCCCCTCGGGCAACGACGCGAATCGTCAGACAGGCCCCAGCCCCAGCAGAGCGGGAAGGTCCGCGAAGGAGTCCACCACATGGTCCGGTGTGCCGCTCGCGTTCGCATGGGTCTCCGGTTGGTACTTCCCCGTCCTGACGAGCACACCGGTGATCCCGGCCCGCTGCGCCGCGAGTACGTCCGACTCGATGTCGTCGCCCACCATCAGCGCCCGGTTCGCGCCCACCCCCAGCCGGGCCAGCGCGGCCTCGAAGAACGCCGGGGACGGCTTGCCGGTGACCTCCGCCTCCACCCGGGCCGCCTTCTCCAGCCCGATCAGAAAGGCGCCCGAGTCCAGTTGCAGCTCTTCGTCGGTGCGCCAGTACAGATTGCGGTGCATGGCGACGAGCCGGGCGCCCCGCTGGAGGTGCCCGAAGGCACGGTTGAGCGCCGCGTAGTCGAACTCGGGACCGGCGCCGCCGACGACGACCACGTCGGGACTCTCCTCGACCAGGGTGAGGTTACCGAGGTCCTCCCGGATGTTCCCGCTGTTGAGCAGGGCGCAGCGGGCGCCCGGGCAGTGCTCGGCGAGATGGGCGGCGGTGACGGCGGGCGCGGTGAGCACGTCGCGCGCACTCACCTCGAACCCGGCCTCCGACAGGGTCTCGGCGACCGACGCCCGGGTGCGGGACGTCGTGTTGGTCACCAGCGCCGCACCGAGCCCCGCCGCGCGGATCGCGCGCAGCGCCCGCACCGCGCCCGGCAGCGGCTTCCAGGAGACGGTGAGCACACCGTCGATGTCGATCAGCACGGCACGCACGGAATCCATACCCCGACCGTAGCGACCCGGAGGCCGGACCGGACCCTGCGACCTCGTACCCTCACCCCCATGCCCGCGCACGTCCTGATCCTCGGCGGCACCACCGAGGCCCGCCGTCTCGCCGCCGACCTGGCCGCCCGGACCGGTGTCCGGGTGACCACGTCCCTGGCGGGCCGGGTCGCCCGGCCGGGAGCGGTGGCGGGCGAGGTACGGACCGGCGGCTTCGGCGGGGCGGAGGGCCTGGCCGACTGGCTGCTCCGGCACCACGTCGACGCCCTGGTCGACGCCACCCACCCCTTCGCCGAGAACATCACGGCGGGCGCCGTCCGCGCCGCGGCGGCCACGGACGTCCCCCTGGTCGTCCTGCGTCGCCCCGGCTGGCGCCCGGGCCCCGGCGACCGCTGGTATGACGTCCCGTCCCTGGCCGGGGCCGCCGAGGCGCTGCCCGGCCTCGGCCGCCGGGTCTTCCTCAGCACCGGGCGCCTGGGCCTCGCCGCCTTCGCCCACCTGACCGACCTGCACTTCGTCGTCCGCTCGGTGGAACCGCCCGAGCCGCCCCTGCCACCGCACACCGAAGCAGTCCTCGCACGCGGCCCGTTCACGGTGGCCGAGGAGACGGAACTGCTTCGCACCCGCCGCATCGAGGTGCTGGTCACCAAGGACAGCGGCGGTGAGGCGACGGCGGCGAAACTGACGGCCGCGCGCGAACTCGCCCTGCCCGTGCTCGTCGTACGCCGGCCGCCGCGGCCCCGGGGCGTGGCGGTTGTGCCCGACGTGGCGGGCGTGCTGGAGTGGCTCGGGCTCAGCCCGCGGTGAGGACCGACGCCCGGATCCGGTCGACGGCACCCAGCACGTCCCGGTTCTCGGCGGACTTGATGCGGACCGGCAGCCCGGCGACCAGGGCGTGCCTCGGCCCGATGGTGTCCCCGTCGGCGCGCTCACGCAGGCCTGCGTCGACATGGAGCCGGATCAGATTGTCCAGGCGGCCCCGCCCACCCCGCCCTACTGATCCCCGGGGTTCCTGCGCAGCAGGTACGTGTCCATGATCCAGCCCTTGCGCTCGCGGGCCTCGGCCCGCACCCGCTCGATCCGCGGAGCGGCCTCGGCGATCGGGCCGCAGACCAGGATCTCGTCGGGGGTGCCGAGGTACGCCCCCCAGTAGATGTCGATGTCGTCCTCGGCGTACCGCCGGAAGGCCTGGTGCGCGTCCAGCATCACCACCACGTCGTCCACGCCCTCGGGGAAGCCCTCGGCCAGCCGGCGCCCGGTGGTGATCTGCACGGGGCGGGCCACCCGGTTCAGCCCCGTGCGGTGGCGGGCGACCAGGGCGGAGACACTGCTGACGCCCGGTACGACGTCGTACTCGAACGCGACCGCGCCGCGGGCCAGCACCTCCTGGAGGATGCCCAGCGTGCTGTCGTACAGCGCGGGGTCACCCCACACCAGGAACGCGCCGGTGCCGTCCTCGTCCAGCTCCTCGGCGATCAGCCGCTCGTAGATCCCGGCGCGGGCGCTGCGCCAGTCCTCCACCGCCGGTGAGTACGCCGGCCCGCCCGCCTTCCGGTCCCGCTCCGGGTCACGGGCCTCCACCACCCGGTACGACCCCGCGGACAGATGCGCGTCCAGCATGTCCCGGCGGAGCCGGGTGAGATCGCTCTTGACCTCGCCCTTGTCGAGCAGGAAGAAGACGTCCGTGCTCCGCAGCGCCTTGACCGCCTGCAGGGTCAGCTGGTCGGGGTCGCCAGCGCCGATACCGATGACATGAATCCTTCGCACGCCCCCGAGTCTGCCCTACGCCACCGACAGCGGGCGCACCGCCTGCCCGGGCCCGGCGGCGGCACCCGTCGTGTCGCGTCAGGCACTCAGCCGGGGCGCCTCGTCCACGGCGTCCACGGGCAGTTCTCCGCGCTCCACCCGGTCCGCCAGTTCCCGCGCCCACCGGGTGAGCCCGGCCAGATCGATCCCGTACGGCCGGTCCTCGCCCTGCCCGGTCTCCCACTGCGCCAGCGCCCCCGCGCCCCGCCGCAGCAGCCGTGCCCCGCCGACGGCGTTCCCGCGCGCGGCGTGCGTCAGCCCCACCGCCAGCTGGGCCAGCCCCCGCCACAGCGTGCGCTCCTGCGCGGGCCGCGACTTCCAGGCGTCCTCGAACACCTCGTGGGCGTGGAACGGCTTTCCGGCGTCCAGCAGCGCCTGCGCCGCGGCGACCGTCTCCCGTGGCGTCCGTACGACGCCTTCCGGCTGCCGGGGAACACCCTCCGTGCCGTAGGGCAGCGGCCGGCCCAGCCCGTCCCGGGGCCGCGCACTGCGCGCCCGCCCCTCCGCGTCCCGGTCCCTGGCATCCGATGCGCCCGCGTTCGTCATACGACCGATTGTCCCCGGCTCACCCGGACCCTCTTCGGTCCACCCCCGAAGGTGGGGTAAAGTGCTGTTCGCGCGATCACGCGGGTCACCGTGGGTGAGTGCATCGGGACGTGGCGCAGCTTGGTAGCGCACTTGACTGGGGGTCAAGGGGTCGCAGGTTCAAATCCTGTCGTCCCGACTTGCGGAAACGCAGGTCAGGGGTGGTGTCGCAGCAGTCAGGCACCACCCCTCGATCATGTCCGGAGACCATGCCGGACGGCGGTCGGGGCGATCGACGACGAGGGCTGGACGCCAGGTGATCGGACTACCGGACGCTTTCGTGCGCGGCACCGTCGAGCGCGAAGGAGCCGCCGGACGGACCTGGCTCGCCACCGTCCCCGGGATCGTGGACGACCTGCTGCGGCGCTGGCACTGCGTGCCCGACGGCGAGGTCACCCACGGCGGCGTCGGTGTGATCGTCCCGGCGCGCCGGGCCGCCGCCGGGGACGCGGCCGTGCTCAAGGTGTCCTTCCCGCACCCGGGCAATGTGCACGAGCCCGACGCCTTCACGGTCTGGCGCGGCCGGGGAGCCGTCCGGCTGCACGAACGGGACGACGAACGGTTCGCGATGCTGCTGGAGCGCGCCCACGCCACCACCCTGGCGCAGACGGCGGACGGCGACGAACTCCTCGCGGTCGCCGGACGGATCAGCCGCCGCCTCGCCGTGCCCGCACCGCCCGCACTGCCCCGGCTGCGGGACCGGTGCGGTGCCTGGGAGGAGCAGCTGCGCACCGACCGGGCGACGCTGCCGCACCGGCTGCCCCGGCACGTGGTCGACGCCGCCGTGGCGACCGTGCGCGAGCTGGGCCGTGACCGGGTGGACACGCTCATCCACGGTGACCTGCACGCCCGCAACATCCTGCGCGCCGACCGCGAGCCGTGGCTCGCGGTCGACCCCAAGGGATACGCGGGAGACCCGGCGTACGACGGGGGAACGCTCCTGAAGACCTACGCGGCGCACCGGGCCACGGCCGACGAGCTGCCGAAGGCGGTGCAACGCGCCGTCGGCGTCTTCGCCGAGGCGGCCGGACTCGACCGTGAGCGCGTCCGGCGCTGGGCCCAACTGCACGCGGTCCAGGCCGCGTTCCACGGCCGACGCGAGGGATTCCGCACGGCCCGCCAGGGCGGCCGGCCCGATCGGCTCGTCGCCCTCGCCGACCACCTGGCGGAGCTGCTCACGCGGGCGGAGCACCGCTGAAGGTCACCGCGGCTCGCGTACGACCGCCACGTCGCCCGGTGCGACCGTGACCGTGCCCGCCGTCTCCTTGCCGGTCAGCAGCTCCAGCGAGCCCGCGGCGACGGGGACTTCGGCGCCCCGGCCGGCGTGGTCGATGACGAACAGGTAGTCCGCCTGCGGGCCGCGCCGGCGCACCACCTCCACACCGGGCGGCGCCGTGCGCACCGGTTCCACGCCCGCCTCGCCCCCGATGCGGTCCAGCAGCGCGCCCAGGGTGGCCGGGTCCGGCAGTGTGGCCAGGTACCAGGCCGCGCCCGTGCCGTACGGGCGGCGGGTCACCGCGGGGACACCGGCCAGGGCGCCGTCGGCGTACGACGCGACCGCCTCGGCGTCCTCGAGCCGCAGCCGCTCCGACCACAGCGTGCCCGTCGCCCCGTCCGGCACCGCACCCGAGAGCGCGACCCGCTCGGCGGGCAGCAGCGGAAACGGTTCGTCCGAGCGGACGCCCAGCACCTCGCGGAACGCCCCCGGATAACCGCCCAGCCGCACATGGCAGTTCTCGTTCACGGCACCGCTGTGGAAGCCCACGGCGAGGGTGCCGCCGTGCTCGACGAACGCCGCCAGGTTCGCCGCCCCCGTCTCGTCGACCAGGTACAGGCTCGGGGCCAGCACCAGCCGGTAGCCGGAGAGGTCCGCGCCGGGGCGCACGAAGTCCACGGCCACCGCGGACCGCCACAGTGGCTCGTACCACGCCCGGACGAGATCCGCGTGGCGCAGTTCGCCGCTCGGCTGCGAGGGCAGTTCCAGGGCCCAGCGGGCGTCCCAGTCCCAGACGATCGCCACCTCGGCCGGACTGGTGCTGCCCCGGACCTCCGCGAGCGCCCGCAGATCGGCACCCAGTCGCACCACGTCCCGCCAGATCCGGCTGTCGGTGCCCGCGTGCGGCACCATCGCCGAGTGCCACTGCTCGGCACCCGCCCTCGACTGCCGCCACTGGAAGTACGCGATGCCGTCCGCGCCGCGCGCCACGTGCGCGAGCGCGTTGCGGCGCAACTCACCGGGGCGCTTGGCGCGGTTGACGGGCTGCCAGTTCACCGCGCCGGTGGAGTGCTCCATGAGCAGCCAGGGACCGCCCGCCAGGGAGCGGGTGAGGTCGCCGCTCAGCGCGATGTCGATCTGCGGCTCGGGATCGGTGGACATCAGGTAGTGGTCGTTGGAGACGATGTCCAGCTCCGGCGCCCACCGCCAGTAGTCGAGCGCGTCGAAGGCGGGCATCACCATGAAGTTGGTGGTGGCCGGGACGTTTGGCGCCGCCGCCCGCAGCACGTCCCGTTCCGCCGTGCACAGCGACAGCAGCTCGTCGGAGCAGAACCGCAGCCAGTCCAGCTGGTGCGTCGGGTTGGGTACGGCGCCGGTGGCGCGCGGCGGCAGGACCTCCTCCCAGTCGTAGTACCACTGGCTCCAGAAACGCGTGCCCCAGGCGTCGTTGAGGGCGCTCAGGTCGTCGCCGTGGCGGGCCCTGAGCCAGCGGCGGAAGGCGGCCGCGCTGGTGTCGCAGTAGCAGGCCGCGTTGTGGCAGCCGTACTCGTTGTGCACGTGCCACATGCGCAGCGCCGGATGGTCCGCGTACCGCTCGGCCAGCGCGCCCGCGATGCGCAGCGCGGCCTCGCGGTACGCGGGGGAGGAGGGACAGAACGTCTGACGGCTGCCGTAGGAGAGGGTGCGGCCGTCGCGGTCCACCACAAGCGCCTGGGGGTGGGCGCGGAAGAACCACGCCGGAGGCGCCGCCGTGGGCGTGGCCAGGTCGACGGCGATGCCGTTCTCGTGCAGCAGGCCGAGGACCTTGTCCAGGCGCGCGAAGTCGTACACGCCCTCGGACGGCTCCAGCAGCGCCCAGGAGAAGATGCCGACGCTGACCAGGTTCACCCCGGCCTCGCGCATCAGGCGCATGTCCTCGGCCCACACCTCCTCGGGCCACTGTTCGGGGTTGTAGTCGCCGCCGTACGCGAGGCCGGGGACGGACAGGGTGCGCTTCACTGTGTTTCTCGGTTCCCTTTCAGGTGCGTCTCAGCCCTTGTTCGAGCCCAGGGTCAGGCCGCTGACGAACTGCCGCTGGAGCGCGAAGTACACGACCAGCGTCGGGATCGCGGTCAGCAGGGAGCCGGCGGCGACCAGGTTGGGGTCGGTGAAGTACTGGCCGGAGAGGTTGTTCAGGGCCGAGGTGATCGGCATGTTCTGCCCGGTCGAGATGAGCACCAGCGCCCAGAAGAAGTCGTTGTAGATCCAGATCGACAGCAGGGTCGCCAGGGCCGCCATCGCCGGCTTGCACAGCGGTAGCGTGATCTGCCAGTACAGCCGCCACACCGAGGCGCCGTCGACCAGCGCGGCCTCCGTCAGCTCGTGCGGCAGCGAGCGCATGTAGTTGCTCAGCACGAACGCGCAGAACCCGGACTGGAACGCCACATGGATGAGGACCAGACCGAGGGCGGAGTCGTACAGCTTGCCGCTCTGGGTGATGCCCGGCAGGTTCGTCAGCAGGTACAACCGGTACAGCGGGGTGATGATGACCTGCTGCGGGAGCAGGTTGCCGGCCGTGAAGACCAGCAGCAGCGCCAGGTTGAGCCGGAAGTCGAACCGGGCGACGTAGAACGCCACGCAGGAGGACAGGAACAGCGTCAGCAGCACGGCAGGGATCGCGATGACCAGCGTGTTGCCGAAGTAGTGCAGCATGTCCGACTGCTGGAAGGCGTTCGTGAAGTTCTCGAACGTCAGCTTGTCCGGCCAGGAGACGTATCCCTTGTTGCTGGTCTCGCTGTACGGCCGCATGGCCGAGAAGATCGCCCACAGCAGCGGTGCCAGCCAGGCCAGCGCCGTACCGGCCAGGA
Source organism: Streptomyces sp. NTD91 (assembly GCF_059510455.1). Lineage (NCBI taxonomy): Bacteria > Bacillati > Actinomycetota > Actinomycetes > Kitasatosporales > Streptomycetaceae > Streptomyces > Streptomyces sp. NTD91. The sequence goes on from NZ_JCAJZW010000088.1 coordinate 8,661, forward strand.
AGACGTGCAGCAGGACGCGGGCCGGGCGGATCGGGGCGCGCTGCTTCAGCGGCAGAGTGGTGCTGCTCATGCGCGCCGCTCCTTCCGGAAGGTGGCGATCAGATACGGGATGATCACCGCGAGGGAGATCACCAGCAGGACGACGGCGATGGCGGAGCCGTAACCGATGCGGCTGGACTCGCCGATGATGTTGTTGGTGACCAGGATCGACAGCAACTCGGTGCCCTGGGCGCCCTTGTTGAAGACGAAGACCAGGTCGAAGGCGCGCAGCGCCTCGATGATCGTGACGACCAGCACCACCGTGTTGGTCGGGCGCAACGTCGGGAAGATGACGCTCTTGAACGTCTGCCACTCGTTGGCGCCGTCCAGCGCTGCGGCCTCCCTGAGCGAGGGGTCGACGCTCTTGAGGCCGGCCAGGTACAGGATCATCATGTAGCCGGCGTGCCGCCAGGACGCGGCGATGAGGATCGCCCACAGGTTCAGGTGCGGGTCGCCGATCCAGTCGATGTAGTGGCCGGGCTTGTTGGCCCCGATGATGCTGTTGATCAGGCCGGTGTCCGGGTTGTAGACCAGCTGCCAGACGAAGCCGATGCAGGCCATCGAGATGACGACCGGCAGGAAGAACGCCGTCTGGTAGACCCGGCTGAAGCGGATCCGCTTGTCCAGCTGCACGGCCAGGAACAGGCCGAACGGCGTCGGGATCAGGATCAGTACGACGAACCAGATGATGTTGTGCTGGACGGCGGGCCAGAACTGCGGGTTGTCGTTGAAGAGTTGCTTGAAGTTGTCCAGGCCCACCCACTTGATCGAGTCGAACCCGATGCCGTCCCAGGTGGTGAAGGCGAGGAAGATCGAGGCGATGGCGGTGACCCACACCAGGAGCACGTGCAGGACGGTCGGCACGCCCGCCATGAGGGCGAGCGTGACACGGTCACGGCGGGTCAGCAGACGGCGGTGGCCGTGTGTGGCCCGCGTGCGCGCGGGCGAGGCGCCCGGGGGCGGCACGGCGGCCGCCTCCGGGGTCTTCGTGGTCGTATCGGTCGTCATCGGGCCGCTCACTGGGACGCGAAGATCGTCTTCTTCTGGCGCTCGATGGACGACAGCAGGCTGTCCACGCCCTTGGGGTTCTGCAGGAACTTCTGCAGGCCCGGCTGCATCACCGTGGAGGTGAAGTCGGGGCGGGAGTCGCGGTCCATGAACTGGGTGAGGGTCTTGGCGCTGCCGATCATGTCGAACGCCTTCTTCTGCAGCGCCGAGTACGCGGACGTACTGGCCTTGTTGGAGGCGGCCACCACGCTCGGGTCGCCCTTGAGGTACAGCTCCTCGGCCGCCGGGGTGCCCAGGTACTCCATCAGCTTCACGACGCCGTCGTGGTTCTTCGGGGACTTGCTCACCATGAAGCCGTCCGTCGGCGCCTCGACGGTGTCCTGGCCGTAGGCGGGGTTGACCACCGGGAAGGGGAAGAAGTCGAGGTCGTCCAGGTCGGCCTTGTCGGTGAACTGCTGCGCCACGAAGGAGCCGAGGAGGTACATGCCGGCCTTCTTGGACACGAGGGTCTGCGCGGCGTCCTGCCAGGTACGGCCCATGAAGCCGTCCTGGTGGTAGGGGAGCAGCTCGCTCCAGTGGTCGAAGACGGCCTTCACCTTGGGGTCGGTCCAGGCGGCCTTGCCCGCCATCAGCTGGACGTGGAAGTCGTAGCCGTTGAGCCGGAAGTTGATCTGGTCGAAGGTGCCCATCGCCGGCCAGGCGTCCTTGTCGCCGAAGGCGATCGGGACCAGGCCGTCCTTCTTCATCTGCTTGCACAGGGCGACGAGTTCGTCCCAGGTGCCGGGGACGTTGTAGCCGTGCTGCTGGAAGACGCTCTTGCGGTAGAAGATCGCCCAGGGGTACGTCGTCAGCGGCACGAAGTAGTACTTGCCGTCCGCGCCCTTGCTGAGCTTCTTCATAGCGTCGGGGAAGTTGTCCCCGATCTTCGCCCACACGTCGTCGATCGGCGAGGCCAGGCCCTTCGCCGCGAAGAACTGCATGCGGTACCCGGCGAACCAGTTGAACACGTCGTCCGGCGTGCCCTGCAGATACGAGTTGATCTGCTCCTGGAAGGTGTTGTGGTCCTTGGTGTTGACGTCGACCGTGATGCCGGACTGCTTCTTGAACTGCGCGTACACGGCCTCGAAGGCCTTCTTCGGCACCGCGTCGGAGGCGTTGGAGCCGAGGGTGACGGTCTTGGGGTCCGAGGAGGAACCGCTGCCTCCGCAGGCGGACAGCAGGGGTATGCCGGCACCGGCGAGCAGGGCGGCACTGCCCGCTCCGCGCAGAACCGAACGACGGCTGGGACCGGGGACGGAGAGACCCGAGGGGGAGAGGCGCATGGCGGCTCCTGAGGAATGCAGGGGCTCGGTCAAGGGGATGAGTTGATCACCGAAAGGTTGTCGAAACCGCTCAGAAACCAACTCGACCGAACATCGTGGCCGTAATAACAGCCTCATGTCCGCTCATGAGTCAATAGGGCAGTCCTCTCTGTGCTGTCTCTTGCCCGAAACGTAATCGTCACGGTTACCTGCGGGTTCGCCGGAGGGCGGGCAGGACGGCCCGCGCGGCGCAGGCGGCCGA
>NZ_JCAJZW010000089.1:0-10918 GCF_059510455.1 Streptomyces sp. NTD91
CGGCTCGAAGATCCACTTGGTCACCGAGCGGGCGGGTCTGCCCCTGTCCGTCGGGATCTCGGGGGCGAACCTCCACGACAGTCAGGCTCTGATCCCGCTGGTGAAGGGCATACCGCCGATCCGCTCCCGCCGCGGCCGACGACGGCGCAAGCCGGGCAAGCTTCACGCCGACAAGGGATACGACTACGACCACCTGCGGCGATGGTTACGGCAGCGCGGGATCACCCACCGCATCGCCCGCAAGGGAATCGAGTCCTCGCAGCGGCTGGGCCGCCACCGGTGGGTCGTAGAGAGAACAGTGTCCCGGCTGGCCGGATGCCGTCGCCTGCACCGCCGTTATGAACGCAAGGCAGAGCACTTCCGCGCCTTCGTCGGCATAGCCGCCGCCCTCATCAGCTACCGCCGACTCACCAACTGAACCAGTCTCTTACCCGTTGAGGTGCCAACCTCGTCACAGGGCGTCGTCGGATCCGGCGACGGCTGGACCGAGCCCCACGGGAAGTTGGGCAACTGCCAGGGCTACAGCCTCGTCAGCCGTTTCGGCTTCGCCGATCGGGCCGCCGTCGTGAAGAAACTCCTGAACCCGATAGGGGCGGCCGTTGTACGCGGGGACGATAGCGACCTCCACCTTGGACGAATGGCCAATGCTGGCGCTGAAGCCCAGCGTCCAGTGGCTGGAGAACGCGGACAGCCGCCTGAGCCGCGGCTCGGCATGCGCTGCTTCCACGAGCAGGCCGAACTCTGGGAAACCACGCTCACCGGCTGCCTCTTCCCTCAACAGCCGCCATTGGAGGTCCACTGCCGCCGCTGGCCCGCGTTCATGCGCTCTCGCACGCTCGTCCGAGGATAGAAAGGAGAAGAGCTCGTGCAGTTCACTCAGCCTCCTGCCCTCCCCCCAGGCCATTGCCGCCAGTACGACGTCCCTGAGGCTTGTTGTCGCCCCGTTGATGAGCTCGACTCCTCGACTCCTGCCCCGCAGCAGGAACAGGCGTTTCTCCGCCCCGAGACCAACGGACAGAGGTCGACGGAACGGCACTGGCGGCGGGCTGACCGCTGAGACAGACGCGCCCCAGCCACCGGGCACCACGCTCACGTCTACGGCCAGTTCGACTGCCACGCGTTCCAGAGCGGTGGCCAAGCTGCCCGCAGCCACCAGATCGGGATAAAGGTCAGGGTTCACCTCAGCAGTGTGGCGCCTCGGGACCACGAAAAGAAACGGTGTCTAACTTGACTCTGTCGGGATCTTGGAGTTTCCCGGTGCGGCAGCAAGATCGACGGGCATGCTCGGGTAGTTTCGCCGACCGATACAGCTGTCGAGGTGCTCGTTGTCCCTTCGTCCCCGTTCCGGTGAGCAGGTTCCGTCTCTGACTGCGCAGGTTGCGCGGGCGAGCAACCCGGACGGCACGACAGCGATGTGGGTACGTGACCGCCTCGATGGGCTGTGGTGCGACGAGGACTTTGCCGACGGGTACCCACGAGACAGGCGTCCGGGTTTCTCACCTGTCGACGATCAAACAATTCCCCACGATCTGCATGATCGGCGTCAGCCAATTCCCTACCCCGTGCTCACGACTCCCCACCGGGACGCTGACCGTCGATGGTGCCGCTGACCACGCTCGAACTAGCCTAATGTTCCCTGTTTCGGGTGGTTTGCTCAGTTTTTCAATCTTCCTTGTGAATCGGTCTGGTTCCCCATGGGCATGCCGTGCCCGGGTTGAGGGGTCCTGACCTCTCGGAGCCGTCGAGGTCTCTCGACCTGCGAGCCGAGAGGCCGACGGACGCACCGGATGGCAAGGAGAACATTCACCGTGGTCGACATCGTCGAGATCTACGTGCACTGGTACGCGGGCCGGTCCAAGAGCCAGGTGTCCGCCTCACTGGGGGGTGGACCGCAAGACGATCAGGAAGTACCCGGCGCCGGCGGAGGCGGCCGGGATCACTCCTGGAGGGCCGCCGATGAGCGAGGCGGACTGGGCCAAGCTACTCAAGAGCTGGTTCCCGGAGCTGGCCAGCCGGAGGCTGAACCAGGTGCGGTGAGCAGAGATCGAGCCGCACCGGGACTACGTCAAGAGCCTGCTGGCCCTCTACTCGGTGCCCTGGAAGCTGATCGGACGCCGTGTCCATGTCCGCTCCACTGCTGTCACGGTGCAGGTCTTCCACGAGGGCGAGCTCGTCAAGACCCACGCCGCCCTGGAACAGGGCAAACGCACCGACAAGGACGACTACCCACCCGAGAAGATCGCCTTCCAGATGCGCACCCCGATCTGGTGCCGCGGCCAGGCATCCCAGGTCGGGGACGCCTGCCGGGAGGTGATCGACCAGCTCCTGGAGGTCAACGCCCTCTACCGGCTCCGCGCCGCCCAAGGGGTGCTCGGCCTGCGGAAGAAGTACGGCGACATCCGGCTGGAGGCCGCCTGCCGCAAAGCGATCGCGGTCGGCGACCCGTCCTACCGCACCGTCAAGGGCATCCTGGTTGCAGGCACCGAGACCGACCCGGAACCCGAGACCGGCGATGCCGGAGCCTCGGCCTTCCTACACGGGCCCGAGGGCCTGTTCGCCGTCACCGTCCCCACCCAGATCCCCAGCAGTGTCCACAACGACCAGGGCCGCGGTGACGCCGAGAAGGCTGCCCGGTGAGCGTGATGCCCACCGCTCTGCGCGATTCCCTCAAGACCCTGCGGCTGTCCGGGATGCTCGAAACCCTCGACGCCCGCCTCACCCAGGCCCAGAAAGGTGAACTCGGACACCTCGACTGCCTCCAGGTGCTCTGCCACGACGAGATCACCCGGCGTGAGTCCGTTGCGCTCGAACGCCGCCTGCGCAAAGCCAAGTTCGAGCAGCAGGCCACTTTGGAGGGCTTCGACTTCAACGCCTCCCCGAAACTGCCCGCCGCCCAGATCCGAGACCTCGCGGCCCTGCGCTGGCTCCACTCCGGCGAGTCCGTCATTCTGTTCGGGCCCGTCGGGGTCGGGAAGACACACGTCGCCCAGGCCCTCGGCCACCAGGCCGTCCGTCAGGGCGCCAACGTCCGCTTCACCAAGACCAGCCGCGTCCTCGCCGAGCTCGCCGGCGGTCACGCGGACCGCACCTGGGGCAAGCGGATGCGCGAACTCATCCGTCCCGACCTCCTCATCCTCGACGACTTCGCCATGCGCCAGCTGACCGCGGCCCAGGCCGACGACCTCTACGAACTCGTCTCCGAACGGCAAGGCCGGTCACTGATCATCACCAGCAACAGGGCGCCCAGCGACTGGTATCCCCCTCTTCCCCAATCCCGTCGTGGCCGAGTCCCTCCTCGACCGGCTGATCAACGCCAGCCACCAGGTCATCATGAACGGCCCCAGCTACCGACCCAACAAGCGCCCCAAGAACCCCGCCGACAAGCCCCCGATCAACTGACCAGGCGAGACGGCTCACGCACCCCCACGGTAATGTCGATCGAGCTCCTCCAGCACACGGCTGCGGAGGAGCTCGTACTCCTCACGAAGCCGACGCCACTCCGTCACGGGCGGCCGAGGGATGACAGTGCCGCCAGTGACGATCTCCTCCGGCCGGAACTGCTCTCGAGTGAGGTCGATCTCGACCCCCAGCCCCACGCGATTCCACCAGTGATAGTCCCTCCGCTGGCCGTTGACCTGGACCTCACCGCGGATCAGCTCGCCGCCAAGCAGGTCGTTGAGGACCATGGCTGTGACTCCGCACTGGCCCCGGGCCGGGTTGTCCGGGCTCCACCGTGACCGGAACTCCGGCGGACTCGTGTCAGCACCCCAGCTGCTGCGAACAGCACGCTCGATATCAGTAAGAAGCAATGGCGTCACGGTGAGCATCCTCGCAACGACCACTGACAACGGGACTGATCTGCACCCTCACGGTGGGCACCTGGGGAATTACGTGACGTTTGCCCCGGGAATTACGGGCTCTGTCGCTGATCTTGTGATCGGGCGGTCTCCGGGCGGCGCGGCTGTGATCATGATCCGCGTGTACTTCGCGGAGCTTCGAGGCGCTTCTTCCTCATCTGGCCGGTGTCGTGGTCGAGTTGGCCGAGCGGACGGGCGGCGGGATCACTCTGCATGCCCGTGTGCGTGCGGCCGATGGGCTCTGCCCGCACTGCGGCAGGCCCTCGGGGCGGGTGCACGGCCGGTATCTGCGACGGTTGTCGGACGCGGCGGTCAGTGGCGCCCGGGTGGTGATCGAGCTGCTGGTGCGCCGGTTCCGGTGCCTCAACGCCGCCTGCGCGGCCGTGACTTTCGTCGAACAGGTCGCCGGGCTGACCAGCCCGCACGCACGCTTCACCCCGCTGCTGCGCGGGATGCTGACCTCGATCGCGGTGGCGCTGGCCGGGCGGCCGGGGAGCCGGCTCGCGGCGGCTCTCGGGGTTCCGGTGGCGAAGGACCACGCTGTTACGCCTCCTGCGAGCCCTTCCCGAGGAGCCCATCGAGCCGGTCAGGGTGCTGGGTGTTGACGATTTCGCCATGCGCAAGGGGGACTCGTACTCGACACTCTTGGTAGACCTGGAACGGCGGCGCCCCATCGACGTACTGCCGGGACGTGAGGCCGAACCGCTGGCCGCATGGCTCGCCGACCACCCCGAGATAGAGATCATCGCCAGGGACCGCGGCGGAGCCTACGCCGAGGGCGCCCGCACCGGCGCCCCGCAGGCGACACAGATCGCCGACGGCTGGCACTTGTGGAAGAACCTCGGCGAAGCCGTCGAGAAGACCGTCGGCACCCATCACGCCTGCGTTCGCACGGTGTTCGCGAGTGCTCTGCCCGCCACGCCACCGCCCGGTGACGATATCTGGCAGCTGCCGCCGCCCGCCACCGCCTCCACGCTCGACGTCTGCGGGCGCGAGCGCCGCCTGGTGCCCCGGACGAAGGAACGGTACGCCGCTGTGCAGCAACTCTTGGCCGAGGGCAGCTCTCTGGAGGGAATCTGCCGCACCCTGGGGCTGGACCGGTCTACCGTGCGCCGCTTCGCCCGCGCCGCCAGCATCGACGAACTGCTCGTCAAGGCGGTGAACCGGGCGGGCATCCTCGACCCGTACACCGCCTACCTCCACCAGCGGTGGAACGACAGCTGCCGTGACAGCGCCCAACTTCACGAAGAAATACGCGCCTTGGGATTCCCGGGCAGCATCCAGACCACCCGCCGCTACCTCCGGCCCTTCAAGTCCACCACCGCCGCACCACCCACACCCCGCGTGGCCCCACGGCCCCGCCGCATCGTCAGATGGATCATGACCAAACCCGGCAACCTCCCCGACGAGGACGCCCTCGCGCTCAAGGAGATCCGTGCGGGCTGCCCCGAACTGGACGCGGTCACCGGGCACGTCCGCGACTTCGCCACGATGATGCGGGACCTGACCGGCAGCGAACTCCCCGCCTGGATGGAGCGCGTCGAACGCGACAACCTCCCCGCACTGCACTCCCTGGTCAACGGCCTGCGCCGGGACCAGGACGCCGTCATCGCCGGCCTGTCGAGCTCCTGGAGCTCGGGCCAGGTGGAGGGACAGAACACGAGAGTGAAACGGATCAAAAGGGACGGATACGGCCGGGCCAACTTCGACCTTCTCCGCACCCGCATCCTGCACCGATCCTGACCCGCCCGATCACAAGATCAGCGACAGAGCCGAATTACGTGACCGTCGACACTCCGGCACCGAGCAAACCGCACATCCGGTCCTCGTATCCAGGCCCTGCGCCAGATCATGGTGCAGAACTACCACCGTGACGCCGCAGGACATCTGTGCTGGCGCACCGCCGAGAAGGAAGGCGGGCCCGGACTGCCGCCCTCGTCCCGGGCGGCCGTCTCGCCCTACGACACCTCGGCCCGCTACGCACGGCACGGACACATCATCAGCGGGAAGGGGTTCACCGCCCACCTGACCGAGACCTGCGCTCCCGATGGCCCCAACGTGATCACCGACGTGGCCACCACCCGCGACAGCCAGGTCCTGCCCGGCATCCACACCCGCCTCTCCCGCCGCGGACTGCTGCCCACCACCTGGCCGACGCCGGCTACACCTCCCTGCCCCACCTGGAACAGGCCACCCGCGAACACCAGGTCACCGTCTCCGGGCCGCTGAAGAGCAACCCCACCCGCCAACACCGCCGAAATGAGGGCTTCGCCCGGGACGACTTCCGCATCGACTACGACCATCAGCAAGTCACATGCCCGCAGGGGCAGGTCAGCGCGGGCTGGCACGGCCCCTACCCGACCTCCTCGCCCACCGCGGCCCCGCTGATTGTGGCCAGCTTCACCAAGAGCCAGTGCCGCCCCTGCCCGGCCCGCACCCACTGCACCACCACCGCCGACAGCGCCCGCACCGTGGGATTTCCTCCACGAGAGCCCCGTTACCTGCAACTCCGTGTCCGCTCCGAGCAGCAGACGCCCGAGTGGAACACGCGTTACGCAGGTTCGCTCCGGAGCGGAGGGCACGGTCAACGAGTTTGCCCATGGCCATGGCATGCGACGCTGCCGCTACCGAGGGCAGGGAAAGGCCCACATCCAGCATGTCCTGACGGCCACCGCCGTCAACATCGAGCGCCTCAGCGGATTTGCCACCGGCCGAGGAAGCCCCCACGCCCCGCCGACCGACTGCCTTCCAGAGCTACCTAGACCAGCGCGCGTTACCTCGGCTGAAATCCTGGCGAACCCCGGGCGGTTGACCTCGCGAACCCCAAGATCCCCGAGAGAGTCAAGCTGAGTCACCGCGCTTACCGTAGCGCGCTGGACCGCATCATGGCCGCGCCGCGTTGCGCCACCGCAGGGTTCGGGCCCACCTGGGCCGGACCGGGTGCCTGCCAGTAGGCGGTGCGCCTCTGCTGCCCGGCGTCCAAGCGGAGGCGTTCTGGGCTCCGTTAAACGCTGGAAAGAGCTGCGATGAACGGCTCGCGGACGGCCGGATCGCACCAGGCTTCCTCCAGTGCCCGTTTGTCCGCATCCACACTGATGCCAGCGACGTGGTCGGTTCCGGGGCCGCAGGCCGGCGGCATTGAGCTGACACCGTCCCAGCAGGGCCCGGAAGGGAACGTCACATCGATGACGATCCGGCGGCCGCAGAGCCGGATCGTCAGGTAGCGGTGGACGTCCCACAGCCCGTCCGCAGGGACCGCCGCCGCAGCCCGGGAGCCGAAGCTCCGCTCGGCCTGCTCGGGCGTGCACCGGTAGACGCGGTGGACTAGGCGCGGATCTGTCTCTGGCCAGCGCTCAGCGAGCACCCCGGCCAGCAGGGCGTGCTTGGTGGAACACGTGCCGCGCCACTCGGCGAGCGCCCCTTCGACGCTCCGCACCACCGGTCGCCCGTAGGGCATCAGGTGCACCGCCTCGACGACATCGGCCATCGACGCGCTCTGCGCCAGCCCGCTCCGGCGCATGAACATCTCGAACACAGCCCTCCCTCATCATCTGCTCCTTGCACTCAAGTGCAAGGAGGAAGAGCGGCCGGCGCGCCGACAGCCGGCACACCGCGGCGCAACGAACTGCAGAAGAACACGAAACTGCCTGGGAGACTTGGACGGGCGCAGCCTCTAGTCCAAGGTCATCGTGCCGTGGGTGTAGCGCATGCCGTATTTCTCGCCGATCTCGTTGACCTTCTCCAGGTCCATGGCACCCTTGTCGGTCCTGACGGCGGGTCCGGCCTCGAAGAGATCCTCCATGAACTGGTCCCATCCGCCCGGTGTGGACACCTGCAACGCTCGCGCCGGGGGCTGGGAAGCATTACGCATGGCGTGCGGGACGCCGTGAGGCAACAGCGCGCACATGCCGGGTGTCAGTCGGTACGTCCACCCCTGGAAGTCGATCTCCATCTCGCCTTCCAGTACATAGACGAACTCGTCCATGATCTCGTGTACATGGGGCGGGACATCAACGTCGAGGCGGTTCTCCAGGACGGCGAGCCGACCTTCACTGTCAGTGGTGGCGACCTTGACACCGAACCCGGGCGGCAACGGGACCCGGGTCTGCCGGGTCTCTCCCGGCTGGAGCAGAACAAATCGGTCAGCGGACATGAGCGTTCCCTCCCTGTCGGCCACATGGTGCCGATTGGCGCCCTCACCCTACGCCCGAAGCGGAGAAAAATCTCCAGTTACCTGATGGGCGTCTACAATCGCCGCATGACCGCCGAGCCGTCCCTGCGTGCCGACGCCCGGCGCAACCGCGAGAGAATCCTTGCCGCTGCTCGCGAACTCTTCCGAGAGCAGGGCACCGCAGTGGCCCTCGACGACGTCGCGCGGCGCGCCGGTGTCGGGGCAGGCACCCTGTATCGCCGGTTCCCCGACCGCGACGCGCTGATCCGGCAGGTCATCGTCGACGGCTTCGAAATCTGCCTGGCAGCAGTGGAAGCGGCCCGCCTGGAACTGGCCGATCCGGCAGGGGCGTTGGAACAGCTGTTCCTGCGCGTGTTGGCACAGCGTGAACGCCTCGTGCTTCCGCTGATCGGCGGACCGGCCGTACGCGATCCACGGGTCCAGGAACTCCAGCACGCCATCCGCAACGGCGTCGAGGAAGTCCTTGCGGCCGCCCAGGCCGCCGGCGCCGTGCGCGACGACGTCACCACAGAGGACCTGATCACCGCGGCTGCCATGGCCTGCCGCCCCATGCCCCACCTGCCCGGCGCCGTAAGCGCTGCTCTCGCCGTCCGGCATGTGGCGGTCTACGTGCACGGACTGCGCCCCGAAGGCGCCCCACCCCTGCCGGCAACCGCGCCCTCACCCGAGAGCTTCGGCCAACACCTCGCCATGGAGCAACGCGAGGCACCCTGAAAAGGGTGATGCGCCGGAACCAGCGGGCCGACCACCGTCGCCGAGGAAGCCGCGATCGCGTGCGGGCCCTGAGAGGCGTTTATGCAGGTCAAACCCTGGGCGGAACGTTGCAGTTGGCCACGTACCTGACCCGAGCTGTCACGCCTGCTCGATCGTTATCGTCGAGCCACCCCGGCCAGGACTGCAACAGCTGTGGATCGTCGAAGAATCAAGCCTCCAACAGATCCTGATGGCTTCAAACTAGTACTCCAGCTGTAGATCGTGATGTGCCATGGTCTTGGGGCTGTCTGCCGCTGATGGAAACTCAGGTGGCCTCGGCGCGGGGTCCGGGTAGAGTCGCGCCGTGCCCGAGCTGAAGCAGTTGGATGCTGGTCATGCCCCGGCAGTCCTGGCCTTCGAGCTGGCGAACCGCGCCTACTTCGCTGCCTCGATCTCTGACCGGGGTGACGAGTTCTACGACCAGTTCGCCGACCGCCACAGCGCCATGCTGGCCGAGCAAGAGGCCGGCGGCTGCGCCTTCTACGTGCTGGTCGCCACGGACGGCTCGATTCTGGGCCGGTTCAACCTGTACGACTTCAAAGACGGCACTGCCAACCTCGGCTATCGGGTCGCGCAGCATGTCGCCGGCCGCGGCGTTGCGACCGCGACCGTCCGGGAGTTGTGCCAGCTGGCGGCGGCACGGCACGGGCTGCGCGCACTGCGCGCAGCCACCTCCCACGGCAATGCCGCGTCCCAGAGGGTGCTGACCAAGGCCGGGTTCGTCCCGGTCGGCCCGGCAGACCCGGCCGACCTCGGTGGTAAGCCGGGGACCTGGTATCAGTGCGTTGTGGCAAAGGAAGCCCCTGTTCGATGAGCAGGGGCTTCTTCGTGTGTGGGGCATGACCGCGACGGTGTAGGGGCAGGCAGGGGACGGCTTGTTGTGGATCGAGGAGGGTGCGATGCCGTCGGTGCTGGGGTTGATGGAACAGCGTGAGGCGCGGGCGAGGCAGGATCTGGAGTCCTGGACGGAGGTCCTGGAGCAGGCTCAGGCGGAGGTGGATGCCGCACGGGAGCGAGTCGAGCGGGCCCGGGTGGGGCGTGAGGAGCTCGTGTCGGTGCTGGCCGAGGAGAGTCCGGTGAGTACGCCGGTTTCCGTGCCGTCTGATGGTGAGATGGCTGCCGCTGTGGGATCGGGCGGCTTGGGCGCGGGACATGGCGAGAGGCCGCCGGTGTGGCGGTCGGGCATGGGCGAGGGGGTGCTCAGCGGCCTGTATCGGGAGGTGTTCGCCGCTGCGGTGGCTGCTTCGGGGCCGGTGAACGGGGTGGAGCTGACGCGGGCGGTGGGCCGGGAAACGGAGATCAAGAACGAGGTGGAGAAGATCCGTCACCGTGCCTACGTGCTGGAGAAGCGGGGCTGGCTGGTGCGGGCGAAGGACGGACGGTTCACGCCCGCGCCTTCAGTAGTCGGCCGGAGCGCTTCTCCGGCCAGCGCGGAGCGTCCCCGGCCAGGCGCCGGGACAGCCTGATCACGGCGGCCCACCACACCATCTGGGCGTGGTGGTCGGGGCGGCGTTCGTGGTCGCGGTTGAGGCGGCGTGAAGCGGGAGAGCCAGCTCAGCGTGCGCTCCACCACCCACCTGCGGGCCAATACGACAAATCCGCGCCGCCCGTCCAAGCGGCGCACGACCTCGACGCGCACTCCGCGACGGGCGAACGCCTTCGCCAGTGCGGGGCCCTGGTAGGCGCTGTCGACCCACACCAGCTTCAGCAAGCGGCCCGGCTGGTCCATGAACGTCTCCAGCAGCGCGGGGGCGGCCTTGGAGTCGTGCACATCGGCCGTGGTCACGGTCACCTCCAGGAGCAGGCCCTCGGTATCGGTCAGGATGTGGCGCTTGCGCCCGTCACGTGACTTGCCGCCGTCGTATCCGCGACTGTCCTCGCCGACAGTCTCGGAGGCGTCCACCGACTGGCTGTCGATGACTCCCGCACTGGGCTCGGCGCTGCGGCCTCTTTGCTCCCTCGCCGCGCGGCGCAGGCGTTCGTACAGCTCACGCACGTAGTCATAGGTCCGCCAGCGGCGGAAGAAGTCATAGACCGCCCGCCAGTACGGGAAGTCGACCGGCAGGGCCATCCACCTCACGCCGTTGTCGACCAGGTAGCGCACCGCGTCGAGCAT
>NZ_JCAJZW010000090.1:0-10450 GCF_059510455.1 Streptomyces sp. NTD91
GCTTGCAGCGGCCGTCGGCGGCCATGCCGCCCTGGCGGCTGAACTCGACGAAGGCGCCGGCGGTGGACATGACGGCGACGCCGCCCGCGAGGGCGAGGGAGCACTCACCCGCGCGCAGGGCGTGCACCGCGAGGTGGAGGGCGACCAACGAGGACGAGCAGGCGGTGTCGACGGTGACGGCCGGGCCCTCCAGGCCGAGGGTGTAGGCGACGCGTCCTGAGACGACGCTTCCGGTGTTGCCCGTGAGGATGTGTCCCTCGACCTCTTCGGGGATCTCGCCGAGCCCGGAGCCGTACTCCTGGTTGCTGGCGCCGACGAACACGCCGGTGCTGCTGCCGCGCAGGGCGGCGGGGGCGATGCCGGCGCGTTCGACGGTCTCCCAGGCGGCCTCCAGCAGGAGCCGCTGCTGCGGGTCCATGGCGAGGGCCTCGCGGGGGGAGATGCCGAAGAGGGCGGCGTCGAAGCGGTCGGCGTCGGCGACGAAGCCGCCCCGGGTGGTGGCGCTGCCCCGGCCGCCGTCGTGCTGGAACAGGCCGTCGAGGTCCCAGCCGCGGTCGGCGGGGAAGCCGGTCACGGCGTCCGTGCCGTCGGCGAGGAGCCGCCAGAAGTCCTCGGGTGTGACGGCCCCGCCCGGCCAGCGGCACGCCATCGCGACGACGGCGACCGGCTCGGTCATCGCATGCTCCAGCTGCTGGTTGTGCCTGCGCAGCCGTTCGTTCTCCCGCAGCGAGGCACGGAGGGCTTCGACGACTTTTTCGGAGGACATGCTCAGCTCCACACTTCGCACTTCGATGCGGTCACGGGGCCAGGGGCGGGCGGTGGGTGGGACGAGGGAGGGGGGAGGGCGCTCAGTCGTCGGCGCCCAGGGCCATGCGGACCAGGTCGTCGACGTCGAGGTCGTCGACGTCCACCTCCGCCTCGTCGGAAGCGGAGCGGCCGGTCGCGGTGGCGGGCCGGTTCCCGGTGCGGGGACCGGGGACTGCGGCGGGGGCCGCGGGGGCGAGGGCCATCAGGGCGTCCAGCAGACCCGACTCGCGGAAGGCGGTGATCGGGATGGACATGAGCAGCTCGCGGACGGTCGCTTCGTCGGGCTCGCCGACGGCGCTGCCCGTCGCCGGGTCGCTGCCGCTGCCGTCGCCGTCGCCGTCGCCGTCGCCGTCCGCGAAATGGTCGCGGCACAGGTGGTCGGCGAGGACGGCGGGCGTCGGGTAGTCGAAGACGAGCGTGGCGGGCAGCAGCACGCCGGTGGCGGCGTTCAGCCGGTTGCGCAGCTCGACCGCGGTGAGCGAGTCGAAGCCCAGCTCCTTGAAGGACTGGTCGGGGTCGATGCGGGCGGCGGAGGCGTGCCCGAGGACGGCGGCGGCCTGGCGGCAGACCTCCTCGACGAGCCTGCGGCGCCGTTCGGCGGCGTTCAGGCGGCCGACTTCCGTGGCGAGGCCGGCGCTGCCGCCGGAGCCGGTCGTCGCCGTCGCCGTGAGGTCTCGGACGGTCCGCCGGACGCGTGCCAGTGCGGCCAGCAGGGGGTGCACCGGGCCGTCGGCGCCGAGGCGGGCGGGGTCCACGGCCAGCGGGGCCTGGACGGCGTACGGCCGGTGCAGTGCCTCGGTGAACAGGACCAGACCCTCCTTCGGGCTGAGCGGCGGCAGTCCTGCGCGTTCCATGCGGCGGATGTCGGCGTCGGCGAGACCGCCGGTCATGCCGGCGACCTGGGACCAGGGACCCCAGGGCAGGGACAGCGCGGGCAGGCCCAGCGCGCGGCGGTGCTCGGCGAGCGCGTCGAGGAACGCGTTGGCGGCGGCGTAGTTGCCCTGGCCGGGTGCGCCGAGGGTGCCGGCGACGGAGGAGAACAGCACGAACGCCGAGAGGTCGAGGTGGCGGGTGAGGTCGTGCAGGTGTGCGGCGGCGTCCAGTTTGGGCCGCAGCACGGCCTCCAGCCGGTCGGGGGTGAGCCGGTCCACGACGGTGTCGTCGAGGACGCCGGCTGCGTGCACGACCGCGGTCAGCGGGTGGGCGCCGGGTACGGCGTCGAGGAGGGCGGCGGCCCGCTCCCGGTCGGCGACGTCGGCCGCCTCGATGCACACGTCGGCTCCGAGGGCGCGGAGTTCGTCGGCGAGCTGCCCGGCGCCGGGGGCGTCGGGGCCGCTGCGGGAGGCGAGCAGCAGGTGGCGTACGCCGTGTTCGGTGACGAGGTGGCGGGCGAGGAGCGCGCCGAGGCCGCCGGTGCCGCCGGTGACCAGGACGGTGCCGTCGGGGTCGAGCGGCGCGGGCATCGTGAGGACGACCTTGCCGATGTGCCGGGCCTGTGCCATGTGGCGGAACGCGTCGGGGGCGCGGCGGACGTCCCACGGGGTGACGGGCAGCGGGGTGAGGACACCGGCCTCGAACAGGTCGACGAGCGCGGTGAGCACTTCCCCGATGCGGTCGGGGCCGGCCTCGATCAGGTCGAAGGCGCGGTAGCGCACGCCGGGGTGGCGGGCGGCGACGTCGGCGGGGTCGCGGACATCGGTCTTGCCCATCTCCAGGAAGCGCCCGCCGCGCGGCAGCAGGCGCAGGGAGGCGTCGACGAACTCGCCCGCGAGGGAGTCCAGGACGAGGTCGACGCCGCGGCCGCCGGTCGCCTCGCGGAAGGCGGCCTCGAACGCGAGGTCGCGGGAGGAGGCGATGTGCGCGTCGTCGAGTCCGGCGGCGCGCAGGGCGTCCCACTTACCCGGGCTGGCGGTGGCGTACACCTCGGCGCCGAGGTGGCGGGCGAGCTGGGTGGCGGCCATGCCGACGCCGCCGGCCGCCGCGTGCACGAGGACCGTCTGCCCCGGCTCGACGCGGCCGAGGTCCACGAGGGCGTAGTAGGCGGTGAGGAACACGATCGGCACGGTCGCCGCCTGGGCGAACGACCAGCCGTCGGGGATGCGGGCCACGGTGCGGGCGTCGGCGACGGCGACGGGCCCGTAGGCGGAGGGGAACATGCCGAGCACGCGGTCGCCGACGCGCAGCCCGGTCACGCCGGGGCCGGTCTCGGTGACCACGCCGGCGCCTTCCAGGCCGAAGTCGCGGGCCGGGCCCGGGTACATGCCGAGGGCGTTGAGGACGTCGCGGAAGTTGACGCCCGCGGCGCGCACGGCGAGGCGTATCTCGCCCTCCTGCAGGGGGCGTTCGGCGTCGGGGGCGGGGACGAGTTCCAGTCCGTCGAGGGTGCCCTTGCGGACCGTGTCCAGTCGCCAGGCGGGCGTGGTCGTGCCGTGCGGCGGGCGCAGCGCGGCGGAGTCGTCGGTGCGGACGAGGCGCGGCGTGTGCACGGTGCCGTCGCGCAGGGCGAGTTGGTCGATCGGGCGGGCCAGTGCCGCGGGCAGCGCGGTGAGGGAGGCGGCGTCGGTGTCCAGGAGGGCGAACCGGCCGGGGTGTTCGGACTGTGCGGAGCGCACCAGGCCCCAGGCGGTGGCGGCGGCCGGGTGGCGGACGCCCGCTCGGGCAGGTCCGTCGGGCATGACGGTCTCGCGGGTCACCAGGACGAGCCGGGTGGCCTGCAACCGGGGCTCCTCCAGGAGGCACCGGACCAGGGCGAGGGCCCGCCGGGCGGCCTCGTGTCCGGCGCGGTCCAGGGGTGCGTCGTCGTGGGGCAGTACGGCGAGGAGCGTGCCGGGCACGGCGTCGCGCGCGGCGAGGGCGGTGAGGTCCGCGGTGTCGGTGACGACGGCGGTGACGCCCGCCGCGGCGAGGTCCGCGGCGAACGCGCGCCCCGCGTCGTCGCCGAGCACCGTCAGAGCCGCCTCGGCGCCCCGGTCGGTGGGCTGCGACTGCCAGTCGAGCCGGTACAGGTCGCCGGCGCCGCGGTCGGGGCGGGCGTGCAGCGCGTCGGGGTCGACGGCGCGCAGGGTGAGGGCACCGATGGAGGCGACGGCCCGTCCGGAGGTGTCGGCGACGTCCAGGGCGACGGCGTCGCCGTCGCGCAGGGACAGCCGTACGCGGACGGCGGTGGCGCCGGTGGCGTGCAGGGTGACGTCCCGCCAGGAGAACGGCAGCCGGCCCCGGGCGGAGTCGTCCAGCGGCAGGAACGCGGTGGCGTGCAGGGCGGCGTCGAGGAGGGCGGGGTGCACGCCGTAGCGGGGGGCGTCGGGGTGCGCCTGCTCCGGCAGGGCGATCTCGGCGTACACCTCCGTACCGGAGCGCCAGGCGGCGCGCAGACCTTGGAAGACGGGGCCGTAGCCGAAGCCGGCGTCGGCGAGGCGGTCGTAGGTGTCCTCGACGGCGAGTTCCTCGGCGTCCGCGGGCGGCCAGTCGGCGAGCGGCGCGTCGGGCTCGGGGACGGCGTCGGCGCCGAGGACGCCGTCGGCGTGGCGGGTCCAGGGCCGGTAGGGGCCGGCGTCGACGGGGCGGGAGTGCACGCTGATCCGGCGGTCGCCGGCGGCGCCGGGCGCGCCGAGCCGCACCTGCAGCGCGAACGCCTGGCCGGGGGCCGGCGCCAGCGGCTCCAGCAGGGTCAGTTCGACGACCCGGTCGCAGCCGGTGCGGGCCCCGGCGAGCAGGGCGAGGTCCAGGTAGGCGGTGCCGGGCAGGATGGCGGTGCCGCCGACGGCGTGGTCGGTGAGCCACGGCTGGTCCACCAGCGAGAGCCGGCTGGTGAAGACGTACTCGTCGGAGTCGGCGAGGTCGACGCGTGCCCCGAGCAGCGGATGCCCGGCGTCGGCGAGACCGGCCGCGGCCAGGTCGCCCGGGCCGCGGCGGCGCGTGCCGGGCCAGTAACGCTGCCGCTGGAAGGGGTAGGTGGGCAGGTCGACGACGCGGCCGGAGCCGGGCGCGGCGGCGGTCCAGTCGACGTCCACGCCGTGCACGTGCGCCTGTGCCAGTGCGGAGAGCAGGCTGCCGGTCTCGTCGCGGCCGGGGCGCAGCAGGGCGACGGCGGCGCACCGGTCGGGGGCGGTGACGGCGTCGGCGGCGAGCGCGGTGAGCGTGCCGTCGGGGCCGATCTCCAGATAGCGGGTGACGCCGGCCTCCTCCAGGGCGCGCACGCCGTCGTGGAAGCGGACGGCCTGGCGGACGTGGCGCACCCAGTAGTCGGGCGAGGCGAGTTCCGCGGGGGTGGCCGGGCGGCCGGTGACGTCGGAGATCAGCGGGATGACCGGCTCGCGGTGGTCCAGGCCGGCGGCGACCTCACGGAAGTCGTCCAGCATGGGCTCCATGAGCGGCGAGTGGAAGGCGTGGCTGACCCGCAGCCGCTTGGTGCGCCGGCCCAGGCCCTCGACCCGGGCGGCCGCGTCGAGGACGGCGGTCTCCTCTCCGGAGACCACCACCGAGCGGGGGCCGTTGACGGCGGCGATCCCCACGCCGTCGCTCAGCAGAGGCAGCACCTCCTCCTCGGTGGCCTGCAGGGCGACCATGGCGCCGCCCTCGGGCAGGGCGTCCATCAGCCGGGCGCGGGCGGCGACCAGGGTGCACGCGTCGGGCAGGGAGAGCACCCCGGCGGCGTGCGCCGCGGCCAGCGAGCCGATGGAGTGGCCCAGCAGGTGGTCGGGCGTCACACCGAGGGAACGCACCAAGCGGTACAGGGCCACCTCGAACGCGAACAGGGCGGGCTGCGCGTAGCCGGTGCGGTCCAGCAGGCGTCCGGCGCCGCCGAGGACGGCCTCGCGCAGGGGCGTGCCGAGGACGCCGGGCCCGAAGTGGGCGCACACCTCGTCGAAGGCGTCGGCGAACACGGGGAACGCGGCGTGCAGTTCGGCACCCATGCCGGGGCGCTGGGAGCCCTGCCCGGTGAACAGGAACGCGGTGCGGGCGGAGCGCAGCGCGGTGCCGCTCTCCTCGGCGCCCGGCTCGGCGGCGGCGAGCAGGGTGAGGTCGGCGAGCAGGTCGTCGCGGTCGCGGCCGAGCAGGACCGCGCGGTGCTCGAACGGTGTGCGGGTGGTGGCCAGCGAGTGGCCGATGTCGGCGGCGGACAGCTCCGGGTGCCGGGTGACGTGGTCGGCGAGCCGCGCGGCCTGGGCGCGCAGCGCCCGCGGGGAGCGGGCGGCCAGCGGCCAGGCGAGCAGACCGTGGGTCACCGGGCGGCCGGCGGCCGGGCGGACCCGTGCCGTACGGGCCTCCGCGGCCGACGTCGTACGGTCCTCGGTGACCGGCGGGGCCGGTGTCGTACGGCCTTCCGCGGCGGGCCGGACCGGTGTCGCGGCGTCGCCCTCGCGGGCGGGCGCGGGCGGGGCCTCTTCGAGGATGACATGGGCGTTGGTGCCGCTGAACCCGAAGGACGACACACCGGCGCGCCGGGGCCGGGCGGGGTCGTGCGGCCAGGGCCGGGCCTCGGTGAGCAGCCGTACCGCGCCGGAGTCCCAGTCGACGTGCGTGGAGGGCCGGTCGGCGTGCAGGGTGCGGGGCAGTTCGGCGTGACGCAGCGCCAGGACCGTCTTCATGACGCCGGCGACACCGGCGGCGGCCTGGGTGTGCCCGAGGTTGGACTTCACCGAGCCGAGCCACAAGGGGCGTTCGCGGTCCTGGCCGTAGGTGGCCAGCAGCGCCTGCGCCTCGATGGGGTCGCCGAGGACGGTTCCGGTGCCGTGTCCCTCGACGGCGTCGATGTCGGCGGGGGTGAGCCCGGCGTCGGCGAGCGCGGCGCGGACGACCCGCTCCTGGGAGGGACCGTTGGGTGCGGTGAGCCCGTTGGACGCGCCGTCGGAGTTGACGGCGCTGCCGCGGACGACGGCCAGCACCCGGTGACCGGCGCGGCGGGCGTCGGACAGCCGCTCGACGAGCAGCATGCCGGCGCCCTCGCCCCAGCCGGTGCCGTCGGCGTCGTCGGAGTAGGCCTTGCAGCGGCCGTCGGGGGAGAGTCCGCGCTGGCGGCTGAACTCCAGGAACGCGGCCGGGGTCGACATCACGGTGACACCGCCGGCGAGTGCGAGGTCGCACTCCCCCGCGCGCAGCGCCCGCACCGCCCAGTGCAGGGCGACCAGGGACGACGAGCAGGCGGTGTCGACGGTGACGGCGGGGCCCTCCAGGCCGAGGGCGTAGGAGATGCGGCCGGAGACGACGCTGGCGGCGTTGCCGGTGCCGAGGTAGCCGTCGACGCCCTCCGCGCAGGTGCGCAGCAGCGCGGTGTAGTCCTGGCCGTTGGTGCCGGCGAAGACGCCGGTGCGGGAGCCGCGCAGGGTGCGCGGGTCGATGCCGGCGCGCTCCACCGCCTCCCAGCACACCTCCAGCAGCAGTCGTTGCTGCGGGTCCATCGCCAGCGCCTCGCGGGGGGAGATGCCGAAGAACGCGGGGTCGAACCGGTCGACTCCGTCGAGGAACCCGCCGGTGCGGCTGTAGCTGGTGCCCTCGTGGTCGGGGTCGGGGTGGTAGAGGGAGCCGAGGTCCCAGCCCCGGTCGGTGGGGAAGCCGGTCAGGCCGTCGGCGCCGGAGGCGAGCAGTTCCCACAGCTGTTCGGGGGTGTCGGCGTCGCCGGGCAGCCGGCAGGCCATGCCGACGATGGCGATGGGCTCGTCGGCGCCGGCGCGCGCGGTGCGCGTACGGGCGGCGGCCTGCCGGCCGCGCCGCTCGCCGGCCGGCAGGGCGCGCAGCAGGTGGGCGGCGAGCGCGGCCGGGGTGGGGTGGTCGAAGGCGACGGTCGGGGCGAGCCTGAGACCGGTGCGCCGCTCCAGGGCGTTGCGCAGGTCGACCGCGGTGAGCGAGTCGAAGCCGAGGTCGCGGAAGGCGCGTTCGGGGTCGGCGGCCGGGGCGCCGGGCGCGTGGCCGAGGACGGCGGCGATCTCCGTCTGCAGCAGCCGCAGCACGGCGGTGGGCCGTTCGGCCTCTGGGAGCGCGGCGAGCGTCCGGGCCAGCCGTACGCCCGCCCGTCCGGCGGTCGCGGTACGGCGCGCGGGGGCGGCGGGGTCGCGCAGCAGGGCCGGGGTGGGTGTGGTGGTGGCGCGGGCGGCGGCGAGGTCCAGCCGGACCGGCAGCAGCACGGCCCGCTCCTGCGCCAGGGCGCGGTCGAGCAGGGCGACGGCGTCGTCGGTGGGCAGGGCGGCCACACCGGCACGGGCCATGCGGCCGCGGTCGGCGTCGCCCAGCCCGGCGGTCATGCCGCTGTCCTCGGCCCACAGCCCCCAGCCGAGGGCGTACGCCGGCCGGCCCTGCGCCCGCAGGGTGGTGGCCAGCGCCTCCAGGAAGGCGTTGGCGGCGGCGTAGTTGCCCTGCCCGGGCCCGCCGAAGGTGGCGGCGGCGGAGGAGAACAGCACGAACGCCGACAGGCCCAGGTCGCGGGTGAGCCGCTCCAGGTGCACCGCGGCGTCCGCCTTCGGGCGCAGCACGGCCGACAGCCGCTCGGCGGTGAGCGTGCCGATCACGCCGTCGTCGATGACACCGGCGGCGTGGAAGACGGCCCCGAGCGGGTGCGCCTCGTCCACGCCCGCCAGCAGTCCGGCCACCGCGGCGGGGTCGGCGACGTCGCACGCCGCGATCGTCACCTCCGCGCCCGCCTCTTCGAGCCAGGCGCGCAGCGCGGCGGCGCCCGGGGCGTCGGGGCCGCGCCGGCCGGTGAGCAGCAGATGCCGCACGCCGTGCGCGGCCACCAGGTGCCGGGCCACGGCCGCGGCCACGGGGCCGCCCGCGCCGGTGACGAGGACGGTGCGCTCGGGGTCGAACGCGGCGGCGGTAGCGGTCGTACCGGCCCGGTGGCGGGTGAGGCGGGCGCCGTACACGCGTCCGGCGCGCAGGGCGATCTCGGTCTCACCGTCGTCGAGGGCGTCCACGGCGGCGGAAACGAGCGTATCGCCCGGGACCTCGCCGTCGATGTCGACGAGCAGGAAGCGTCCCGGGTTCTCCGACTGGGCGGAACGCAGCAGACCGCGCGCGGCGGAGGCCGCGAGGTCGGCGACGGGCTCGCCGCCCCGGACGGAGGCGGCGTGACGGGTGACCAGGACCAGGCGGGCGCCCGCGGTCCGCTCGTCGGCCGTCCAGCGCCGCAGCACGTCCAGTGTCCGGGCGGTCACCTCGTGCACGCCGCACGGAAGTTCGGCGTCCTCCCCGCTCACGGGCAGGAACACGAGCTCGGGGATGCCGGCGCCGGTCGCGTCGAGGGCGGCGAACAAGGCGTCCGCGTCGGCGTACCGCACGGCGTCCGCAGCGACCGGGCCGTCACCGATGACTGCTGGCTGATCGGCCGTCAGAGTCCGTTGTGGCAAGGCTAGTTCAGTCCAGTCCACGACGAACAGATCGTCGTCGGCGGCGGCTTCGACAGCCGGGAGCGGCACCTCGGCGGCCGACGTGACCGTGACCTCGCCGACGGCGGCGACGGGTGCCCCGGTGTCGTCGGCCAGGTCCAGCCGCAGGGCGCCGGCGGCCAGCGGGCGCACCCGGATCCGCAGCGCCTCCGCTGAGGCGGCGTGCAGGGTGAAGTCCCGCCACGTCACGGCGACCGACCCGGCCCTGCCGAGCGCGGGGGTCGTGTGCAGGGCCGCGTCCAGCAGCACCGGGTGCAGTGCGACCCGCAGCGCGTCCGCCTGCAGCTCCTTCGGCACGGCGGCCTCGGCGTACACCTCGTCACCGGCCCGCCACACGGCGGTGAGCACGCGGAAGGCGGGGCCGTGATCGAGCCCGCGGTCCCGCGACGCCTCGTACAGGGCGTCGACCTCGGCGGGGTCCAGTTCCTCGACGTCGGCGGGGGGCCAGCAACTGGCGTCGCCGGCCGGCTCCGGGGACGCGGGCGCCCATGCGTCGGCGGGCGCGAGGACGCCGTGCGCGTGCCGGGTCCAGGGCCGCTCCGGGTCCTCGTCGCCGTCCGCCGCGGCGCCGGTCGCGGTGACCCGGCGGGAGTAGCAAGCGAACGGCCGGGTGTCGTCGTCGCCGGGCGCGTCCAGAACGACCTGCAGCTCGACGGACGTACGGTCGTCCAGGACGAGGGCCTGCTCCTGGTCGAGCGAGGCGACGTGGTCGCACCCGACGCGGGCGCCGAGGTGCAGGGCGAAGTCGAGGTACGCGGCCGTCGGCAGCACGGCCCGGCCGGCGATGGTGTGGTCGGCCAGCCAGGGGTGGCTGCGGGTGGACAGCACGGTGGTGGACACAACGGCGGACGAGTCGGCCAGGGTCACCACGGACCCCAGCAGCGGATGCCCACCGGCGCGTCGTCCGCTGCCGGGCAGCAGGTCGAGCCAGTACCGGCGCCGCTGGAAGGCATAGGTGGGCAGTGTGACGTTCTTCGCGCCGGGGAACAGCGTGGACCAGTCGGGGCTGAGCCCGTGCACGTGCAGCGCACCGACGGCACTCAGCAGGGCGACCTGCTCCGACCCCTCCTTGCGCAGCGCGGGCACCACGACCCGGGTGCCGCCGTCGAAGACCGACCGGGCGAGAGCGGTGAGGGTGCCGTCGGGGCCGACTTCGAGGAACCGGCTCACCTTGCGCTCGGCGAGCGCCTGGAGCGCGTCGGCGTAGCGGACGGTGCGGCGGACGTGGTCCACCCAGTACTCGGGGGACGTCAACTCCTCGTCCC
>NZ_JCAJZW010000091.1:0-9406 GCF_059510455.1 Streptomyces sp. NTD91
ATGCTCGACGCGGTGCGCTACGACAACGGCATCAAATGGCGCGCGATGCCCTGCGACTTTCCGCCCTGGCCACGGGTGTATGCCTTCTTCGCCCGCTGGCGGGATGCGGGTCTGGTGGCCGAGTTGCATGACCGGCTGCGGGGAGCCGTCCGTGATGCGGAGGGCCGTGAGGAAGAGCCGAGTGCGGCGGTCGTGGATTCGCAGTCGGTGAAGGCGGACGCCACCGTCGCTTTCGCATCCCGGGGTTTCGACGCCGGGAAGAAGATCAACGGGCGCAAGCGGCACCTGCTCACCGACACACTCGGGCTCCTTCTGGCTGTGCTGGTCACGCCGGCCTCCACGACCGACCGGGACGCCGCCCGCATCCTGCTACACGCAGCAAAGAGCCGCTTCGGGCGGCTGGCAAGGGTCTGGGCCGACGGCGGTTACACCGGCCACCTCACCGACTGGACCGCGGCGCATCTCGGACTCGTCCTCGACATCGTCCGCCGCAGCGACGACGTCACCGGCTTTCAGGTCCTGCCCCGCCGCTGGGTCGTGGAAAGATCCTTTGCCTGGTTCCTGCGCAGTCGGCGTCTGGTCCGTGACTACGAGCGGCGTCCCGACACCAGTGAACCCGTCATCCTGTGGTCGATGAGCATGCTCATGAGCCGCCGTCTGGCCGCCCAGCACCAGCTGACTGTTCCGGTGCGGGCAGCATGAACCTGCCCGGTTTCTCCTCGACCAGCCAGCCCCGTTCCACCAGCCGCTTCAGCCGTACCCTCGCTCCCTCGACCCGGGAGGCGGAGGCGCTGTCCCAGCCCAGTACCACTGCTGCCCGCCGGGCACCCAGGCCGTCGCCTGCCGCATCCACCGCGGCGGCCATCAACGCCTGGTAGTCCGGCGACAACTCCTCGGTCCCGGTCGCGTTCTGCCGGTGAGGCACCGCCCGCCGCGGTCACACCGGCTTCCTCTGCGGCACTGCACCGATCACTTCGGCGGGCGCACCCTCCTCGGCCAGCGCCTCCAGATACTGCTCCAGGCCGATCAACCGACGCCGAAGCACCTCTTCCGCGTCTGCCAGAGCCGCCCGCACCCGTTCCAACTCGGCTTCGAGTTCCTTCACCTGCACCGCCGCGGCCTTCTGCCGCCCTTCCAAAACCGCGCGCATCGACGGCATCGGCCACCTCCACGACATCTCGGCCAGTAACGGGCTGAGACTCCCGCGACAACGGCCATCTCATGCCTGACCAGTGAGAACCGCACATGAGGTTCGGAAAGAGAACGACCTCTCAGCCCACCTGAGCCGCCGAGGAGCAGAAGGCCGGAAAAGGGCCTGCTGCTGCTCGAGGCTTCCGCGTCCCAGGCCGTCTGTGCCCGGGACGGTGTCGCGGTGGTTGATCTGCTCGCACTGGCCGACTGGGCCCGGGATGTGGCCCTGCTGATCGCCGTCGAACCGCGGCCCACCGACCTGGTGGAGGCCCACGCCCAACTGGAGGCGCTGCGCCTGCGGGCGGTACGGGGCGGCTTGACTGAGGACGAGGCATCGGGCACCGCCACCGTGCTGGTTGACCTGCCCCGCGACCCACACCCGGCTGACGTCCGCCTGCTCGAACAACTCGACGTCGGCTACGTGGTCGCCGTGCCCAAGTCCCAGCAGATCAAGTACCTGGCCGGAATCTGGCGCATCGGCCAGCTCATCGACGAAGCACCCATGATGCCTGGCAGCGGCTGTCCTGCGGCGACGGAGCGAAGGGGCCGCGGATCTATGACTGGGCCGTGGCCAAACTGCCCGTCCCCTCAATCAGCCGTAAGGCTGCTTGGTTCCTCTCCGCGGTACGGAATCCATCTGTATCCCGGCTGGAACACGGTGTAATCCGCGCTCAGGCCAAGCTCGGCGTGCAGTCTTTCACACAGCACGAGTCCATGGATGCTGCCCTCATTCAGCTCCTCCGACCACTCACTCTTGAGTTCATGGGGGTCCAAGAGGGGTTCCGGGTCCCAGCCGACCTTGGCGGCGACATATCCGTCAAACTTTGCGAGCAGTTCGTAGAGCTGCTGCCCCAGTTCGGTCAACTCTGCCGCCGTGAGATGGAATCTGTTCACGCTTCCGTCGAGGCCACAGTGCCAGCTGACCGCTACCGGAAGAATTGAAAGCTCGATATACGAGCCCGCCCTATTCAGCATGGGTCGGTGAAGAGGTATGCGATGGGCGCCAGCGTGAAGCACCCATGGCTTGGGATTAGTCAAGGCGGCGGCCTGCGCCGCCTCCAGGTTGTCACCGAAGTTCACCACGAGTTCGAAGCAGACCGCCACGTTTCACCCTTCCGAGGAAATAGTCGCCGTGATCGCGAAGTACAGTTGCGTCTTGATACGCAGAAGGATCATATCAGTCGGCTTCCAGCCCTCATTCTTCGATCTCCGACGCGTCGATAATGGCTTGTTTCAGCTCAACCGTGAAGGGGTGAGGATCGTCTCCCGCGGTTTCTCGCGACTCTATCCACCCCTCCATTTCATCCATGTCCTTCGGGCGAATCGAAACGTGGCCTCCACCGTCCGGCACGGCTTCCAAGGAAGTCAGCTTCTCGGTGTCGATGATTTGAGTTTTACCCCTCATTCTATCTGGGGTGTCAAACGTACTCAGGCCCTCAGTGTCAACAACGCGTGGCGTCAAGTTCTTATAGCTGCCAGAACCGGAACGGTACACATATCTCGGCACATAGGCTGCGGCAGAAGAAGAGACGACTCCGCAACCCCACCCGAGGATCTGACACTGCCACGTGTTAACACTCTTGCCCACAGCCTTGGCCATGCCTGCCGCAGCCATCTGCACCATGCTGCTCAGCAGGGCACCGCACATCCCGCGCTGGTGACAGATTCTTTCCCAGGTTTCGAGATCGGCGTAGGATTTTGCAACCGCCTGGGGAATTTCGGCATTGCCCCATGGTCCGGCATAGGTGGGGATCGCCATCGCGTTCTGTTTGAAGAGAGCCTTGAATTTCGCGATCTGCGCAGCAGTACCGGATACTGTCACGCCCCCGATGGTTTTCCTCTCCCTCGCCGAGTCGCCGCTGCCCGCATGCGCTGTGCCGCTGCTGTTGTAGTGGGTCGGGCCGCATACGCCGTGGTGGCAGTAGCCGTCCTCCGGGTGACCAGGGTTGACGGGCCCGGTAGTGACATAGCGCTTCGGATTGCTGGGGCTACCACCGGTGCCGCCGATGGGGTAGCCGATGCCACACTGGTCGGCCATGCACAGACCCGTCGGATCCGCCTGGTTGACCGGGTTGTCGCCCGCGTAGCTGTAGCCGTTGAGTTCTTGTGGGCTGGTGGCTTCGAAGAGGGGGTCAAGGCTGATGAAGCGGCCCGTGGTGGGGTCGTACTGGCGTGCGCCGAGCGTGGTCAAGCCGGTGCTGGTGTCGGTGGGGGCGTTGAGGAAGCCGCGGTTGTCGCTCCAGGTGACGGTGGTGCCGCGGGGTGCGCCGTAGGGGGTGAACTGGCGCCAGGTGGGGGTCTGTGCGGTGGAGTCCAGTTGCAGGCCGTTGGTGCCGTGCTGGTCGGGTATCTGGAAGGTGTAGGTGCTGGTGTTGGTGGCGGCGTCGCCGGTGCGGACGGCTGTGCCGCCGCCGGGCAGCGTGTAGTAGCGGGTTCCCTTGACGTCGCCGGTGGCGGTGTTGAGGGCGAGCTGTTCCCCAGGCAGGTAGAGGGTGGTTGTGCCGGGATCCTTCTGCAGCAGCAGGCTTCCGGCGGCGTTGTACACGTAGTGGCTGTCGCCGTTGGTGCCGCCGGTGATGGCGGTGAGCTGGCCTGCGTCGTCCCAGGTGAAGGTCTGGGTGCCGGTGGTGGGGGTAGTGCGGGTCTGGGTGTTGCCGGCGCTGTCGTAGGTGGCAGTGGTGGAGGCGGTTGCCCCACCGGTGGTGTCGGTCGAGGTAAGGGTGTGGGGCTGGCTGGCCAGGTTGCCGTTGTATGTGTAGTTGGTGGTGGTGTCGGTACCGCCGGTGGTGGAGTGCTGCACCTCGCTGGTGCGGTTGCCCAGTGCGTCCAGGCTCCAGGTCGTCCAGTACGCGGCCTTGGCGTCCAGGGCATCACCGACCGTGGAGGAGTTGCCGGTGGTGGGGGTGGCGGCGCAGGAGTCGGTGGCGGTCCAGGCCTGGGTCAGCCGATCCAGTTTGTCGTACTGGTAGCACTGGGTTTCGGCGGACGTGGTGGAGCCGAGCCGGGTGGAGGTCTGCTTGGTGATGTTGCCAGCCGGGTCGTAGGTGTAGGCCTGCTCATCAACGTTGGTGGGTGTGGCCGTGGAGCGCGTCACCAGCTGGTCGGTGAGCGCGCTGGTGTGGGGATCGTAGGTGTTGGTGATCCAGGCCTCGTTGGAGCCCGCGCCGATGGTCTCCTGCTGGATGCGGCCGAAGGCGTCGTAGGCCGTGGTCTGGGCGTAGCCGGAGGTGCTGCCCAGCCCGGAGGGCAGGTCGAGGGCACCGGAGTAGGTGTGGGTGACCGCCTCGGACGGCAGGCCGCCCGAGGCGGGGTAGACGTCGCGGTAGGCCAGCCCGGTCGTGGTCGTGTAGATGTGCTGGAAGGTGTAGCTGGTGCCGAGCGTGCTTCCCTCGGTGGAGGACGGGATGGTTACGGTCTCGCCGAGGGATTCACCGAAGACGTTGAAGCCCTTGGACTGCGTGACGTAGGCGGCACCGCCCGAGTAGGCGGTCTCGGTCGTCACGTGGCCGATGGCGTCCTTCATGCCAGTGACAGCGTTGTTGGAGTTGTCGTACACCCAGGAAGCGAGCTGGTTCGAGGACGACTGGCCGGTGACGGGGGCGTCGTATTCGCCGGTCTTTCGGCCCAGGGCGTCGTAGGTGAAGCTGACCGTCTTGTTGCGGGAGTCGGTGCTCTGCAGCAGGTTGCCGGCGTTGTCGTACTGAAGGGTGCTGTGGCCCGCGTCGGGATCGTCCTTGGCGGTGGCGTGGCCGAGCAGGTCGTAGGTGGTCGTCCAAGTGCTGCCGCCGGCGGTGACCTTGTCCTGGTTGCCGTGGCCGTCGAAGCCGTAGGTGGTGGCCTGGCTGCTGCCGCCGCTGACAGACCAGATGCCAGTGAAGGTGTTCGACGGGGTGTTCAGCGTGGGTGCGCTGGTGTACTCGTCGAGCTCCGAGGTACGGCCGAGCGGGTCGGTCACCGTGGTCTTGGTGACGCCCCCGGCCGGGGGTATGACGGTGATGCGGTCGCCGTTGTAGACGGTGGTGGTCCGCGAGACCTCCACGTTGTCCTTCTCCGACTGGTCGATCAGCGTCTGGCCCAGGCCGTCGTAGGTGAAGTAGTCCTGGTTCGGCACCTCATCCTTGAGGTCGGCTGCGGAGACCAGGGTGGTGTTCGGCGTGGTCGCCGAGTCCCACCACCCGTTGTAGGTGGCGGACTTCCAGCCCCGGGTGTCGTAGAAGGTGTCCGCCACCAGACGCCCGCCCTGCGGCGTGGGAGCCTGCGTCTGCCGCGGACGCATCAGTGCGTCGTAGAGAGTGGTCGACGTCTGGTAGCCCGCAGAGTCGTTGAGCTTATTCGTCGTGATGGCGGTGATGCCGCTGTTGGAGATGGTGTAGGCGTAGGTGTAGTTCGCCGGGCTGGTGGTAGCGCGGGAGTTCAGCCACGCACTGGTCGTGCGGCCCAGGGGGTCGTACTGCACGGTGGTGACGACGCCGTTGGCGTCGGCTGCGGTGAGGGGCAGGCCGCGGGCCGGGTCCAGGGTGGTGGTGGTGCTCTGGCTGAGGGGGTTGGTCGTGGTGGTGCCGGTCACCGAGCCGTAGGCGTCGTCGGTGAAGGCGGCGGTGGTCTTGTTGCCGCCTGCGTCGTAGGCGGCGGTGACCCGGCCGCGGGAGTCGAAGACCTGTGTCTTGGTGGTCCGCCAGGTGAAGGCGCCGCCGCTGTAGTCGGAGGCCTGCTGCGTGACGGAGTCCTCGCCCTTGGTCGGCGCGCTGGCCTGCGGGAACGTCGGGGACGCCGGCTGCGGCCAGGTGGTGGCCAGACTCTGGTCGTCGTAGAAGGTGCGGGTGGCGGAGACGACCTGGTCCGGACGGTTGACGCTGAGGGGGGCGGTGAGGGTGTTGACCGAGCCGGGGACACTACTGGTGCTGCCCTCGGTGAAACCGCCGCAGGCAACCGAGTCGGTTTCCGTGCTCGCGACCAGACCGACCAGGTTCTCAGCGGTGTTGGGGGCCGCGTACGTGGTGGTGGTGCACCGCTCGTACGCACCGTCCGCAGGCACCGTGTGACTGTACTCGGCGGTTTTCAGGCCGAAGTCGGCGTCCGTGACGGTGGCGTCGTACGCGGCGTCCGTCTCGTTGACGCGCCAGCTGGTGCTGCCGCCGTCGGTCAGCGCCTGCCGGCTCCAGGTCTCCACCGGCTGCACGATGTTGGCCGTCAGGTCCGGCAAGCCCGAGCGGGTACGGGTGGCGGTGGCGGGAGAGACCCAGTACGAGGTGATGGTGGAGTGATCCACCGGACCGCCGTCGCCAAGGTAGGAGGTCGACTCCAGGGGCTCGTCAGCCAGTTGGTTGAGATCCTCGTGGCTGCCGCCCTGGGAATCGGCCAGATTCACCTGTGTGGTGTTGTTGTCGTCCGACATGCCCTGGTAGTAGGTGGTCTCGTCCAGGGTCTGCTGGTCGTTGACGCCGTCACCGGTGAGGGTCTTGACGTCCTCATAGCCGCGCCACTGCCCGTAGGTACGGTACTTCTTCTGGACGACCTCGTTGTCGTCGAAGTGCCAGGCCGGCTTGGCGTACTGGTAGGAAGTGGCCATCGTGGGCGCACCGCCGGTGGGATCGGTCTCGGTGACCTTGTTCGCGACGTACTTGTTGAACCAGTCCAGGATGGGTGCGCTGTAGCCCTGCGGGGTCCAGTACACCGGGTAGCAGGAAGAGGTGTTCGACGACGGGCTTACGGTGACGGGCGCGGAACAGGCCGCGGTCTGTGCGTACTGCACGCCGATCACCGAGCCGGTCTCGGTGGTGATCCCGGAGATGCGGAAGCGGTCCAGCGGCGGCAGGCCGTCGGTGACGGTGTCCACCCGGTTCTGCAGGTCCACAGCGGTGAAGGTCACGCCGGGCAGCGTGATGGGCGTGGTGCTGCCGCCACCGGCGCTGTCCTGACCGGTGTGGGCGATGGAAGACAGCCACAGGGTGGCATTGCCGTCACCGGAGGTGGGCATGGTCTGCGTCAGCGCCCAGGAGTCCACCTTCGCGTACGACGAGGAGCCGGCCGCGTACTGCTCGGTGGTCACCGACGTCAGCCGCACCGTGGAGAAGAACGACGGGCTGTGTGCGGTACAGGTCGCCCCGGACGCGCAGACCAGGTCGTAGGGCACGTCCGGCCAGTTCGCCTTGGTCGTGGAGTTCAGCGGGTCACAGGTACCCGACACACATCGGTCGCCCGTGGTGAACAGGACCTTGTCCGGCACCGTGCCGTAGGCGTTGCCGTCGGTGAAGCCGTAGTCGATGTGGTCCAGGTGCGAGTCACGGACGTAGGAGACGTTGTGAGCGCCGTTGTCCTCACCGTAGTAGTTCGTGTCCTGCTTGTAGTAGTAGGACATCGCGTCGCCCTGGACATCGGTGACGTAGTCCAGGTTCCAGCGGTAGGCCATCGTGCACACCGACGAGGTGAACCCGGACGAGCTGTAACACGGGTCACCAGAGTGCGCCGAATACACGGGCATGGAGTCCACGGAGTTCGTGGTCGGCTTGCCCGAAGCCCAGCCCGTCAGTTCGTTGCGGCCGAAGGAGTAGACCTCGCCGTCGCGCTCGGTCACCGTCCAGTAGTCGGTGTTGTACGTGCCGCTGCCGTTATTGGAGTTCGCGACGTGCTTGACGACCGCGCCGTTGTCGTTCTGCGGCTTCCACACGCTCTTCGAGGAGTCCCACACCAGGGAGGTCGTCGACCCGTTCATGGAAAGCGTCAGGACCGGACCGTCGTAGCACTCGTCCGACGTGGAAACCGGCGATGCGCTGCCTTCAGGGTCGTCCTTGCAGGGGATGAAAGACTGCTCGATGAACGACTGCGGCGTGTTCCAGCCATCACCCACCCAGGAGGACTGAGCCTGGGTTGTCGAGGTCTGGCCGTCCACCGAGCCGGAGTCGTAGCCCAGCGACACATCCGGTGTCAGCGAGGACGCCGACGAGGGGACGGACATCGGGTAGGAGTAGGTAAACGAGCCCGACGAGCCACCCGCCGACCAGGAACCGGAGGGCTTCAGCGTCGTCGCAGCGTAAGAGCCCGACGGTCCGCCGCCGTCTCCACCGCCGGATCCGGACACGGCGGCCATCACCATCATGGGTGAGCCGGTGGTCGCCGTCTTCTGCGGTCCTGCCGATGTGCCGCCAGTCGTGGAGCCCAGGTGCAGCGTCGTGGAGAGCGACTTGCTCCGTGCGTCGTTCTTCGACCGCACAGGGGTCTGGGTGCGGCACGCGGCACGCTGCGGGGTCGTCAGGGCGCAGGCAGGAAGTCGTACCAGGTGCAGTCGGGAGCCGAAGTCGCCGCCGTAGGCCTGGGCGAAGCGCGAGTAGTCAAGGCTGAGCCGTGCCGTGCCGCTGCCTCTGCCGGAGGGTTTGAGGGTGAACAGCACTCCGTTCACGCCGGCCTTTGCCGCCTGTGCGCGGGGCTTGACCGCCACGCTAGCGGAGGAGGGCCCGGAGTAGGAGCCGTGCTTGGGCGCAACCTGCTCGATCGACAGCGGCACCCGGCTCGAAGCATGCCCGGCGGCGAAGGACTTGTGTGCCGCGGCGACGGGGAGTGTCGCAGTCTGCGGCTTGGGCAGGCTCGTGGCGGTGGGACGGTAGCGCCGGGTGGCCTGGTCGTGCGGCTTGGCGAAGTGCATCGCCACCGGCTTGACGCCCTTCACCGACGGTGCGGAGTGCACATGAGGCGCAGAGGCATGCCGATGCGCGGAACGCTGCATCGCGTCTGCCCCAGCCGAGCCCGCGGAGACGAAGAGAGCTCCCACGGTGAGGAAGACGACCCAGCCGGATCTGCGTACGCGGCTGCGGCGCCGCTTCCCACCCCACACGGACATCGTTCGACCCCTTGTCAGAACAGCGTTGCACGTCGCGCACAACTGGTGCAGAGGTGAACGCTTTCTGCACACGTGAGGTCAGAGACTTCCATGGCATGGCCATGAACACGAAGAAAGGGCTGTCCACAAGATCGCAAAGAGATGACCCGATCAAGGAAAGAGTCGGCCAATTGTCGCGTGGCTGACTACACACCCCGAGGGGTGTCGGTAGTGGTCATCTACCTTGACGCTGGCCCGAGAGCAGCCCGGCCACAGCAGAAGGGTCCCGACGTGTCATCACCTCCTCCTCAAGACCGGGCATGTGGCGCTCCGTCACCTCCTCGGCCCTGGTCTTCACACTGGGGTCTGTCAAACGATCGGCCCTGTCTCACTTTCGGTGGG
>NZ_JCAJZW010000092.1:0-9258 GCF_059510455.1 Streptomyces sp. NTD91
CAGGTGCCGGGGTGGTCGGGGTCGGGGTGGTAGAGGTCGTCGACGTCCCAGCCGCGGTCCGACGGGAACGGGGCGATGGCGTCGGCGCCGTCGGCGAGCAGCCGCCAGAACTCCTCCGGGGAGTCGGCGCCACCGGGGAAGCGGCAGCTCATCGCGGTGATCACGATCGGGTCGTCGCCGGTCGCCGCCGAGGGGGCGGCGGGGCTCGCCGGGACGGGCAGCCCGTCGTCGTCGCCCGTCGCGTCGCCGAGTTCGGCGATCAGCATACGGGCGAGTTCGGCGCAGTTGGGGTGGTCGAAGACCAGGGTGGCCGGCAGGCGCAGCCCGGTGATCCTGTTCATGCCGTTGCGGAGTTCGACGGCGCTCAGCGAGTCGAAGCCGAGGTCGCTGAAGGCGCGGGTCGGCTCGACGGCCTGCGGTCCGGGGTAGCCGAGGACGGTGGCGACGTAGCCGCGGACGACGTCGAGGACGGCGTCGGCGCGTTCGGCGCCGCTCAGGCCGGCCAGGTGGCGCACCAGCGCGGGGCCGTCGGCGGTGTCGGCGTCGAAGGCGTCCGCCGCGATCTGCCCGGACGCGGTGCCGGGCGCGGGGGCGAGGACGCGCTGGGCGTCGGGCAGGTCGCGGAGCAGGGCGCTGGGGCGGGAGCCGGTGAAGGCGGGCGCGAAGCGTTCCCAGCCGATGTCGGTGACCGCGAGGTGGGTCTCGCCGTGGTCGAGTGCCTGCTGCAGTGCCTGGCAGGCGAGTTCGGGCTGCATGTCGTAGACGCCGTAGCGGCGCAGGCGTTCGCCGACGGCGCCCTCGCCCATGCCTCCGTCGGCCCAGTGGCCCCAGGCGACGGCCGTGGCGGGCAGGCCCTCGGCGCGGCGCCGGGCGGCGAGCGCGTCGAGGAAGGCGTTGCCGGGGGCGTAGTTGCCGAGGCCGGGGCCGCTGATGGTGCCGGACGTCGAGGAGAACAGCACGAACGCGGACAGGTCCATGTCTGCGGTGAGTTCGTGCAGGTGGAGGGCGGCGGTGGCCTTGGTGCGCAGCACCGGGTCCATGCGGCCGGGGTCGAGGGCGTCGATGACGCCGTCGTCGAGGTGGCCGGCGACGTGCAGCACGGCGTCGAGCGGCTGGTCCTCGGGGACCGTGTCGAGCAGGTCGCGCAGGGCGTCCCGGTCGGTGACGTCGCAGGCGGCGATGGTGACGCGGCCGGCGCCGAGGGCGGTCAGTTCGTCGCGCAGCTCGGCCGCGCCCGGCGCGTCGGCGCCGCGGCGGCTGGTGAGCAGCAGGTGGTCGGCACCGAGCAAGGCGAGCCAGCGGGAGACGTGGCCGCCGACAGCGCCGGTGCCGCCGGTGACGAGGACGGTGCCGCGCGGCTGCCATGGCTCGCCGGGCGCGGTGGCGCCCGCGAGCGGGGCGCGGTGCAGCCGTCGGCCGTAGGCGCCGCAGGCACGTACGGCGGTCTGGTCCTCGCCGTCGGGGCGGGCGAGCAGCGCGCACAGCCGGTCGCCGGCGCGCCGGTCGAGGTCGGCGGGCAGGTCGATCAGGCCGCCCCAGCGGTCGGAGTGTTCGAGGGCGGCGACCCGGCCGAGGCCCCAGACGAGGGCCTGGGGTGCGCTGAGGACGTGGTCGGCGCCGGTGACGGCGACGGCGCCGCGGGTGGCGCACCACAGGGGTGCGGCGATCCCGAGGTCGCCGAGCGCCTGGATGAGGGCGAGCGTGCCGGCGAGGCCGGCGGGCACGGACGGGTGGTCGCGGTGCGGGGTCTCGTCGAGGGCGAGGAGGGAGAGGACACCACCCAGGTCGTCCGCAGTGAGCGCGCCTTCGTCGCCGGCGCCGTCGAGGGCGTCGGTGAGGAGGGCGGCCAGGCCCGTGCGGTCGCTGTCGGGGGCGGCGCCGTCGACGGCGACGACGCGTACGGGCACGCCGTGGCCGGTGAGAGTCTGCCGGGTGGCGTCGGCCAGCCGGTGACCGGCGGCGGGCACGGCGAGCAGCCAGGTGCCGGCCGGGGGCGCGCCCGCGGTGTCCTGGGTGAGCGGGGTCCAGCCGACGGTGTAGCGCCAGTTGTCGACGGTGGACTGCTCCCTGCTGCTGCGGCGCCAGGCGGACAGCGCGGGCAGCACCTCGCGCAGCGGGGTGTCGCCGCCGAGGTCGAGGGTGGCGGTCAGGGCGTCGAGGTCCTCCTCCACGGTCCGCCAGAAGCGGTCCTCGGCCTCGCCGGACGTCCCGTCGCCGGAAGCGGTGGTGTCGGCGCCGACGAGGTCGTCGCGGAGTTCGGGCCAGAACCGCGTCCGCTGGAAGGCGTAGGTGGGCAGGTCGACGCGGCGGGCGCCGGTGCCGGCGAAGACACTGTGCCAGTCGACGTGGACGCCCTGGGCGTGGGCCTCGGCGAGGGAGGTCAGGAACCGGTCGTGGCCGCCCTGGTCGCGGCGCAGGGTGCCGAGGGCGACGGCGTCGGCGGCGGCGTCCTCGATGGTCTCGCGCAGCCCGAACGCGACGACGGGGTGCGGGGAGACCTCGATGAAGGCGCGGTGGCCGGCGGCGAGGAGGCCGCGCACGGCGTCCTCGAAGCGGACGGTCTCGCGCAGGTTGGTGTACCAGTAGGCGGCGTCGAGGACGGTGTCGTCGTCGAGCCAGTCGCCGGTCACCGAGGACCGGAAGGGGATCTCGGCGGGGCGGGGCTCC
Source organism: Streptomyces sp. NTD91 (assembly GCF_059510455.1). NCBI lineage: Bacteria > Bacillati > Actinomycetota > Actinomycetes > Kitasatosporales > Streptomycetaceae > Streptomyces > Streptomyces sp. NTD91. The sequence goes on from NZ_JCAJZW010000092.1 coordinate 2,668, forward strand.
AGCCCGGCGAGCGCGTCGAGGACCGGGCCGCGCAGCGGTTCGACGTGCGGGGAGTGGCTGCCGTAGTCGACGGCGACCTTGCGGGCCTGGACGCCTTCGCCGGTCAGTTCGGCGAACAGCTCGTCCAGGGCGTCGGCGGCGCCGGAGACGACGACCGAGCCGGGGCCGTTGAGGGCGGCCACGGCGAGCCGGTCGCCGAAGCGCTGCAGCCGCGGGCGCACCTGGCCGGCGGGGAGCGGCACGGACATCATGCCGCCGTCGCCGGTGATCGCGGTGATGGCCCTGCTGCGCAGCGCGGCCACGCGGGCGCCGTCCTGAAGGGACAGCGCGCCCGCGACGACGGCCGCGGCGATCTCGCCCTGGCTGTGTCCGACGACCGCGGCGGGCTCGACGCCGTGCGCGCGCCACAGGTGGGCGAGGGAGACCATGACGGCCCACAGGACGGGCTGGACGACGTCCACCCGGTCCAGGTCGGGCGCGTCCGGGCCGCCGCGCAGGGCGGCGGTCAGCGACCAGTCCACCCAGGGCGCGAGGGCCTTCTCGCACTCGGCGATGCAGCGGGTGAACTCCGGTGAACTGTCGAGGAGTTCGCGGCCCATGCCGGGCCACTGGGCGCCCTGGCCGGGGAAGACGAGGACGGGTCCGCTGCCGCGCCGGTCGGTGCCGCGCACGACGTCGCTGACCATGCGGTCCTCGGCGAGGTCGCGCAGGCCGCGCTGAAGGCCGTCGAGGTCGGCGGCGAGGACGACGGCGCGGTGCTCGAACGCGGTGCGGGTGGTGGCGAGGGACAGTCCGAGGTCGGTGAGGGCGGTGCCGGGGTGGGCGCGCAGGTGGGCGAGGAGCCGCCCGGCCTGGGCGCGCAGCCCGTCGGAGGTGCGGGCGGACAGCGGCGCGGGGACGAGGGGCAGGGCCGCGGCGGTGTCGTCGTCGCCGGTCTTCCGGGCGGTGTCTTCGGCCGGCCCGTCGGGGGCCTGCTGGAGGATGACGTGGGCGTTGGTGCCGCTCATGCCGAAGGAGGAGACGCCGGCACGGCGCGGGCGGCCCGTCCCGGGCCACCGCACGGCCTCCTCCAGCAGCCGTACGGCGCCCGTGGACCAGTCGACCTCGGGGGTCGGCGTCTCGGCGTGCAGGGTGGCCGGGAGGACGCCGTTGCGCAGGGCCATGACCATCTTGATGACGCCGCCGACGCCGGCCGCCGCCTGCGCGTGGCCGATGTTGGACTTCAGGGAGCCGAGCCACAGCGGCCGGTCGGCGGGCCGGCCCCGGCCGTAGACGGCGATCAGGGCCTGCGCCTCGATGGGGTCGCCGAGGGTGGTGCCGGTGCCGTGCGCCTCGACGGCGTCGACGTCGGCCGGGGTGAGGCCGCCGCCGGCCAGGGCGGCGCGGATGACACGCTGCTGGGAGGGGCCGTTGGGCGCGGTGAGGCCGTTGGATGCGCCGTCCTGGTTGAGTGCGCTGCCCTGGACGACGGCGAGGACCGGGTGGCCGTGGCGGCGGGCGTCGGAGAGCCGTTCGAGGACGACCATGCCGGCGCCCTCGGCCCAGCTGGCGCCGTCGGCGTCCGCGGAGAACGGCTTGCAGCGGCCGTCCCCGGCGAGCGCGCGCTGCCGGCTGAACTCGATGAGGGAGCCCGGCGTCGACATCACGGTGACACCGCCCGCGAGCGCAAGGTCGCACTCGCCCTGGCGCAGGGACTGCACGGCGAGGTGCAGGGCCACCAGGGAGGAGGAGCAGGCGGTGTCGACGGAGAGCGCCGGGCCCTGGAGGCCGAGGGCGTAGGCGATGCGCCCGGACAGGACGCTCGGCGAGTTGCCGGTGCCGATGTACCCCTCGAAGCTGTCCTTCGCGGCGCCGAGGATGCCGACGTAGTCCTGGTAGGTGACGCCGGCGTAGACACCGGTGAGGCTGCCGCGCCGGGACGCCGGGTCGATGCCGGCCCGCTCCAGCGCTTCCCATGAGGTCTCCAGCAGCAGGCGCTGCTGCGGGTCCATCGCGAGTGCCTCGCGCGGGGAGATGCCGAAGAAGCCGGGGTCGAAGTGGCTTGCGTGGTGCAGGAAGCCGCCTTCTCGGACGTAGCAGGTGCCCGGGTTGTCGGGGTCGGGGTGGTACAGCTTCGCCAGGTCCCAGCCGCGGTCGGTCGGGAACGGCGAGATGCCGTCGCCCCGGTTGACCACCAGCTCCCACAGCTCCTCCGGGCTGGTGATGCCGCCCGGGTAGCGGCACGCCATGCCGACCACGACGACCGGGTCGTCGTCGAGGCGGGCACGGGCGGCGACGGGCGCCGCCGAATCCGTTGCCGCGCCGAAGAGTTCGGTGTCGAGGTGCGCGGCGAGCGCCAGCGGGGTGGGGTGGTCGAAGACGAGGGTGGCGGGCAGCAGCACGCCGAGATCGGCGCTGAGCCGGTTGCGCAGTTCGACGGCGGTGAGGGAGGCGAACCCGAGGTCCTTGAAGACCCGACCGGATTCCACCTCGTCGACGTCGGCGTAGTTCAGGACGGCGGCCGCGGTACGGCGCACGAGGTCCAGCAGAACGCGCCGGCGTTCGGCCGGTGAGCGGCCGTCGAGCCGGTCCACGAACCCCGTGCCGTGAACCGCGTCCCCAAAGCCGTCGACGGCGCGACGGCGCCGGACGCGGGCGGGGGCGGACGTCGAGTCCATACGGGTCTGGGTGGGCGCCGAGTCCGGACGGTGGACGCTCTCCGCCGGGGCCCGCTCGGCGGTGACGGGGCGCAGCCGCAGGGAGTCGACGGTGAGGACGGGGCGGCCGGAGGTGTCGGCGGCGAGCAGGGTCAGCGTGTTCTCGCCGGACCGGGTGAGCCGCACACGCAGGGTGCCCGCGCCGTCGGCGTGGAGGGTGGCGCGCTGCCACGCGAACAGCAGCAGTCCGTCGTCGAGTCCGGCGGGCAGGCCGAGTCCGAGGGGCTGCAGGGCCGCGTCGAGCAGCGCCGGGTGCAGGGCGAACCGCCGTGCGGCGTCCCGCTCCCCGTCGGGGAGGGCGACCTCGGCGTACGCGTCGTCGCCGTGCCGCCATACGGCGCTCAGCGCGCGGAACGCCGGGCCGTACGCCGGGCCGGCGCCTGCGGCGAGACGGCCGTACAGGTCGCCGATCTCGACGGGTTCGGCGCCGGCCGGGGGCCAGTCGGCGAGCGGCGTGTCCGTCTCCTCGGCGGTGGTGCCGGCGGGCGCGAGCAGGCCCTCGGCGTGGCGCGTCCAGACGGTCTCGTCGTACGGCGTGGCGTCGTCGCCGGAGTAGACGGCGACGGGCCGGGTGCCGCGTGCGTCGGGTTCGCCGACGTGGACCTGGAGGCGGACCGCGCCGCGCTCGGGCACGGTCAGCGGCGCCTGCAGGGTGAGGTCGCGGACTTCGTTGCAGCCCACCTGGTCGCCCGCCTGGACGGCGAGTTCGAGGAAGGCGGTGCTGGGCACGACGGCGTGGCCGCCGAGCCGGTGGTCCGCAAGCCACGGGTGGGAGCGCAGGGACAGCCGTCCGGTGAGCACGACCGCATCGCCGTCGGCGGCCCGCACGGCGGCGGCGAGCAACGGGTGGCCGGTGGCGTCGAGCCCCAGTGCGGAGGCGTCGCCCGAACCGGCGGGCGCCTGAAGCCAGAAGCGGCGGCGCTGGAAGGCGTACGTCGGCAGCGCGGTCCGCGGCGCCCGGGCCAGGGCGGGCACGACGGCCGTCCAGTCGACGTCGGCGCCGCGCGTGAACACCGCGGAGACGGCCTCCAGCAGGGCACGCGGCTCGGGACGGTCGTCGCGCAGCGCGGGCACGTGCAGGGTGTCCGCCAGGGCCGGGCAGGACGCGGCCAGGGTGGTCAGGGTGGAGTCGGGGCCGAGTTCCAGGCAGCGGGTGACCTGCTGGTCGGCGAGCGCGCTCACGCCGTCGGCGAAGCGGACCGCGTCCCGGACGTGCCGCACCCAGTATTCGGGGGAGGTCAGCTCCTCGACGGCGGCGACCGCCCCGGTGACGTCGGAGACGACGGGGATGCGGGGCGCCGCGTACGACAGGGTGCCGGCGACGGCACGGAAGTCGGCGAGGACCGGTTCCATCAGCGGCGAGTGGAAGGCGTGGCTGACGCGCAGACGCCGCGTGCGCCGGCCGAGCGCCTCGACAGCAGCGGTGATCTCCCGTACGGCGTCCTCGGTGCCGGACACCACGAGGGACAGCGGCCCGTTGACGGCGGCGATGCCGGCCTCTGTCTCGCGCCCGGCGAGCAGCGGAAGCACCTCCTCCTCGGACGCCTGCAGCGACACCATCGCCCCACCCTCGGGAAGGGCCTGCATCAGCCTGCCGCGCGCCGCGACGAGCCGACAGGCGTCCGCCAGCGACCACACGCCGGCCACATGCGCGGCGGCCAACTCGCCCACGGAATGCCCGAGCAGCACGTCCGGCCGCACACCCCACGACTCCAGCAACCGGAACAGCGCCACTTCGAGAGCGAACAGCGCGGGCTGCGCGAACTCCGTCCGGTTCAGCGTCTCCTGGTCCTCGCCGAACACCACTTCCCGCAGTGGACGCGGCAGTTCGGCGTCCAGGTGCGCGCAGGCCGCGTCGAAGGCGTCGGCGAACACCGGGTATGTGTCGTACAACTCCCGGCTCATGCCGAGCCGTTGCGAGCCCTGACCGGCGAGCAGGAACGCGGTGCGGCCGTCGGCGAGCGCCGAGCCGGAGACGGCGCCGGCCGCCGCCTGGTCCGCGGCGACCGCGCGCAGTCCGCGCAGCAGTTCCTCCCGGTCGCTGCCCCACACCACGGCGCGGTGCTCGAACACCGCCCGGGTACGGACGAGGGACGCGGCGATCTCGATCTCGGCGGCGCCGGGGTGCTCCTCGACGAAACCGGCCAGCCGCTCGGCCTGGGCGCGCAGCGCGGCACGGCTGCGGCCGGACACGAGCCAGGGCAGCAGGGGCGGTTGGGGGCTGATGGCGGGTGACTCGTCGTCCTCGGAGAGCGGGGCGGGTTCCGGCTGCTCCAGGACCACGTGGGCGTTGGTGCCGGACACGCCGAACGCGGACACGCCGGCGCGGCGGGGGCGGCCGTCGGTCTGCGGCCAGTCGGTGGTCTCCGTCAGCAGGGCGACGGCGCCGGCCGACCAGTCGACGTGCGAGGAGGGCTCCTCGGCGTGCAGGGTGCGCGGCAGCACGCCGTGCCGCATGGCGAGCACCATCTTGATGACGCCGGCGACACCGGCGGCGGCCTGGGTGTGCCCGATGTTCGACTTCAACGAGCCCAGGTGAAGGGTCCGTTCGCGGTCCCGGCCGTACGTGGCGAGCAGGGCCTGGGCCTCGATCGGGTCGCCCAGCGTCGTACCCGTGCCGTGGGCCTCGACGGCGTCCACGTCGGCGGGGGTGACGCCCGCGGAGGCGAGGGCTGCGCGGATGACGCGCTGCTGTGCGGGGCCGTTGGGCGCGGTGAGGCCGTTGGACGCGCCGTCCTGGTTGACGGCCGAACCGGCGATCACCGCGAGCACGTCGTGCCCGTTGCGGCGGGCGTCGGACAGCCGCTCGACGACGAGGACGCCGACGCCCTCCGCCCAGCCGGTGCCGTCGGCGTCGTCGGAGAACGCCTTGCACCGGCCGTCGGCCGCGAGTCCGCCCTGCGCGCTGAACTCGACGAACGCGCCCGGGTCGGCGAGCACGGTGACGCCGCCCACCAGGGCGAGGTCGCACTCGGCGGACCGCAGGGACTGCGCGGCGAGGTGCAGCGCAACGAGCGAGGAGGAACAGGCGGTGTCGACGGTGACGGCCGGCCCCTCGAAGCCGAAGGTGTAGGCGATGCGGCCGGAGACCACGCTGCCGGCGACGCCGGTCAGCAGCTGTCCGTCGAGTCCCTCGGGCACTTCGCGCAGCCCGGCGCCGTAACCGGAGCTGCCGGCCCCGACGAACACGCCGGTACAGCTGCCGTGCAGCGAGTCCGGCCGGATCGCGGCGTGCTCCAGCGCCTCCCAGGACGCCTCCAGCAGCAGTCGCTGCTGCGGGTCGACGGCGAGTGCCTCGCGGGGCGAGATGCCGAAGAACACGGGGTCGAACTGCGCGGCGTCGGTGAGGAAACCGCCGGCGCGGGTGTCGCTGCGTCCCCGGCGGCCACCGTCACCACCGTCGCCGTCGGTGCCGCTTCCGCCGGCGGTGGAGCCGTGGAGCGCGTCGAGGTCCCAGCCGCGGTCGGTGGGGAACTCCGAGATCGCGTCCGTCCCTTCGACGACCAGCCGCCACAGGTCGTCCGGGCCGGTCACCCCGCCGGGCAGGCGGCAGGCCATGCCGACGATGACGATCGGGTCGTCCGTGGCGGGGGTGGCCGGGACGGGCAGCCGTCCGGGTTCCCGCGTGCCGTGGTCGTCGGAGAACAGCTCCCGGTGCAGCAGGCGGGCCAGGGCGGCCGGGGTCGGATGGTCGAAGACGAGGGTGCTGGGCAGCTTCAGACCGGTCTCGGCGGAGAGCCGGTTGCGCAGCTCGACAGCGGTCAGGGAGTCGAACCCGAGGTCGCGGAAGGACCGGGTGGCCTCGACGGCACCGGTACCGGTGTGCCCGAGCACGGCGGCGGCACCGCCGCGCACCAGCTCCAGCAGCTCTCGGCCGCGTTCGGGGCCCGTCAGA
>NZ_JCAJZW010000093.1:0-8891 GCF_059510455.1 Streptomyces sp. NTD91
ACCTACTTCTACAGGACACTAGTAGCCGGCGTTCGACGAGGTATACGGCAGCCATGCGCCGGCGCCGGCGGCGTCGTACCAGTAGGCCTTGTCGCCCTGCATGGCGGCGGTACGGAATGGCTTTCCATGGTCGTCGATCCGGGCGGTGCCCTGCTGGTCGCCGCTGCTCCAGCTCAGTTCGAGGTACCAGCCGACGTCGTGGCTGTCGGTGCTCGCGTCGATGTTGATCACCTCAGGGTCGTCGACGGACACCTTGTACGGGAAGTTCGTCGCCCGCGTGGCGATGTTGCCCTCGTGACCGGGCACCGGCTTGGCGCTCGGGGACGGTGCGTCGAGATCGAAGGCGAAGGAGGAGGGCGCCAGGTCGCCGCCGCACTGGCTGCCCATCGTGTAGGCGTTCCCCTTCGGCGCGTTGCGAGTGCTGGTGGTCACGACCCGGAGCGCGTGCAGTACGACGGGCCGGCTGCTGCTGCCCTGCACGGTGACCTGCAGCCGCAGGTGCCCGGCCGGTACAGCACCCAGCGCGGCCGCCCAGCCGTCGGCGGCCTGGCCGGCCGGCGGTGGAGGCACGCTGCCGGGCGGGCGCGGGAGGAGGAACCACTGGTCGCAGGGGCTGTCCCAGTTGTCCGTCAGGACGTTCACGTGGAAGGGCGGCGTGGTCCCGGCGGCTGCGGTGCTGTCACCCGAGGGCCCGCCGGTGTCCGCCGCCGTCCCGGCCGAGGGCCGGGCATCCGCCGACGGTGACGGTGACCCGGTGCCGGCCGGGCCGGATCTCGCTGGCGTGCCACGGTCCGGTCCGGTCGCCGTGGGAGCCGCGGCACCGGGCCGTCCGGCCGCGTGCGCCGCGGCTCCCTGCCGGTCACCGGACGCCGAGCCGAACTGCGCCGCCGCGGCGACCACGGCGGCCGAGACGGCGACGGCACTAGCGGTGACGGCGGCGACGACCGACCGTCGTCGCGGAGGCCGATGGGCGGGAGCGGCGGGTGCGGCGGCAGCGGTCACCGGCGGGAGGTCCGCGATTGCGTCGGGAGCGGCCGGCTCATCGGTGAACGCGACGGCACCAACGGCTGCCGCGGCATCAGTGGCATCAGTGGCATCGGGAACAGCCGCCGCGTCGACGGTGGCAGGGTCTGCGGCTTCGGCCGTGTCCGCCGTTCGAGCCTCGGGCGCCCCGCTGCCCCTCCGGCGAGCGGCGTCCGCCAGGATCCAGCGGCGGTGCAGTTCCACCAGGTCGTCGGGGGTGGCTCCGCACACCCGCGCGAACCGCTCCAGCGGGGCGTACTCGTTCGGCACCGTCGTGCCGTTGCAATAGCGGTGCAGCGTCGACGTACTGACGTGTAGCCGCTTGCCGAGCACGCCGTAGCTACGGCCGGACCTCTCCTTCAACGCGCGCAGTAGCTCCGCCAGTTCCAGGGACTCGTCCGCCATCGCCTCTCCTCCACCGTCCCGGAACGGCGTTCCAGGCGCTCACGTTTCCCCAGTTCAGACGGGGTGGAACCATTCCAGGGTTCCCAACTGCCAGGAAAATCTAGCGGGTGGGACGAACCGCCCCGCACGGTTCAGGTCATCGGCCGGTTCACCCGATCCGGCCCCGACCGCACCAACCAACGGGAGAAGCACCTCATGTCCGTCCAGCGCATCGTGGCCTCCGCGGCCACCCTGGCCCTCGGTTCCCTCGCCCTCGTCGCCTGCAACCCCGGCTCCGCCACAGGTTCCGCCTCCACCGGTACGGCCACCACCGCCTCGGCATCGGCGAACACGCCGGTCTCGGTCTCGCCCACCGCCGGGTCGTCGCGCGGCTCCGCCGGAACCGCGGCCGGGGGCAGCGGTTCGGCCAAGGGCGCCGGGAAGCGGAGCGGCGCGCACCATTCGGGCACCGCGTCCGGATCGGGCACCGGCGCCCGGACCGCGCTGTGCCGGGCCGGCCAGCTGACGATCACCGCCGCGCCGGCCTCGCAGCCGCTCAACCACCTGCTGATCACCGCCAAGAACACCAGTGGTGCCCCCTGCGACCTCGGCATCATCGGCCTCGTCACCTTCGACGGCCACATCCGGGCCACCACACCCGACGGCATCGGCGGCGGGCCCAACGTCCTGCGTCCCGGCCAGTCGAACTACGAAGGTGTCGCACTCGACCAGCAGGACGCCCCGGGAGCGGGCAGCGACACCTCGTACCTCACCGTCAAGCTGGACAGCGGCGACACCCTCCGCATCCCGGTGAAGGCGCACGTTCACGCCTCGCGCATCTCGGTCTGGGAGCCCACCGCGCCCGACGCCCTCTCCGCTGCGTAGGGTCTCTCGCCGAAGTGATCTCGAGCGGTGGATCACGGTCGGGTGATAGGTCGCCATGAGCTGTCCGATGCGATTGGGATCTGCTGCGTGCTCCGCTGCCTGTGTCCCTGACAGGTCGTCCGCGGCTGGACGACCGGGCCGTCCTGAATGGCATCGTGTGGAAGCTCAGCGGATGTTGCGCGCGGCGCAGGCGAGAGCGGACGCGTCCGGTGACATCGGTCGGCTCGCCTCGGTCGACTCCACCGTCGTCCACGCTCATCAGCACGTCGCCGGAGCCCGAAATGAGCGGCTCCGGCGGCCGTGGTCCGCCTGCTGGCCGTGCCGACGCAGTGGGAACATGCCCGTTCTGTCCTCGCGCACGTGGTCGGCCACAGCCCGCTGCCGGGCCCGGAGGCACGGCTGCCGACGCTGAGCTGACCCTGCGCACCTCGCAGACCGGCTCCGGCGACCTCGTGAGGCAGGACTGCACCGCGCTGGACCGACCCTGAGGCCCCGGTGGACAGGCTGACCGGCTGCGGATGGCCCGGTTCAGCGGGCGCTGCTCCACGCTGACAGGGTATGTCCGACCTTCTGGGCGCGGCCGACGAAGGTGTCGCGGTGCGCACTGGGGCCCGTCACCAGCACGGTGCGGGCTGCGGCAGCGGGTTGTGGATCGGCGCCGCGTCCTGGAAGGACAGCCCCGCCACCCGGTCCGCAGGTCACGGCCGGTGAGCGCCTTGGCCGCGACCGGGGCGGCCACGCCCTTGGTCTCCGCCTGACCAGGGGAGGTCCGGGACGTCGTTCGGCGGGTCACTCCCAGCGTGCCGGTGGCGGCGGGCCGCCGGACGGGCTGAGCCGGAGGACGTCCTCGCCGAGTGCCCAGGGCACCCGGCCTGCTGCTCGACCGCTCCCGCGCGGCGATGCCGCCACCTCGCAAAGATTTTCTGAAAGTTGCAGGAAGTATTTCCTTCAAGTTCTTGACGCCGTAACACAGGGCGAGAGATGGTCTGCTCGCGGCGGGTCCCCCGGCCCTCGGGGTGGCCGTCGTACGGTGAGGTGCCAGGCGGATCCGCGGCCGCATGGCTCCCGGGCCGTCGACTCCGCTGGGCGGGAACTCGGTGGGTCGCGCGGCCATCGCCGTCCGGGCGGTAGCGCTATCCGGCCCGGAGCTTGCCACCCACCCCGGCTTCACCCCGGCCTCCCGGTCCCATGCGCACGACAGCGTGCTCGCCTCGTGTTGCCTGGCTGTCCGTGGCCGGGCCGCCAGCACAGGAGAGACCCCGACATGAAGCGACCACTCCAACACGGCAGAACCGTCCTCACAGTGGTTGGCGCCCTGCTCGCCAGTGCCGTCCTACCGCTCACCGTCGAGACCACCGCCCATGCCGCCGGCGCACCGGACGGCGGCGACGTCATCGCCAACCTCTTCGAGTGGAACTGGCCGTCCGTGGCCAGCGAATGCACCAGCGTCCTCGGCCCGAAGGGCTACGGCGCCGTCGAGGTGGCCCCGCCCGAGGACTCCATCCGGCTCAACCAGACCAGCCACCCGTGGTGGGAGGTGTACCAGCCGGTCGGGTACGGCCTGAACAGCCGGATGGGTACCGCCGCCCAGTTCGCCGACATGGTCACCACCTGCCACAACGCCGGCGTCAAGGTGTACGCGGACGCGGTGCTCAACCACATGGCCGGCGCTGGCAACACCAGCACCGACTCCTACGGCGGCGACAGCTTCAACGCCTCGACGTACACGTACTCTCAGCCCGGCTACACCTCGGCCGACTTCCACAGCTATCCGTCGAACTGCCCCAACTCGGATCTGTCCATCACGGACTGGAACAACGCCACCCAGGTCCAGGAGTGCGACCTGTCCAACCTCGAGGACCTCTACACCGAGACCAGCCACGTCCGCACCGCCGAGGCCGGCTACCTCAACAGCCTGATCAGTCAGGGCGTGGACGGCTTCCGGATGGACGCCGCCAAGCACATAGCGGTAGCCGACATGGCGGCCATCCTGTCGCAGGTGGACAACACCACCTGGACCGGCTCCCGGCCGTACGTGTACCAGGAGGTCATCCCGGGCAGTAGCAACTCTGCGCTGCAGCCGGGCGCGTTCGAGTCCAACGGCAGCGTGATCGAGTTCACCTATGCCCGCGACCTGAAGAGCCAGTTCACCGGCAACATCACCAACCTCAAGAACTTCGGTCAGAGTTGGGGCCTCGAGCCGGCGTCGGCTTCGACCTCGATGGTGACCAACCACGACACCGAGCGAGACGGCAGCACGCTCAACTACAAGTCCGGCGCCCCCTACGTCCTGGCCAACCTGTTCGAACTGGCCTGGGGCTACGACGTGCCGCAGGTGTACGCCAGCTTCACCTGGATCAACAGCGACGACTCCCCGCCGTCCGACTCCAACGGGTACGTCACCGGCACGGACTGCTCGAACGGCTGGTTCTGTACCGACCGCAACCAGGGCATCGCCAACATGGTCGGCTGGCACAATGCCGTGGCGGGCCAGCCGGTCAGCAACTGGTACGATGACGGTTCGAACTTCATAGCCTTCAGCCGGGGCAACCGCGGCTGGATCGCGATCAACAACGAGTCCAGCGCCAAGGCCGTGACCGTCGAGACCGGCCTGCCCGCGGGCACGTACTGCGACATCATCCACGGCGACCTGACAGTCTCGACAGGCGCCTGCTCCGGCTCGACCGTCACGGTGGGCACCAACGGCACGGCGACCGTCACCGTCCCGGCCGATGACGCTGTGGCGCTGTACAGCCCGACCGCCGCTGCCGGCACGGTGGGCGAGACGTTCAACGTCAACGAGACGACCACCTGGGGCCAGAACGTCTACCTGGTCGGCTCGATTCCCGCCCTGGGCGGCTGGAACACCTCCCAGGCCGTCCCGCTGTCCTCGGCCAACTACCCGACCTGGAAGGGCACGCTCACCCTGCCAGCGAACACCTACATCGAGTACAAGTACATCATCAAGAACTCCGACGGCTCGATCACCTGGGAGCCGGGCAGCAACCACTCCTTCACCACGGGAAGTTCGGGCAGTGGGACGCTGAACGACACCTGGTAGCCACCCGCCACTGACGAACCACCGGGGGTCCGGGGCCCATCTGTCCGGTGGTGTGGGAGGAGGGCCGGATCGGCCTGCCCTCCTCCCCGACCGCCGCCGCCTGCGGGTGTCGGGAAACAGGAGGACCACAGGCCGGAAGGGGCCGGACCCGACTGCGGTTGTCGGCCGTCTCCGGCGTGCCCCGGTCAACGGTGAACGGGCACCTTGAATCGCTCCGGGTCTGATGGAGGCTCGATTCCCTGAGAGGATCGAGTCATGGCACGTCCGTCTCCCTACCCTGCTGAGCTTCGTGAGCGTGCGGTGCGCATGGTCGCGGAGATCCGTCCGAACTATCCGACCGAGTGGGCCGCGATGAAGGCCGTTGCGGCGAAGCTCGGGATCGGTGCTGCGGAGACGGTGCGGACGTGGGTCCGCAAGGCCGAGGTGGATGCTGGTCAGCGGCCCGGCACGACGTCGGAGGAGGCTGCGGAGATCAAGCGACTGCGGGCCGAGAACGCCGAGCTGAGGCGGGCGAACGAGATCTTGAAGGCAGCGTCGGCTTTCTTCGCGGCCGAGCTCAACCGGCCGTCGAAACGCTCGTAGCGTTCATCGACGAGTTCACCCTGGACCAGTTCGTATGGCGACGGGTGACCAGCTGGTGGATGATGCTGCATCGCTGGAGGTGGAAGGACGTCCGCCGACCCTCACCGACCGCAACGGCCGGTGGCACAAGCTCTCGGCGGACGGGATCGACCTGTTCCCCATGGTCTCGATCGCGGTCACCCGCTACCGATACCGGGGCAACACGATCCCCAACCCCTGGACACTCAACCACGCTTGAACGGCAGAGAACCGTGGAGAGCCCGGTGCGGTGAGAGCCGCACGCCGGGTTCGGCGAGCGGCACGGAGAAACGGACCGGTGGCAACACCGGCACCGCGCTCCGTGCCGACTCAACAGAAGGGTCGGTCGGCGGCGATCCGGTCGATCGGTAGCAGCGTCCCGTCCAGGATCAGGTATTCCTTCATCGACGCGGCCCGGACGGCTTCGGCGAGCGTAGGTGCGAGGGCGGCCAGGAGCGCGACGGCCTCGGTGACGTAGCGGTAGACGGTGGTGATGCCGATATCGAAACCGGCTGCGAGCTGGGCATAGGTATGTCCGTTGCGGAGGTGGACGAGAATGAGCGGGGCCTGGCGGCCTGCACTCAGACGCCGCCATCGGGTGCCCAGAGCGCGGCGGTGCACTCGCAGGCGGGCGGACAGGAAGCGAAGGGCGGAGCCGGATACATCGACACCCGACGGATAAACGAACACGCGCAGCCTCCGGTAGAGATGGTTCTCTGGTCGAAAGCCCACCTGCCAAGTGCTTCACCGTCTCGTGCGACAAGACGGCGTCAACTTCCCGCGGGCAAGGCTATGTGCGCTTTGACACGCCTCACCCCTGCCAGACGTCGGCCACTGCAGGGGCCAACGCACTGGCCTGGGCGTGGCCCGCGCGGGCGGCAGCCGGCCGGCGTGTGTTGTCCGCCATGTTGCGGCCCATCATGCGGCGCGCGGCGCGGTCCGGGGACAGCAGCATGACGCGTGCCCCGTCGTCGGACAGTTCCGCAGCCTGCTGCGTGGCGCTCGGATGCGGCCCGACCGCCCGGGGGACTGGCGTGACCGCCAATACCCGGCGGTACCCGCGTGCGAGCTGGAGGTTGGCGGTCGAACGGCTGCCGCCGTCCATCCAGCGCCGGCCGGCTACGGTGACCGGCGGCCATACGACGGGTACGGCGCAGCTCGCCGCGACGGCTTCGAGGAGTGTCACTCCAGAGTGCGAGTCGAACATCTCGGTCTGTCCGCTCTGTGCGTCGACCGCGGCGATCCGCAGCTCCCGCTCGGGCCAGTCGCGTACGTCGCCCAGGAGCGCGCCGACCGTGTCGAAGACGTCCGACTCCGGGCCGGTCCGGGCGTGCAACGCTGCTTGGGCGAGGCGTTCGATGGATCGCTGGGGATCGCGGGAACCGAGCGCCGCCCAAAGGAAGCGCGCCGTCTGGCGCGCTGTCACCGGCAGACGGACCGCGTCTGCTCCGGAGAGCTGACGCTCGTAGAGATCCGAGGCCGGGACGCCGGACCGGAGCCGGGTTCCGAAGACGGCACCGGCGGAAGTGCCGATCACGACGTCGGCGCTGCCGAGATTGATCCCGGCCTCGGCCAGCCCAGCGAGCACCCCCGTCAACCAGGCTCCGCCCACTGGTCCGCCGCCGCCGAGCACGAGTGCGGTGCCGGGCATGCTTTCCCCTCCCCCGTGAACGACCGCGGACATCCCGCCTGCGGGAAGTAAAACGGGGAACTGTCCCCACTTACTTGTCCGACGATAGCATCCGTACCGGGGACTGCTCCCCGGTACGGCGTAAGAAGAGGGAGGCACGATGGGCGACCGCTCGCCGGTAGGGCGCCGCGATGCGCTGCGCAACCGGAAACTACTGACGGACAAGGCCCGCGAGGTCTTCGCCGAACAGGGCCTGGACGCCCCACTCGATGAAATTGCCCAGCGGGCGGGCGTGGGCAACGCCACCCTCTACCGCCACTTCCCGACCCGTGCCGCGCTCGTCGACGAGGTCTTCCGGGATGCGTTCGCGGAGACCACCGCGGCCGGCGAACGGGCACGAACAGCCGAGGACGCATGGACGGGACTGACGCAGTACCTACGAACAGTGTTCGCGGGCCTGGCCGCAGACCGCGGCACCAACGACCTCATGACCACGAATCTGGAAGGTGTCACCGCCCTCACGGCGATCCACGCCCACAACCGCGCAACCATCGACGAGCTACTCCGGCGCGGTCAGGAACAGGGCGCCATCCGCCCGGACATCACCACCGAGGACCTGCTTTTCACCCTGGCAGCACTGGGCAGGGCTGTTCCCGCGCTCACCACGGTCACCCCGGATGCCTGGCTCCGCCCACTTGCCCTGCTCCTCGCCGGACTTCGCACCAACCCGGCCGCGCCCCGTCTGCCCGCGCCAGCCCTCACTTCCGACCAGCTTGGCAAGGTGCTGCTCAAGCTGGGCCCGCACAGGCGGCGTTGAGAGGCTCCTGACTCACACGGCTGCCCTGGTAGACCAACCCTTCACCAGGAACTTCTCCGCCTCAGCATCACGATCAGGTTGGAAAAGGCTCAATGTCCAGCACGAACCCATCGATGGCCATCAGCCGCCACCGGCCCAGCCAGGCTCCTTGCGTGCCGCGCTGAGCGCACGGCAGAGCCACCCGCTCGAACAAGACCCGCAAAGGCTCGGGTCCCAAACGCCGACGCGCCTGGGAAATCGCACTTGTCGTGGGGTGAAGTTTCCCCGTGATCTCGGACACGTGATCGTTATGCCGCGAGGGCGTGCTGGTGCCGCTGTCTGGTCTCGGTTGGGGTGAGATAGCCGAAGGTCTTGTGCTTGCGCAGTCGGCGGCGGTTGTAGAAGGTCTCGATGAAGGAGAAGACCTCGGCGCGGGCGGTGGCCCGGTCGGGCCAGGTACGGGTGCCGATCTCCTCCTTGAGCAGGGCCCAGAAGCTCTCCGCCGCGGCGTT
>NZ_JCAJZW010000094.1:0-8431 GCF_059510455.1 Streptomyces sp. NTD91
ACACCGCGACCGCCGTGCTGGTCCCCGCGCTGCGCAAGGACCGGCAGGAGGCGCCGGCGCTGCTTGCCGCCGTCGCCGCGCTGTTCGCGCACGGCGGTGACGTGGACTGGCGGACGCTGTTCACCGGAACCGGGGCACGTCCCGTGGAGCTGCCGACGTACGCCTTCCAGCGGCGGCGGTTCTGGCCCTCGGCCGCGCAGCGCGCCGGTGACCTGGCCGCCGCCGGGCTCGGGGCGGCCGGCCACCCGCTGCTCGGCGCCGCCGTCGCCCTAGCGGGCGGCGGGACGGTCCTCACCGGACGGCTCTCGCTGCGGTCCCACCCCTGGCTGCGCGACCACGCCGTCCTGGGCGCGCTGGTCTTCCCCGGCACCGGCTGGGCGGAACTGGCGCTGCGGGCAGGCGCCGAGGTCGGCTGCGACAGGATCGAGGACCTGACGCTCGCCGTGCCGCTCGTGATACCGGAGCAGGGCACCGTCCGCCTCCAGGTCACCGTCGGCGTCGCGGACGCGTCGGGCCGGCGCACCGTCGAGGTGCACGCGCGCCCGGACGAGACCCCCGACGACACGCCCTGGACCCTGCACGCCGACGGTGTCCTCGCACCGGTCAACGGCGAGCCGGGCTTCGACCTCGCCCAGTGGCCCCCGGCGGGCGCCGAGGCCCGGCCCGTCGACGACGCGTACGCGCGGCTGGCGGTGACGGGGCTGGCGTACGGCCCTGTCTTCCAGGGGCTGCGGGCGGTGTGGCGGCGCGGCGACGAGGTGTTCGCCGAGGTCGCCCTGCCGGAGGAGCACGAGACGCTCGCCGGCCGGTGCGCGGTCCATCCCGCGCTGCTGGACTCCGCCCTGCACGCCGTCCTGTTCGGTCCCCTCGGTGACACGGGCGGCGCCGGGCGGCTGCCGTTCGCCTGGAACGGGCTGTCGCTGTACGCCTCCGGTGCGCGCGCCCTGCGCGTACGGATCGCCCCGGCGGGCGACGACGCGGTCACCCTCCAGCTGGCCGACCCGGCCGGAGGTGCGGTCGCCGCCGCCGAGGCCCTCGCCCTGCGCGAGGTCCCGTCCGACCTGACGGCCGCGCAGGCCTCGACGGTCCCGTCCGGCACGTACCGCATCGAGTGGACCCCGGTACCGCTCGCTGCCCGGACCACCGACGAGGACACCGCGCCGACCGCGGGCGCCACGGTCGTCCTCACGGACTACGTCGGCGAGGACGACGAGGGGACCACCGCCACCCCGGCCGGCGCATTCGCGGCCCGCACCTGGTCCGAGCTGACGCGGGCCGTCCACGACGGCGACCCCGTGCCCCGCACGGTGCTGCTGCCCTGGACGCGGCCCGCGGCGACCGACCCGGCCGGGCCCGCCGCCGGCGCCGCCCACGCGGTCACCTCCGACGCGCTGGCCTTCGTACAGGATTGGCTCGCGGCCGACGAGTTCGCCGACACCCGGCTCGTCGTCGTCACCCGGGGCGCGGTCGCGGCCGACGTACGGGCCGAGCCCGATCCGGCGCTGGCCGCCCTGTGGGGCCTGGTACGCGCCGCCCGGACCGAGAACCCCGGCCGCCTCGCCCTGGCCGACCTGGACGGCACACCCGAGTCCCGTGACGCGTTCGCCGCCCTCCTCGCCGGGCCCGGCGCCGTGAACGAGGAGACCGAACTCGCCCTGCGCGAAGGCGCTGTGCTCGCCCCTCGGCTCGTCGCGGAGTCCCTGACCGCACTCGCCTCCACCGGCACCGGCACCGGCGCGGACGCGGGCCCGAGCGCCGTCCCCGACCCGAACGCCGCCGGCACAGCGGACTCCGCCGGAACGACGGACGCCTCCCGCACCCCCGTTCGCCTGGCCGACGGCACCGTCCTCGTCACCGGCGGCACCGGTGGCCTGGGCGCGCTCGTCGCCCGGCGCCTGGTCACCGGGCACGGCGTGCGCCACCTGCTCCTGGTCGGCCGGCGCGGCCCCGACGCGCCCGGCGCCGCCGAACTCGCCGCGGAACTGACCGGACTGGGCGCCGAGGTGACCGTCGTCGCCTGTGACGTGGCCGACCGCGCGGCGCTGGAGGCGCTGCTCGCGGCGATCCCCGAGGACCGGCCGCTGACCGGCGTCGTCCACACGGCAGGCGTACTCGACGACGGTGTGCTGGCCTCACTCACCGAAGAGCGGCTGCGGACGGTGCTGCGTCCCAAAGCGGACGCCGCCGACCACCTCGACGCGCTCACCCGCGACCGGGACCTGGCCGCGTTCGTGCTGTTCTCCTCGGTCTCCGGCACGTTCGGCGGCGCCGGGCAGGCCAACTACGCTGCCGCGAACGCCTATCTGGACGCCGTCGCCGTACGCCGTCGCGCGCTCGGGCTGCCCGCCGTGTCGCTCGCCTGGGGACCGTGGGCGCCCGGCGCGGGCATGACCGGCGAGCTGAGCGAGGGCGATCTGCGCCGCATGGCACGCGGCGGGGTCCGGCCGCTCGCCGCCGACCACGGCCTCGCCGTCCTGGACGCGGTGCTGCGGCACGCCCCGGGCGCGCTGCTCCTGCCCGTCGGCCTGGACTTCCGCACCCTGCGCGAACGGCCCGACGTGCCGGCGCTGCTGCGCGGCCTGGTGCGCGGCCCGGCCCGGCGTGCCGCGCACACCGGCGGGCACGGCGCGGGCGGCGGCGAGCTGCGGGCCCGGCTGGCGGCCCTGCCCGCCGCGGAGCGCGAGCCGTACCTGCTGGAGCTGGTCTGCGACCTGGTGGCGCAGGTGCTCGGCCACGCGTCGGCCGCCGACGTGACGCCCGGGCAGGCGTTCAAGGCGCTCGGCTTCGACTCCCTGACCTCCGTGGAACTGCGCAACCGCGTCAACGCGGCCACCGGGCTGCGGCTGCCCGCCACCCTCGTCTTCGACCACCCGTCGCCCGCCGCGCTCGCCCGGCACCTGCTGACCGCGCTCACCGACGACGCGACCGGGCCGCGCGGCGACGCCCCGCCCGCCTGGCGGGGCGTACACGACGACCCGGTCGTCATCGTCGGCATGGCGTGCCGCTACCCCGGCGGAGTCGAGTCCCCCGAGGACCTGTGGCGGCTCGTCACCGAGGGCGGCGACGCCATCGGCGACTTCCCGACCGACCGCGGCTGGGACCTGGACGCCCTCTACGACCCCGAGCCCGGCCGGCCCGGCAAGACCTACGTCCGCCGCGGCGGCTTCCTCTACGACGCCGCGTCCTTCGACGCCCAACTGTTCGGGATCGCCCCGCGCGAGGCGCTCGCCATGGACCCGCAGCAGCGGTTGCTGCTCGAGGTGTCCTGGGAGGTGTTCGAGCGGGCCGGGATCGACCCGACGGCGCTGCGCGGCAGCCGCACCGGTGTGTTCGCCGGTGTCATGGGGCAGGACTACCACTCCTGCCTGCGCGAGGGTGAGCACGACTCCGACGGCTACCTGCTGACCGGCAACACCAGCAGCGTCCACTCCGGCCGCATCGCCTACACCTTCGGCCTGGAGGGCCCGGCGATGACCGTCGACACCGCCTGCTCCTCCTCCCTGGTCACCCTGCACCTGGCCGCGCAGTCGCTGCGGGCCGGGGAGTGCGACCTCGCGCTCACATGCGGTGTGATGGTGATGTCCACACCGGACACGTTCGTCGACTTCAGCCAGCAGCGGGGCCTCGCCTCCGACGGGCGCTGCAAGTCCTTCGGCGCCGGAGCCGACGGCACCGCCTGGTCCGAGGGCATCGGCATGCTGGTGCTGGAGCGGCTGCCCGACGCCCGCCGCAACGGGCACCGCGTCCTCGCCGTCGTCGCCGGTTCGGCGGTCAACCAGGACGGCGCGTCGAACGGTCTGACGGCGCCCAACGGCCCCTCGCAGGAGCGGGTCATCCGGCAGGCCCTCGCCGGTGCCGGGCTCACCTCCGCCGACGTGGACGCCGTCGAGGCGCACGGCACCGGCACCCCGCTCGGCGACCCCATCGAGGCACAGGGCCTCCTGGCCACCTACGGCCAGGACCGCGAACAGCCCCTGTTCCTCGGTTCGTTGAAGTCGAACATCGGCCACACCCAGGCCGCCGCCGGTGTGGGCGGTGTGATCAAGATGGTGATGGCGATGCGGCACGGCCTGCTGCCGCGCACCCTGCACGCCGACGAGCCGTCCCCCTTCATCGACTGGACCGCCGGCGACATCGCCCTGCTCACCGAGAACGTCGAGTGGCCGCGCCCCGAGAACCGCCCCCGGCGGGCCGGCGTGTCGTCCTTCGGCATCAGCGGCACCAACGCCCACGTCATCATCGAGCAGGCCCCCGACGAGGCGGCCGACGAACAGCGCGTGGACGCGGGCGAGTTGCCGGTGACGCCCGTGCTGCTGTCCGCAGCCACCGAGGAGGCCCTGCGCGGCCAGGCCGAACGGCTGTGGGCCCGCGTCGACGGCGACACCGGCCTACGCCTTGCCGACCTGGGCCTGTCCGCCACGCGCCGCCCCTGGCTGGAGCACCGCGCGGCGGTCCTCGCCGCCGACCGCGACGAACTGCTGCACGGCCTGCGCGCGCTCGCCGCCGGCGCGCACCACCCCGGCCTCCTCCTCGGCATCCCCGGCCGCTCCGGCCGCCGGGTCGCGTTCCTGTTCGCCGGCCAGGGCTCCCAGCGGCTCGGCATGGGCCGGGCGTTGTACGAGACGTTCCCGGTCTTCGCCGAGGCCCTCGACGCGGTCGACGCGGAGCTCCACTTCGATCTCAAGACCGTCGTCTTCGGGGACGACGAAGAGATCCTGAACCGCACCGAGTACGCCCAGCCCGCCCTGTTCGCCCTGGAAGTCGCCCTGTTCCGGCTCGTGGAGTCCTGGGGCGTACGGCCCGACGTGCTCGCCGGGCACTCCATCGGCGAGATCGCCGCCGCGCACGCGGCCGGAGTCTGGTCCCTCGCCGACGCCTGCCGCCTCGTCGCGGCGCGCGGCCGGCTGATGCAGGCCCTCCCGGCTGGCGGCGCCATGGCCGCCGTCGAGGCGTCCGAGGACGAGGTGCTGCCGCTGCCCGGCGACACCGTGGGCATCGCCGCGGTCAACGGCCCGCGGTCGGTGGTGCTGTCCGGCGCGGCCGGGGCCGTCGAGGAGATCGCCGCCCACCTGCGCGCCCAGGGGCGCCGCGTGACCGCGCTGCGCGTCAGCCACGCCTTCCACTCCCCGCTGATGGAACCCGTCCTCGACGAGTTCCGCGCCGTGGCCGAGAGCCTCACCTGCGCCGAGCCGCGCATCCCGATCGTGTCCACGCTGACCGGCGAGCCCGCAACCGCCGCGGAGCTGATGTCGGCCGAGCACTGGGTGGAGCACGTACGGCGCCCCGTCCGCTTCGCCGACGCCGTGCGCAGGCTGGACGAGCAGGGCGCGGGCCGGTTCCTGGAGCTGGGCCCCGACGGCACGCTCACCGCGCTCGCCCAAGGCTGCCTGGACGGCGGCGGCCACGTGCTGACGCCCCTGCTGCGCAAGGACCGCCCGGAACCGGCGAGCCTGCTCGCGGCCCTCACCGAACTGCGCCTGCACGGCGGGCAGGTGGACTGGGACGCCGTCTTCGCGCCCACCGGCGCGACCGTCGTCGACCTGCCCACCTACGCCTTCGCCCACGAGCGGTACTGGCCCGAGGGCGCCAGGCTCGGCGGCCGGACCGACACGGGCTCCGACGACCGCGCCGACTCGGTGTTCTGGACCGCCGTGGAACACGGCGACGCCCGCGCGCTGGCCGACTCCCTCGGCGTGGCAGAGGACGCGCTCGACGCGCTGCTGCCCGCCCTGAAGAACTGGTGGCACGGCCGGCAGGAGCAGTCCCGCGTCGACGACTGGCTGTACGGCGCCGGCTGGAAACCCCTCGGCGCGGTCTCCGGCAGCGCCCTGCCCGGCCGCTGGCCGGCGGTCCTGCCCGCCGGGACGCACGACGCCCCGTTCGTCCGAGCCGTCCTGGACGGCCTCGCCGCGAACGGCGCCGAGCCGGTCCCGGTGACCTGGGAACCCGGCACCGGGCGCGCCAGGTTGGCGGCACGGCTGACCGAGGCCGCCGGGGACGAGCCGGTCGCGGGCGTCCTGTCCTTCCTCGCCCTCGCCGACCGGCAGCCCGAGGGCACCGGAGCCGGTGAGGACACCGACGCACGTGAGGACACCGGAGCAGACACGCCGAGCACCACCGACGCCGGACACGACCCCCTCCCCGCCGCCCCCGCCGCCACCGCCGTCCTGCTCCAGGCCTGGGGCGACACCGGCATCGCCGCCCCAGTGTGGGCGCTGACCACCGGCGCCGTCTCGGTCAACCGGTCCGACCGGGCTCCCGATCCCGCGCAGGGCGCCGTCTGGGGACTCGGCCGGGTCGCGGCGCTGGAGCAACCAGACCGCTGGGGCGGCCTGATCGACCTGCCCCCGGTGGTCGACCGGCGCGCCGTGGGCCGACTGGCCGGCGTGCTCGCGGGCCGCGCCGGGGAGGACCAGGTGGCGATCCGGGCGACCGGCGTGTTCGGACGCCGTCTCACCCGCACGGCCCCCGGCAGCCTCGGCGCGGGCTGGCGCCCCTCGGGCACTGTGCTGATCACCGGCGGCACCGGCGCGCTCGGCGCCCGGGTCGCCCGCTGGGCCGCCGCCCGCGGCGCCGAGCACCTCGTCCTGGTCAGTCGGCGCGGACTCGACGCCCCCGGCGCGCCGGAACTGCGCGACGAACTGACCTCACGCGGCGCCCGCGTGACGGTCGCCGCCTGCGACGCCGCCGACCGCGACGCGCTCGCCGCGCTGCTCGGCAGGCATCCCGTGGACGCGGTCGTGCACACCGCGGGCCTGCTCGACGACGGACTGATCGAGACGCTCACCCCGGAGCGGTTCGCCGCGGTGCTGCGCGCCAAGGCGGTCGCCGCCCGTCACCTCGACGAGCTGACCCGGGACCGGGAGCTGTCGGCGTTCGTGCTGTTCTCGTCGTTCGCCGGCGCCATCGGCTCACCGGGCCAGGGCAACTATGCCGCCGCGAACGCCTACCTGGACGCCCTCGCCGAACGGCGCCGGGCGGCCGGACTGCCCGCCGCCTCCGTGGCCTGGGGCCCGTGGGCGGAGGACGGCATGGCCGCAGGCGGCGGCATCGAGGAGTACCTGCGCCGCCGCGGTCTGACCGGCCTCGACCCGGACCTGGCGCTGGTGGCGATGGAACGGCTCGCCGCCGGCCAGGACCCGGCCGCGGTCGTGGCCCGCGTCGACTGGTCCCGGTTCGCGCCCGCGTTCGCGGCGGGCCGGACCACCGCCCTGCTGGCCGGTGTCCCCGAGGCGGAGGCCGCCCTGCGGGACGCCGCGTCCGGCGCCGACGCCGACGCGCTGCGCGGGCGGCTCGCCCGGCTGGACGCCGCCGCACGCTCCGCCGCGCTCGTCGAGCTGGTGCGGGAGCAGGCGGCCGTGGTCCTCGGCCACGCCCGCAGCGATGCGGTCGAGCCGGTCCGCGCCTTCCGCGAGGCGGGCTTCGACTCCCTGACCGCCGTCGAGCTGCGCAACCGGCTCGCCGCGGCGACCGGGCTGCACCTGCCCGCCACCCTGGTGTTCGACTACCCGGCGCCGGCCGACGTCGCCCGGTACCTGGACGCCGAACTCGCCGGACCGGGCGGCGCGGGCGCAGCGAGCGGAGTCGTCGCCGAACTGGACCGTCTGACCGAGACCTTGGTCGCCGAGGCCGACGCCGCGGGCCGGACCGGCGGCGAGGCCCACCAGGAGATCACCGCCAGGCTGCGGCATCTGCTGACGGTGTGGACCGGCGCCGACCCCCTCGCCGATCCCTTCACGGACGACGGCACGGACGGCGCGGACACCGCACTGGACACGGCGACGGACGACGAGATGTTCGACCTGATCGACAAGGAACTCGGGATCTCCTGACCCCGGCCCGAGCGACGGCACCGTTCACGGCTTTGGCGAGGAAGTGGAGCACGATGGCGAGTAATGAAGACAAGCTGCGGGACTACCTGAAAAGGGTGACGGCGGACCTCCGCCAGACTCGCAAGCGCCTTCATGACGCCGAGGCGAGCCGTCACGAGCCCGTCGCGGTCGTCGGCCTCGGCTGCCGCTTCCCAGGCGGCGCGGACAGCCCCGAGGTGTTCTGGCGCCTGCTCGCCGAGGGACGCGACACCGTCGCCGACTTCCCCGCCGACCGAGGCTGGGACCTCGATGGCGTCCTCGACCCCGCGGGCGGCACCGGCACCACGTACGCCCGCCAGGGCGCGTTCCTCTACGACGCGCCGCTGTTCGACTCGACGTTCTTCGACATCTCCCCGCGCGAGGCGATGACCATGGACCCCCAGCAGCGGCTGCTGCTGGAGACCTCCTGGGAGGCGCTGGAGCGCTCCGGGATCGAGCCGGGCGCCCTGCGCGGCAGCCGCACCGGCGTCTTCATGGGCACCAACGGCCAGGACTACCTCGCCCTGATGCTGAGCCGGCCCGAGGAGTCCGACGGCCGGCTGACCACCGGCATCACCGCC
>NZ_JCAJZW010000095.1:0-7852 GCF_059510455.1 Streptomyces sp. NTD91
TGCCGAACGGGCCGCTCAGGCGTCCGCCGTGCGTGCAGCCTCGATCGCCGCCGCCAGCTTCTCCGGCTCCCGCGTCGACAGATACAGGTACGGCGTCGGGTCCTGCGGGTCCGTGACCTCCACCCGCAGCGCGGTGGGAATGTAGGCGCGCAGCAGCAGGAAGGCGCGGGTGTCGGCCTTGTACGTCCGCCAGGCGCGGGCCTCCTCCGCGTCGAGCACCTCCGCCTCGCCCAGCGCCGACACCGGGATCTTCGCCTCGCCCGCGATCAACGAGCCGTTCACGACACGGATGCGCGGCGAGCCGTACGCGCTGGCCACGACCGCCGCCGCGGCCGTACCGCCGACCAGGCCGCCGAGCAGCGGCAGGGTGCCGAACGGAAGCAGGATCAGAGCGAAGGAGACACCCACGAGAAAGCTGATCAGCCACCACGAGCGGGGGGCGGTGAGGCGTTCTTCGTAAGGGGTGGCGGAGAGCTGCATGAGGCCAAGCTTGGCACGGGATCCCTGTCCGGCCGCCATCAGGGGGGAGCCGGGCGCAGCGCCGTCGAGCAGGGCGGTGGTGGGGGACGGGCGGGCGGGTAAGGTCTGCGCCTGTGAGTGGTAGTTCCGCAGCTCTTCAGCCTCCCGCCGATGCGGTGAAACCGGTACGGCACCCCGACGCGCCCGCGCCCGGAGAACTCCTCGGCGCCCACTACGAACACTGTTTCGGCTGTGGCCCCGGGCAGTCGCACGGACTGCATCTGGAAGCACGCGCCGGTGACGGCGTCTCGCTGACCGCCGAGTTCACCGTCCAGGGCGCCCACCAGGGCGCCCCGGGCCTCGCGCACGGCGGTGTGCTGGCCACGGCCCTGGACGAGACCCTCGGCTCGTTGAACTGGCTGCTGCGGACCATCGCCGTCACCGGCCGGCTGGAGACCGACTTCGTGCGGCCCGTCCCGGTGGGCACCACGCTGTATCTGGAGGCGGAGGTCACCGCCGTGGCCGGACGGAAGATCTACTCCACGGCCACCGGACGCATCGGCGGCCCCGACGGTCCCCTCGCGGTCCGCGCCGACGCCCTGTTCATCGAGGTCAAGATCGACCACTTCATCGACCACGGCCGTGAGGAGGAGATCCAGGCCGCCATGAGCGACCCGGACCAGATCCGGCGTGCCCGGGCCTTCGAGGTGAACCCGTGAGCCGTGACCCCCTCGACGTACTGATCCGGCGGGTGGACCCCGACGTACCGCTTCCGGCGTACGAGCACCCGGGGGACGCCGGAGCCGATCTGCGGACCACCGAGGCGTGCGAGCTGAAGCCCGGTGAGCGGGCCGTGCTGCCCACAGGTGTGTCGATCGCCCTCCCGGAGGGGTACGCGGCCTTCGTGCACCCGCGGTCCGGTCTCGCCGCCCGCTGCGGTGTCGCCCTCGTGAATGCCCCGGGGACGGTTGATGCCGGGTACCGTGGAGAGATCAAGGTGATCGTGGTGAATCTCGACCCGCGGAAGTCCGTGCGGTTCGAGCGCTTCGACCGGATCGCCCAACTGGTCGTCCAGCAGGTCGAGAGGGTCCGCTTCCGTCAGGTGGCGGAACTTCCCGGCTCGGCGCGGGCCGAGGGGGGCTTCGGGTCCACCGGCGGTCATGCCGCGGTGGACGGCGAGAGCGGCACAAGCGGTCAGGCCGCCGAGGGCGGTCCGACGGGTGGGAATCGATACGCTTCGGTCGTATCCGACCGGGAAGGACAGTGACGTGTTCGGACGTCGCAAGAAGAAGGGTGCCGCCGAGGACGCGGCCGGCGAGGCCGAGCAGGTCGTCGACAGCGTCGACACCGAGGCGGACGAGGTGGAGGAGGCCGAGCGCGAGCGCGTCCGGCTGGAGCCCGGGCCCCGGCCCGACGGGCCGTGGGACAGCAGCGAGGTGCGCGACCCGGCCGAGGGCCGCGTCGACCTGGGCGGGCTGTTCGTGCCGGGTGTCGACGGCATGGAACTCAGGGTCGAGGTCGCCGGTGACGCGATCGTCGCCGCGACCGTCGTGCTGCGCGACAGCGCCGTCCAGCTCCAGGCCTTCGCCGCGCCCAAGCGCGAGGGCATCTGGGGCGAGGTCCGCGAGGAGATCGCCTCCGGCATCACCCAGCAGGGTGGCATCGTCGACGAGGTCGAGGGCCCGCTCGGCTGGGAGCTGCGCGCCCAGGTGCCGGTGCAGCTGCCGGACGGCACCGGAGGCTTCCAGGTCGTGCGGTTCGTCGGTGCGGACGGCCCGCGCTGGTTCCTGCGCGGGGTGATCTCCGGGCAGGGCGCGGTGCAGCCGCAGGCGGCCGGGCTGCTGGAGCAGATCTTCCGCGACACGGTCGTGGTCCGCGGCGAGGGCCCGATGGCACCCCGCGATCCGATCGTCCTCAAGCTGCCGAACGACGCGCAGATGGTGCCCGAGGGTGTCCAGCAGGAGGAGGGCTCGCGCTTCTCCGGTGGCATGGGGCAGCTGCAGCGGGGGCCCGAGATCACGGAAGTCCGATAGACGCTCCGCTGGGATCAGCGGGGTTTCACGGGCCGTGCCTTCGCGGGCGCGGCCCGTTTCGCGCGGGCGCGCCGCGGGGCGAGTCCTCCGTCGCCGGTTGCCGGGTCGCTGTGGTTGCTCGCGCCCCCACCGCGGTAGCCGCACATCCGGCACTGTCCCGGGTCCCTCGCGGGACGCCATACCGGGACCCGGCCGACGGGGGAGGGCGCTGTGAGCGATGTGATCACCGAGACCATGGTCAGCGTCGAGGACGTCCACAAGTCGTACGGCACCGGCGCCGCCGCCGTCCACGCACTGCGCGGCGTCTCCCTGGGGGTGCGGCGGGGGGAACCCGTCGCCCTCAAGGGGCGTTCGGGGTCGGGGAAGACCACCCTGCTGAACATCGTCGGCGGGCTCGACACGCCCGACCGCGGGCAGGTCGAGGTCGACGGGCTGCGGCTGGGGGAGCCGGGCGAGAGCGAGCTGCTGCGGTTGCGCCGGGACCGGATCGGGTTCGTCTTCCAGTCGTTCGGGCTCATCCCGATCCTCACCGCTGCCGAGAACGTCGGCGTACCGCTGCGGCTGCGGCTGCGCCGCGCCGACCCGCGCGAGCGCGAGGAGCGCGTGGAACTGCTCCTCTCCCTGGTGGGTCTCGCCGGGCACGCGGCCCGGCGGCCCGGCGAGCTGTCCGGCGGCCAGCAGCAGCGGGTCGCCCTCGCCCGCGCCCTCGCCGACAGTCCGGCCCTGATCGTCGCCGACGAACCGACCGGCCAGCTCGACGCCGAGACCGGGCACGCCGTGATGGAGCTGCTGCGGGCCGTCGTCCGCGGCGAACAGGTCACCGCGCTGGTCGCCACCCATGACGCGACCCTGCTGGACCTGGCCGACCGGGTGCTGGAACTGCACGACGGCGAGATCGTCGAGCACTGAACCGGCCGGCTGCGCGGAGCGCTCATCAGGGTTGCGTCAAAGTTGCCCGCCAGTCCTCCCCCCCTGTCCCGTTTGTCGTGATTGTTGGCCGTAGGGTCGACGCAGCGCAGGCAGGAGTCACGGGAAGACAATGGAGCCATGGCACGCGGGAAGCTGCGGATCTACCTCGGTGCGGCACCGGGCGTCGGCAAGACCTACGCCATGCTCTCCGAGGCGCACCGCCGTGTGGAGCGGGGCACCGACTGCGTCGTGGGTTTCGTCGAGCACTACGGCCGGCCACGCACCGAGGTGATGCTGCACGGCCTGGAGCAGGTGCCGCGCCGGCAGCTGGACTACCGGGGGGCCGTCTTCGGCGAGATGGACGTCGACGCCGTGCTGCGCCGGGCGCCCGCCGTCGCCCTGGTGGACGAACTCGCCCACACGAACGTCCCCGGCTCCCGCAACGCCAAGCGCTGGCAGGACGTGGAGGACCTGCTCGCCGCCGGGATCGACGTGATCTCCACCGTCAACATCCAGCACCTGGAGTCACTCGGCGACGTGGTCGAGTCGATCACGGGAGTGCGGCAGCGCGAGACCGTCCCGGACGAGGTCGTGCGCCGGGCCGACCAGATCGAACTGGTCGACATGTCGCCCGAGGCCCTGCGCCGCCGCTTGGCGCACGGCAACATCTACAAGCCGGACAAGGTCGACGCGGCCCTGTCCAACTACTTCCGGCCCGGAAACCTGACCGCCCTGCGCGAGCTGGCGCTGCTGTGGGTGGCCGACCGGGTCGACGAGTACCTGACCGCCTACCGCAGCGAGCACCGGGTCTCGAGGATCTGGGGCTCCCGCGAGCGGATCGTCGTCGGGCTGACCGGCGGACCCGAGGGGCGCACCCTGATCCGCCGGGCCGCACGGCTCGCCGAGAAGGGCGCCGGCGGCGAGGTGCTCGCCGTGTACACAGCCCGCAGCGACGGGCTGACCTCCGCCTCCCCGAAGGAACTGGCCGTCCAGCGCACCCTGGTGGAGGACCTGGGCGGAACCTTCCACCATGTGGTCGGCGACGACATACCCGCCGCGCTGCTCGACTTCGCGCGCGGCGTCAACGCCACCCAGATCGTGCTGGGCTCCTCGCGCCGCAAGGCCTGGCAGTACGTCTTCGGGCCCGGCGTCGGCGCCACGGTCGCCCGGGACTCCGGACCCGACCTCGACGTCCACATCGTCACCCACGAGGAGGTCGCCAAGGGCCGCGGACTGCCCGTGGCCCGGAGCGGACGGCTCGCGCGGGCCCGGATCGTCTGGGGCTGGGCGGTGGCCCTGGTGGCGCCCGCGGTCCTCGCGGTGCTGCTGAACATTGTCGCCCTCGGTCTCGCCAACGACATGCTGCTGTTCCTCGCCGTCACCGTCGCGGCGGCGCTGCTCGGCGGGCTGCTGCCCGCGCTGGCCTCGGCGGCCTTCGGCTCGCTGCTGCTGAACTACTTCTACACCCCGCCGTTGCACCGCCTCACCATCGCCGACCCCAAGAACATCGTCGCCATCGCGATCTTCTTCGGCGTCGGCATGTCGGTCGCCTCGGTGGTGGACCTCGCCGCCCGGCGCACTCACCAGGCCGCCCGGCTGCGCGCCGAGTCGGAGATCCTCTCCTTCCTCGCCGGGAACGTGCTGCGCGGCGAGACCAGCCTCGAGGAACTGCTGGAGCGGGTCCGGGAGACCTTCGCCATGGAGTCGGCCGCGCTGCTGGAGCGGGCGAGCGACGTCGAGCCGTGGAGCTGCGCCGGGCGGGCCGGATACGGGCGGCCCCTGGAACGGCCCGAGGACGCCGACGTGGACATGCCCGTCGGCGACCACCTGGCGCTCGCGCTCACCGGCCGGGTGCTGCCCGCCGAGGACCGCCGGGTGCTCGCGGCGTTCGCCGCGCAGGCCGCCGTCGCCCTGGACCGCCGCCGCCTTCAGGAGGAGGCCGACCAGGCCCGCGCGCTCGCCGAGGGCAACCGCATCCGCACCGCCCTGCTCGCCGCAGTCAGCCACGACCTGCGCACCCCGCTGGCCGGCATCAAGGCCTCCGTGACCTCGCTCCGGTCGGACGACGTCGAATGGTCGGAACAGGACCGGGCAGAGCTGCTGGAGGCCATCGAGGAGGGCGCCGACCGGCTGGACCACCTCGTCGGCAACCTCCTCGACATGTCCCGGCTGCAGACCGGTACGGTCACCCCGCTGATCCGCGAGATCGACGTGGACGAGGTCGTACCGATGGCGCTCGGCGGCGTGCCCGAGGACAGCGTCGGCCTGGACGTGCCCGAGACCCTGCCGATGGTCGAGGCCGACCCCGGGCTGCTGGAGCGGTCCGTGGCCAACCTGGTGGAGAACGCCGTCAAGTACAGCCCGCGGGGACGGGCCGTGCTGGTCTCGGCGAGCGCCATGGCCGACCGGGTCGAGGTGCGGGTGGTCGACCGGGGGCCGGGTGTGCCGGACGACGCCAAGGACCGGATATTCGAGCCCTTCCAGCGGTACGGTGACGCCCCGCGCGGCGCCGGGGTCGGGCTCGGCCTCGCGGTCGCCCGGGGCTTCGCGGAGGCCATGGGCGGCACCCTGCACGCCGAGGACACGCCCGGTGGCGGACTCACCATGGTCCTGAGCCTGCGGGCGGCAGGATCGGGACCCGAGCCCCTGGACGGGGGCCCGGACATCGCGGAACCAGAAAGGCAGACGACTCCATGACCCGGGTGCTCGTGGTCGACGACGAGCCGCAGATCGTGCGCGCCCTCGTGATCAACCTCAAGGCGCGCAAGTACGAGGTCGACGCGGCGTCCGACGGCCGTACCGCGCTGGACATCGCCGCCTCCCGGCACCCCGACGTGGTCGTGCTCGACCTGGGCCTGCCCGACATGGACGGCGTCGACGTGCTCAGGGGGCTGCGCGGCTGGACCCGGGTGCCCGTCCTGGTGCTGTCCGCCCGGCACTCGTCGGACGAGAAGGTCGAGGCGCTGGACGCGGGGGCGGACGACTATGTCACCAAGCCGTTCGGCATGGACGAGCTGCTGGCCCGACTGCGGGCCGCCGTGCGCCGGGCCGAGCCGGCCGGGCCCGGCGAGGACGACCTGACGTCCGTCGAGACCGAGGGCTTCACCGTCGACCTGGCCGCGAAGAAGGTCAACCGGGCCGGCAGGGACGTCCGGCTCACCCCGACCGAGTGGCACCTGCTGGAGGTGCTCGTCCGCAACACGGGCCGGCTGGTCAGCCAGAAGCAGCTGCTGCAGGAGGTGTGGGGCCCGTCGTACGGCACGGAGACCAACTACCTGCGGGTGTACATGGCCCAGCTGCGCCGAAAGCTGGAGACGGACCCGTCGCACCCGAAGCACTTCGTCACCGAGCCGGGGATGGGATACCGGTTCGAGAAGTGAGACTCCCTGCGAAGTGAGCTGGGCTACGGCGGTGTCGGTGAGCCCCGGTACGCTTCAGGTATGAGTGCTGTTCCTCGTTCCGAAAAGCCGGCCGGCCGGTTCCGGCGCATGCTCGACCGGCTCTCCTCGTCGCAGGAGGACCTGGAGTCCGAGGAACTGCGCGAGGACGCCGAGACGGCCGGCTGTACGAAGATCGGCGACTGCCACGACCGGCAGATCGTCACCGTAACTGGTACCTTGCGCACGGTCACCCTGCGTCCGCGGGCCGGGGTCCCGGCACTGGAGGCCGAGCTGTTCGACGGCACCGCCGCGCTGGACGTGGTGTGGCTCGGCAGGCGTTCCATCGTGGGCATAGAGCCGGGACGCAGGCTGATCGCATCGGGCCGGATCTCGATGAGCCGGGGCCGCCGGGTGCTGTTCAACCCGAAATACGAACTGCGACCCCTCGGACGGGAGTAGCCGGTGACGTCCCTCGACAAGCCGACCGAAGGCACCGACCAGAACACGTCGGACGACGCTCGCGCGGTGACCGAGGCAGCGCTTTTCGAGGCGTTCGGCGGTGTCCGCGGCATGGTGGAGACGGTCGTGCCGGGTCTGCTGTTCGTCGCGATCTTCACGGTGAACAAGAACCTGCACGTGTCGGCGCTCGCCGCGCTGGCCGTCTCCCTGGTCCTGGTCGTCGTCCGGCTCGCGATGAAGGACACCGTGAAGCACGCCTTCAGCGGCGTGTTCGGCGTGGCCTTCGGCGTCGTGTTCGCGATGTTCACCGGAAACGCCAAGAACTTCTACCTCCCCGGCATGCTCTACACGCTCGGCCTGGCGCTGGCGTACATCGTCACCACCCTCGCCGGGGTGCCCCTGATCGGCCTGATCCTCGGCCCGGTCTTCAAGGAGAACCTCTCCTGGCGCACCCGCAACCCCGGCCGCAAGAAGGCCTACGCCAAGGCCAGTTGGGCCTGGGGGCTCATCCTGCTCGCCAAGTGCGCGATCCTCTTCCCGCTGTACTGGTGGTCCGACACCACCAGGCTCGGCTGGGTCCTGGTCGCCCTGAAGATCCCGCCGTTCCTGCTG
>NZ_JCAJZW010000096.1:0-6402 GCF_059510455.1 Streptomyces sp. NTD91
AGGATATCGGCCCACACGTACACGTAGTCGCTGCTCGCGAGGTCGCGCTGCCGGAAGGCGGCGTGGTCGTCGCTCCGCTGCTTCGTCAGCCGGGTCACGGTGGCCGGCGACAGCCCGGCCGAGCTGCCGAGGAACTGCTCCAGCGCGGGCACGAAGTCCCCTGAGGAGAGGCCGTGCAGATAGAGCAGCGGCAGTACCTCGCTGACCCTGGGCGACTTGCGGCACCACGGCGGCAGGATCTTCGAGGAGAACCGCATTCGCTCGCCGGTGGCCGCGTCGACCCGCTTGTCGTTCACGCGCGGGGCGGTGACCTCGACGGGACCTGCGGCGGACGGTGCGGGGCCGGTGGTGGCCGTTGCGGACCACCAGACGCCGCCCGGCCTCGTCCGTCTCGGCGGCCAATTCGGCTATGTACTGGTTGTCTTCGGCCTCCAGCGCGGCGGCGAGCATCCGCCGGGCGCCCTCGCGGACGATCTCGCCGATCAGGCAGCCGGACTCGGTGGAACCGTCGGGGTCGTCGTTGGCTTCGGCGTGCGCTCGCACGAGAGCTTTCAGGTGCTCGGCGTTCGCCGCCATACGCCTGTCACCCTTCCGATGCCAGCTAGTGCCGCAACAGGCAACGTTCGCCCCGTCGCGACGCCCGGCACGCTCCCCCACTGCCTCAAGGGCGTGGGAGGTGCCCCCACTCGCCGCACCGGGCACAAACCCAAGTACCTCCAGTACGAGGGCTCGCACCCGGCACGCCGAGAGCACGCACCGGACGCCGCTCCTTGACGGGCAAACGTTGCCTGCCGCGGCACTAGCTGTGAGAGAGGTCCACCCAGGAGCCGATGAGCACCTGCGCCGCCTGCATCGTAGGCTCGCGGCGGCAGAGTGTGGTCTGGACGTTCCTGCGCACCGCCCATAACAGCGCACTCTCGATCAGACGCTGCGGCCAGACCTGCCCCAACGGCATGGCCACTAGAGTGCCTGAGCAGCGACGCAAGCGACCCTGACACCCCATCAGAACGAGCGTCAAATGAGCGTCACGAGCGTCATTTCAGCGTCAAGATATCGCCCGTAACGCCCACACCGCACATAATGCGCATGCATGAAACCGCAGGTCAGGAGCCCTTTGCGGCCGGTTCAAGGATCGCGACACACTCAACGTGGTGGGTCATCGGAAACAGATCGAACGCCCGAAGCGTCCGCACCCGGTAGCCGCCCTCGCGGAAGTACGCCAGGTCGCGGGCCAGGGCGGCCGGGTCGCAGGCCACGTAGGCGACGCGGCGCGCGCCGAGGGAGGCGAGGCGGGCCACCGTGGCGCGGCCGGCGCCGGCGCGGGGCGGGTCGAGGACGATCAGGTCGACCTCGGTGATGCCGGTGCGCGGGAGGACGGATTCGACCTTGCCCTGCTCGACGCGGACCCGTGGGAAGTCGGCGAGGTTGTGCCGCGCGTCCTCCACGGCCCGCTTGCCGGACTCGATGCCGAGCACCGCGCCCTTCTCGCCCAGCCGGTCGGCCAACGCCCCCGCGAACAGGCCCACGCCGCAGTAGAGGTCCAGCGCCGTCTCGCCCTTGCGTGGGAGCAGGCCCTGCATGACCGCCGTCACGAGGGTGTCGGCCGCCTTCGGGTGGACCTGCCAGAAGCCACCGCCCCCGACGCGGTGGGTACGGCCGTCCGCGCGTTCGCGGACGAAGGGGCGGCCGTGGACGCGGTGGACCCCGCCGGACTTCTCGTCGACGCGGAGGACGGAGACCGGCTTGTCCAGTTCCACCAGGGGGAGGCGGGCGCCGGGGCGCGGGGTCAGGATCACCTGGCGGTCCTGGGAGCCGGTGGCCGCGATGGCCTCGACGGACTCCATGCCGGTCCAGTCCCGCCGTTCGATGCCCAGCTCGCTGACGCCCCGCGCCGCGATCATGCAGTGGTCCATGCGCTCGATCTCGTGCGAGCGGTGGCGGCGCAGACCCGCGTGGCCCTCGGCGTCGACGGCGTACTGAACGCGGGTGCGCCATTGCGGGACCTGGCCGGCGGGCAGTTTGTCGCCCTCGGCCGGCATCACCGTGCCGTCCCAGCCCGCCTCCTCGGGAGTGAGGCCGGCCAGCCGCTCGAGCTGTTCGGCGATCACCTCGCCCTTCAGTCGGCGCTGGGCACCGGGCTTGGCGTGCTGCCAGTCGCAGCCGCCGCAGCGGCCCGGCCCGGCGAACGGGCAGGGGGCCTCGATGCGGTCCTTGGAGGCCTCCAGGATCCGTACGGCGTCCGCGCGGAGGAAGCGGGCGCCCTCCTCGCCCTCGGTCACCCGGGCCACCACCCGCTCGCCGGGCAGCGTGTGCCGGACGAACAGCACCTGACCCTCGGCCGTGCGTGCGATGCAGTGGCCGCCGTGGGCGACCGGGCCGATCTCGACCTCGTACTCCGCCCCGACCAGCGACTTCTTCTCTTCTGCCTGCATGGCGGGGTGACTCCAGATCGGGAACGGGGAACGGCCGGACAACAGCCCACCAGTCTACGTGGCTGTCGTCCGGCCGTTGACCACGGGCCGGGCTCCGGGTTCAGCGCCCCGGACGCGCCGGGCACAGTGCCCCGGTCTCACTCCTTGGTCCGCGACGGCTCCTTGGGCCGCTCCGCCGCCGGACCGCGCCGTACCGCACCCGGTGCACTCCACTCCTGCCGCCTGCGGGCCCGCGCCTTGGCCGCCTCGGAGGACGCCAGCTGGTACGGCACGGAGGTGACCATCACGCCGGACGTGAACAGCAGACGGCCCTTCAGACGCAGGGCGCTCTGGTTGTGCAGCAGGTGCTCGTACCAGTGGCCGACGACGTACTCGGGGATGATCACCGAGACCGCGTCGCGCGGGGACTCCTTGCGCAGGCTCTTGACGTACTCGATCACCGGGCGGGTGATCTCGCGGTACGGCGAGTCCAGGACCTTCAGCGGTACGTCGATGCCGCGCCGCTCCCACTCCTCGCGCAGCGCCTTGGTCTCGGCCGGGTCGACGTTGACCGTGAGCGCTTCCAGGGTGTCGGAGCGCATCAGCTTGGCGTACGCGAGGGCGCGCAGGGTCGGGCGGTGGATCTTGGAGATCAGCACCACCGAGTGCACCCGCGACGGGCGGACCATGTCGTCGGCCGGGTCGTCCGGAGCGGAGAGCTCCTCGGCGACCCGGTCGTAGTGCTTACGGATCCCGGTCATCGTGGCGTAGAAGATGCACATGCCGAGCACGGCCACCCACGCGCCGTGCGTGAACTTGGTGACCAGCACCACGACCAGCACCAGGCCGGTCAGGCAGGTGCCGAACGCGTTGATCGCGCGGGAGCGCATCATGTGGCGGCGCTTGGCCTGGTCCTGCTCGACCGCGAGATGGCGGTTCCAGTGCCGGACCATGCCGGTCTGGCTGAGCGTGAAGGACACGAACACGCCGACGATGTACAGCTGGATCAGCCGCGTGGAGTCCGCGCCGTAGATGACGGTCAGCAGGGCCGCGGCGCCGGCGAGCAGCACGATGCCGTTGGAGAAGGCGAGCCGGTCGCCGCGGGTGTGCAGCTGGCGCGGCAGGTAGCGGTCCTGGGCGAGGATCGAGCCGAGCAGCGGGAAGCCGTTGTACGCCGTGTTGGCCGCGAGGAACAGGACCAGGGCCGTGGCCGCCGCGAGGACGACGAACAGGAAGCTGCCCTTGCCGAAGACGGCCTCGGCCACCTGGGAGATGACCGGGTCCTGGACATAGCCGGAGCCGAGCGGGTGGCCGTTGTGGATCAGGTCGACGGCCGGGTTCTCGGCCATGCGGACCTTGGTCGACATGGCGAAGCCGATGATGCCGCAGAACATGGTGACGGCCAGTACGCCCATGAGGGCGAGGGTGGTCGCCGCGTTCTTCGACTTCGGCTTGCGGAAGGCAGGGACGCCGTTGGAGATCGCCTCGACGCCGGTGAGCGCGGCACAGCCGGAGGAGAAGGCCCGCAGCAGCAGGAAGACCAGCGCGAAGCCCGCGAGGCCCTGGTGCTCGGCTCTGATGTGGTAGTCGGCGCTCGGGGCACGCATGGTGTCCCCGAGGAGCAGGCCGCGGACGAGGCCCCACGCGATCATGACGAAGACGCCGCCGACGAACACGTACGTCGGGATCGCGAAGAGCTTGCCGGACTCCTTCACGCCCCGCAGGTTCATCAGCGTCAGCAGCACGATCACGGCGACCGCGCACAACACCTTGTGCTCGATCACGAACGGGACCGCGGAGCCGAGGTTCTCGATGCCGGAGGCGATGGAGACGGCGACGGTCATGACGTAGTCCACGAGCAGGGCGCTGGCGACCGTGAGGCCGGCCCGGTCGCCCAGGTTGGTGGTGGCGACCTCGTAGTCGCCGCCGCCGCTCGGGTAGGCGTGCACGTTCTGCCGGTAGGAGGCGACCACGGTGAACATCAGCACCACGACCGCGACGGCGATCCACGGGCTGAAGTGGTACGCCGACACACCCGCGATGGACAGGACCAGCAGGACCTCGCCCGGCGCGTAGGCGACGGAGGACAGCGGGTCGGAAGCGAAGACGGGGAGTGCGATGCGCTTGGGCAGGAGCGTTTCGCCCAGCCGGTCACTGCGCAGTGCGCGCCCGATCAGGATCCGTTTGGGCACGTCGGTCAGTTTGGACACGAGAGAGGATCGTAAGCCTACGAACGGGCAACCGCCCACCCGGCATCGCCGATCTGCCTCACGAGTGAAATCGGTGGCGCGGGGAACTGCGGTTTCCGTGGTCCGCGCGCTCCCCGTGCCTAGATGTCAAACCCCCGTAAGTCATCGCACCTCGGAGGACCCATGCCCGCCACCGCGGAGCTGATCGGGGCGACTGTCGCCCTCCTCGGCCTCGGAATCCTGACCCTGTGCAGCGTGCGCAGTATCACTCGCAGGAGCCCGGCCCCGATGATCCCCGAGCCGATCGCTGACGCCGCTCACGCACATGATCGCGGACAGTGATCATGGTGAAGGCCCGCACGGGGGTGCCACCGCCACGCGCCCCTGTGTAGCTTTGGGCCTCGGTCTGAGACCCTGATGCTGAGCAGTAACTTTTGGACACCGGAAGGACGGTCGTGCACATCGTCATCATGGGCTGCGGAAGAGTGGGTTCCGCTCTTGCCCAGACCCTGGAGCAACAGGGCCACACGGTCGCCGTGATCGACCAGGACCCCACCGCCTTCCGCCGACTGGGCCCGGGCTTCGGGGGCCGCCGGGTCACCGGGGTCGGCTTCGACCAGGACACCCTGCGCGAGGCGGGCATCGAGGAGGCCGGCGCCTTCGCCGCCGTCTCCAGCGGTGACAACTCGAACATCATCTCCGCGCGCGTGGCCCGCGAGATGTTCGGCGTGGAGAACGTGGCCGCCCGCATCTACGACCCGCGTCGCGCCGAGGTCTACCAACGCCTGGGCATCCCCACGGTGGCGACGGTCCGGTGGACCGCCGACCAGATGCTGCGCCGGCTGCTGCCCTCCGGTGCCGAGCCGCTGTGGCGCGACCCCACCGGCGGGGTGCAGCTCGCCGAGGTGCACGCCTCGACGAAGTGGGTCGGGCACAAGATCAGCAAACTGCAGGAGGAGACGGGCGTCCGCGTGGCGTTCCTGACCCGCCTGGGCGAGGCGATCCTGCCGACCTCGCAGACGGTGCTGCAGGAAGGCGACCTCGTGCATGTGATGATGCGGTCGGACGACGTGGACAAGGTCGAAGCGGCGTTCGCCCAGGGCCCGGAAGAGGAGAGCGGTCACTGATGAGGGTCGCCATTGCCGGAGCCGGCGCGGTCGGCCGCTCGATCGCGGCCGAGCTGCTGGAGAACGGGCACGAGGTCCTGCTCGTCGACAAGGCCCCGACCGCCATCTCGGTGGAGCGGGTGCCGCAGGCGGAGTGGCTGCTGGCCGACGCCTGTGAGATCACGTCCCTGGACGAGGCCGCGCTGCAGCGCTGCAACGTCGTCATCGCCGCGACCGGCGACGACAAGGTCAACCTCGTCGTCTCGCTGCTCGCCAAGACGGAGTACGGCGTACCGCGCGTCGTCGCCCGCGTCAACAATCCGAAGAACGAGTGGTTGTTCAACGAGGCCTGGGGCGTGGACGTGGCCGTCTCCACCCCGCGCCTGATGTCCGCCCTGGTCGAGGAGGCGGTGAGCGTCGGCGACCTGGTGCGCCTGCTGCGCTTCAGCCACGGCGACGCCAACCTCGTCGAACTCACCCTCCCCGAGGAGTCGGCGCTGGCCGGCACCCAGGTGGGCGACGTCCGGTGGCCCGAGGACACTTCCCTGGTCACCATCATCCGCGGCACGCGCGTCCTGACCCCGTCCAAGGAGGACTCCCTGGAGCCGGGCGACGAACTGCTGTTCGTGGCCGCGCAGGCCCGTGAGGAGCAGTTGGAGGAACTGCTGTCGGTGCGGCGCGACGAGGCCTGATGGG
>NZ_JCAJZW010000097.1:0-6336 GCF_059510455.1 Streptomyces sp. NTD91
AGGCACTGCCGCGCTTGGAAGAACGCTCGAGCGCCGGTAGCGGAAGCGGGGCACGGCATGGGTGCGGGATTAGCGTGGACGCCAGGCAACTGCCCTCCGGCACACAAGAGTCGGGGGCAGAGACCGGCGTGCAGCATCGCTGCCCCGTACCTCACCGGTGACGGCTCGTTCGCGGACCCGAGTGGTCGGCTCCGCACACCCCGCGGCGCCGAGCGCACGTCTCCCTCACGAAGAACCCAAGGAGGACCCCGGCCATGGCTCTGAACGGCGCCGCAGTCGACGAACCGGCACCCGCCGCGGCACGGAAGGCGGTTCGACACCGTCTGCTGATGTGCCGCCCGCAGTACTTCGACGTGACGTACAGCATCAACCCGTGGATGAACCCGGAGAAGCCGACGGACGCCCGGGCGGCGCTGCTCCAGTGGGAGCAGCTGCGCGAGTTGTATGTCTCGCTCGGCCACACGGTCGAGCTGGTCGAGCCGGTCGAGGGTCTGCCGGACATGGTGTTCGCCGCCAACGGGGCCACCGTGGTGGACGGCAAGGTGCTCGGCGCCCGGTTCCGGCACCGGGAGAGGACCGCGGAGGGGCCGGCCTACCTCGAGTGGTTCGCCCGCAACGGCTTCAAGGAACTGCTGTGGCCGGAGCACATCAACGAGGGCGAGGGCGACTACCTGCGCGTGGGACGCCGGATGCTGGCCGGCACCGGCTTCAGGACCGATCCCCGCTCACACGCTGAGGCCCAGGAGTTCTTCGGTATCCCGGTGACGGGGCTGACGCTGGTCGACCCGAGCTTCTACCACCTGGACACGGCGCTCTCGGTGCTCTCCCCGGACGAGGTCATGTACTACCCGGCGGCCTTCAGCCAGGGCAGTCAGGCGGTGCTGCGGGAGATGTTCCCGGACGCGGTGCTCGCCTCGGACGAGGACGCCGCGGTGTTCGGCCTCAACGCCTTCTCCGACGGGCTCAACGTGCTGCTGCCGCAAGCGGCCACCGGGCTCATCGCGCAGCTGAAGGAGCGGGGCTTCAACCCGATCGGGGTGAACCTCGGGGAGCTGCTCAAGGCGGGCGGCAGCGTCAAGTGCTGCACCCTCGCGCTGTCCTGACGCGCGCTGTCGCGACACGACAGCCCCGCGGCCGCCGCCCGGCGCTCCGGGGCGGTGGGCGGCGGGGCCGGTGGCGGTACCGCCCCTGACGCTCAGGGCAGCGCGGTGAACGCGGCGAAGAGGTCGTCGAGTTCGTGGGTGTGCACGGTGAGCGACTCGGCAGGAACCGCTGCCGCGTCGAGGACGGCGAGTACGGTCCGGAGGGTCTCGGTGCCGGCGTCGCCCGGAATCTGGAGCGTGAGCGTCACCGGGTCGCTCCACGCGTCGCCGAAGCCCGGGCCCGGCCGGGCCCGGAAGGCGGCGCGGGCCCGGGCGAGCGCGATCGCGTCGGCGAACCGCAGGCGGATGACAGCGTCGGGCGGATCCTTCCGGGACGTCTGCCGGAATTCCGGGCCGCCGGAGCCGGCATCGCTTGCCGGCCCACAGGGGGTGTGTGTCACGGGCACTGCCCTCGCCTTCGCTCGGGAGTCGTCGCTCGGATGCCGGTGTGCCGCTGCTCGCTCACTTCAGGACCTCCGCCCTTCTGCGGGGGCTCGTGACCACGGGCCAGGCCCCATGACCGGTGGACATGCGCTCGAGTACGACAGGAGCACACGTGGATGTGATGCGGGCTCTTGGAAAGGTGAACACCTGTGGGCCCGCACGGTGACCGCGTCGCAATCATCCCGCGCGGACGCGGGCCGACGGAGCATCGATTTCCGTCAACTCGCTCGGAACTGCTGCTGCTCCTACTGTCACACGGGTCCACCCCTCGCACGGGTGATGATGCGCTTTTCCTCGAAAGTAGATCGTGGACAGCTTGAATTGGAGTGGCGGCCGATTCTGCGTTCTGGTGAACGACGAGCAGCAGCGCTCGCAGTGTCCCGCGTTCGCCGGTGTTCCCGCCGGCCGGCGCCTCGTGTTCGGCGAGGAGAGCCACGAAAGGTGCCTCGCGTACGTGGGGGAGCGCTGGATCGACCTTGGGCCGCGCAGCCCGCGGGGCGCGATGGACACCGGCGCGGCCGGTGCCGCTGCCGCGTGAGGTGACCGGGCGCCGCTCGGTACGGCCATGAGGGTGGGCCCCGGTGCTGCAGCGGCAGCACCGGGGCCCACCGCCTGCCGTGCCGCCTCAGGCGGCCGAGCGCGCGACCTCCACGGCGCCACCCAGCTCCCGCTCGGTGCGCCGCAGCACGATCGAATCGGCGATCTCGCCGCTGCGCACCGCGATGTTCGACAGCAGGGCCGACGACAGACCGTGGGTGTGCTCGGTGCCGCCCTGAAGGTAGACACCGGCGGTCAGTCCGGTTGCGGGGACGAGACGATAGTCGCGTTCCACCCGGTGCTTGCCCGTCGCGTCGCGCAGGAAGTGCCGGTCGAAGTCGCCGAGCAGGCGCGCCGGGTCCAGGCCGTCGTAGCCGGTGGCGAACACCAGGGCGTCCAGAACCAGTTCCTCCGTGCGGTCGTCGAGCACCGAGCGCACGACCACCCGCGCCCCGCTGCCGAGGCGTTCGACCTCGGCGACCCGGGTGAGGTTGCGGAAGTGCAGCCGCTGGGTGCCGCGCACCTGCTCGTCGTACGACCGCTGGTACAGGGCCCGGATGACGTCGGCGTCGACCACCGAGTAGTTGGTGTTGCGGTGATAGCGCCAGAACGAGTCCCGCGCCCGCTCGGTGCCGAAGTAGTATTCGTCGACGG
The DNA here is from genome assembly GCF_059510455.1 of Streptomyces sp. NTD91. Taxonomy (NCBI): domain Bacteria; kingdom Bacillati; phylum Actinomycetota; class Actinomycetes; order Kitasatosporales; family Streptomycetaceae; genus Streptomyces; species Streptomyces sp. NTD91. The sequence goes on from NZ_JCAJZW010000097.1 coordinate 2,778, forward strand.
CGCTGGGGTCGAACACCTGGTTGGCGAAGGGCGTGTCGTCGGCGACGGAGTAGCCGTAGGACGGGATGACCGCGGTGACCTGGGCGTGCGGCAGCGAGTCGTAGAGGAACCGGGTGATCTCGGCCGCGCTCTGGCCGGCGCCGACCACCGCCACGCTCCTGAGGTCGCCCAGGGCCTGTGCGTTGAACCTGCTCAGGAACTCAGAGCTGTGCCACACCCGTTCGTCGGACGCCACGCCCTCGGGCATGCGCGGCACCAGGCCGGTCGAGATGACCACGTTGCGTGCGCTGACCACGCTGGTCGTGCCGTCGCTGCCGCGCACCTCGATCTCGAGGATGTCGGGCGTTGTGGAGCCGGGCTCGTCGGCGGGCCGGATCGAGGTGACCTCGGCGCCGTAGGTGACCCGGTCGCTCAGGCCGGCGGCCGCCCACTCCAGGTAGTGGTGGAATTCCTGGCGGGTCGGGAAGAAGTCCTGGTTGTTGACGAACTGCACCAGCCGGTTCGAGGCGTGCAGATACGAGATGAAGCTGTACCGGGACGTCGGATTCCTGAAGGTCGCCAGGTCCTTCAGGAACGAGATCTGCATGGTCGTCGACGGCAGCAACATGTTCCGGTGCCAGCCGAACGCGGGCTGCCGCTCGAAGAAGTGAGACGTGAGCGGATGCTGCGGAGAGCTCGCCTCGTGTTCCTCCAGGGCGATCGCGAGCGACATGTTGGACGGGCCGAACCCGATACCGACCACGTCGTAGATCTCTTGGCTGGGCCTACCCGTTATGTCCATAGAAAATTCTCCCGCTTGCGTCTGGAAAACTCGACCGGTGGGCTCGAGAGACCGTCTTGCAGTGTTCTCCGGAAAGTGTCTAAAAGGCAACTCGAGGACGGCATGAAGACGGTTCGACGGCCTTGTGGGGCGCCGGGCGATCGAAAGCGTTGTCCCGTCGACGGGACGGGCTGTATGGTCGGCGCGGATTCTCAAGATTTTCGCGTGGCGCGGCCTATGGCGTATGTGTCCGTAGTTATTCGTCAGTCCTGCCCTGAGCCAGAGCCATGCCCCGAGCCAATTGCCGAAAGGTGAATCCGGATGTTCGTGCCGAGCTTTTATCGCGAACCGGACAGTGCGTGGATGGTGGACCTGATCCGTGGCAACCCGTTGGCGCTCGCGGCGACCAACGGCAGCCCCGAGGACGGTCCCTTCGCCACCCATCTGCCGGTCATCTTCGACCCCGAGACCTCCGGCGACCGGTCCGGCGAACTGCCGGGGGCCACGTTGCTCGGGCACATGAACCGGGCCAACCCGCACTGGGCGGCCCTGGAGACGGGCAGCGTCCTGCTGCTGACGTTCACCGGTCCGCACTCCTATGTGTCGCCCACGGTGTACGAGGTGACGCCGGCCGCCCCGACCTGGAACTTCACCGCGGTGCACGTCCGGGGCGTGGTCGAGAAGATCGACTCGATCGAGGAGACGCTGGGCGTGGTGCAGTCCACCGTGCGCGCCTACGAGGGGGCGTTCGGCAACGGCTGGGACATGACCGAGTCGCTCGACTACTTCCGCAAGATCGTGCCCGCTGTCGGTGCCTTCCGGTTCACGGTGACCGGGGCCGAGGGCATGTTCAAGCTCAGCCAGGAGCAGCCGGGGGAGGTGCGCGAGCGGGTGCGGGAGTCGTTCGGCCAGAGCGGGTGCGCCTACAAGCGCGAGGTCTCCGGGCTGATGAGCCGGCTGCCGTGACGTGCCGAAGGTGCCGGTGTCGGGACCTCAGGCACTGATGGCCACCGGGCGTGTCCGCTCGGTGAGCACCCCGGGCCGGGTGTTCCCCTCGGGGATGCCCGCCGCCGGCGCGGCCAGGCTCTTGACGCGCGTGAGCCCCGGGATCTCCTTGCGCTCCTCCGGCGTGCCGAGGTCCTGCAGGGCGCTCGAGGCCGCGCTGTCCAGCGTGGTCATCACCCACTGCTCGAAGTCGAGGCCCAACTGCTCAGCAGCCTTGTGCCACCACTGGAGACGGCTGTCGGGGACCTCCAGGCGACGGATCGGCCCGGCAGGGGTGCGCGGCTGCTGCTCGCCCTGGCGCGCGGCGCGGATGGCGCCGCGCAGCTGCTTGGTGGTCCACTGCTGCTGCTCGGCGCGGTCGAGCCAGAGTTCCTGCTCCTCGACCGGCATGGAGGCCAGCTCGGCGTGGTGCTGGAAGCTCAGGGCGGGCCGGCGCCGAGTGAGGTCGAAGCGCCGGGAGACCCAGGCGTAGTTGCGCAGGGTCTGGTACGACAGACCCGCGGCGCGTATCCCCCGCTGGTACCGGTCGGTGTAGTGGTCCTTGCCGTACACGAGCCAGTCGCCCAGCCACCAGGAGGACGAGTCGAGGACGTCGGCGAGCTGGCGCCCGGCCCGCTCCCACTCGTCGTAGGCCATCTTGGCCGGCATCCGGAGGCCCACCTTGGTCGTCAGCACCTGGCCCCGGCGCGGCACGGCCCCGGCGGTCGGTGGCTGTCGCGAAGGGGTCTGCGGGAGCGCGGGTGCCGGGCCGCCGTGCGACCCCGCGGTCCGACCGGCCTGACGCGTCATCATGCCTCCATGAAAAGGGTCCACATAACCGGCGAGAAGCCTCGCAGGGCGGGGTGGAGCTGGGCCGGAGTGGCACTCGAACGGTTGCGCGTCGAACGTCTCCGTGGCATGACGCCGGTGTGTCCCGCCGACGGGACACCTACGCCCGCGCCGGCCGCTGTCTCAGTGCCTCCCGGGAGGGGCCTGTGACGGGGCCGGCCGGGCCGTGCTCGTCATCCTGCGGTCAGTGGCCTGCGGCGGTGATGTCGCCGTAGGCGGTGGTGGCGTGGATGGTCAGGTGGGGGGTGCCGTCGTTCCTGAGGGAGTTGTGGACGCGGCCGTAGGTGGTGCCGGCGTCGAGTGAGGCGGAGATGCCCTGTGCGGTGTCGACGGAGATGTTGCCGTGCTGGGTGGTGAGGGTGAGGGTGCCGGCGTGGGCTTCGGTGATGCGGATGTCGCCCCTTTGGGTGCTGATCTCTGCGGGGCCGGTCAGGCGGCCGACGGTGATGTCGCCGTCGTGGGCGGTGAGGCGGGCGCTGGCGGCTTCGTCGAGCTTGACCGAGCGGTGGCCGCCCTCGAGGGCTACGTCGCCGAGTCGTCCGACGCCCCGGAGTTCGGCGGCGGCGGTCCTGGCTTCGATGCGGGAGCCGGCGGGCAGTTGGACGGTGATCTCGACGGATCCGGAGTTCCCGAGGAACCGGTTGCCGGCTTCGGGGGCCTGGATGCGCAGGACGCCGTCGCCGTAGGAGACCGTGATCTCCTCGGCGGCCTTGATGTCGCGGTTCTTGCCGGGGTCGGCGGGCCGCACCTCGATGGTGGTGTCGTTGCGGTCGGCGGCGATGAACTGGAGGCGGCCGGCGGGGATGTCGAGGGCGGCGGTGATGGGGGTGGGGGTGTCGAACTTCTGGGGGTTCGGGTTCTTCTGCACGGTGGGCTCCTCCGGCTCGCGGTCGTGGTTTCCGATGAGGGAAACGCTACGTTGCGTTCGTCCTTCCGGCAACTGTCTCGTTGCGTAGAATGCCAATA
>NZ_JCAJZW010000098.1:0-5671 GCF_059510455.1 Streptomyces sp. NTD91
CTCTCCGCGTGCGCCGCTCCCTGGCCGATGATCATGGCAACCTCGGAGCCCTCGTTGAGGACGGCCGCGGCCTTGCGCAACTCGTCCGCGTCGGGCAGCAGGCGCGGGCGGCTCCAGCCGACGCTGGAGAACACCGACCCGTGCATCTTCGGCGGCGACGGCTGGGCGTCCTCCTCCTGCACATCGCTCGGAATGATGATCGTCGCGACGCCGCGCGTGGTCAGGGCGGTCTTGAAGGCCCGGTCGATGACGTGGCGTGCCTGCCCCGGGTGCACGACCATCTGGCAGAACTCGGAAACGTCCGCGAAGAGCTGCGCGAGCGGGATCTCCTGCTGGTAGTGCGCGCCGAGGGAGAGCCGCTTCTGCTGGCCGACGACGGCGACCACGGGCTGGTGGTCCAGCTTCGCGTCGTACAGCCCGTTCAGCAGGTGCACGGCACCGGGCCCGGAGGTCGCCGCGCAGCAGCCCACCTCGCCGGTGAACTTCGCGTGCGCGCACGCCATGAACGCGGCCATCTCCTCGTGCCGCGTCTGGATGAACTCCGGTTCCCCTTTCGCCCGGTCGAAGGCGCCCAGAAGCCCGTTGATCCCGTCGCCGGGATAGCCGTAGACCCGCTTGATCCCCCATTCCCGCAAGCGCTGCAGTACGTAGTCGGCCACCAGCGTCATGACGTGCTCCCTCGGATGCGCACCTATGCCGTCCGCATGGGGTGACCTGTGGTGGCATCGGGTAAACGACCGGCGGCCCGGCTCCCCTGTCCGGTCGACGAAGTGCTCGTCCGACTGGCTCCGCCGGGCACGGACCGTGAGAGGCTCCTTGCCGGGGGCGAACAGGTTTCGGACTCCCGGGGCCTGTCGCACATGGCCGCGAGTGTGTGCGCTGCCGCCCCCGGCCGCGGACGTCCTCGTGGGCAGGCCCCTTGCCCCGGACGCGGCCGCCACCGGCCCGCGCAGGAATGTGCGCGGCCCCTTCCGCCGCCGCCTTGGGACCGGCACGGCCCTCGGCGGGGCGTGCCGGATCGAGGTGTCCCAGCATCTCGCGCAGTTGTGCCAGGCATCGGGTGAGCAGCCGGGACACGTGCATCTGTGAGATGCCCACCATGGCCGCGATCTGCTGCTGTGTCCGGTCGTGGAAGAAGCGCAGTACCAGGATGCGGCGCTCCCGCTCCGGGAACTGCCTCAGCGCATCGAGGAGCTCCACTCGCTCGGCGGCGGTCTCGATCCGGGCATCCCGGTCCCCGAGCACCTCGCCGAACGTGCGCAGTTGCCCCTCCCCTCCCTCCAGCGGCGCGTCGAGCGAGCGGGGCCGCGCCAGGTCCTGGGAGCGGATGGCCTCGGCCACGGCGGCCTCGGACAGACCGCAGGCCCGGGCGAGTTCCCCGGGTGTGGGCGGGCAGCCGCCACCCGCCTGTTCGAGCTCTCGCCGCGCGCGGCGCACCTGCTGCCTCGCCTCCTGCACGGCCCGGGGCAGTCGCACGAGTCCCGTCCGGTCCCTGAGGTGGCGTTTCAGCTCCCCCGTGATCGTCGGCACCGCGTACGACAGAAAGGCGTGGCCCTGGCCGGGGTCGTAACCGTCGATGGCCTTGACCAGGCCCACGCAGGCGACCTGGAAGAGGTCGTCCTGCTCCTCGACGCCGGTGTTGCGGTACTTGGCGGCGATGCGGCGGGCCACGGGGATGAGGGTGCGGATGGCCCGCTCCCGGGCCGCGTTCCGCGCACTCCCCGGAGGGTGCCTGCTGATCCGCCCGACGACCTCGTCGATCCGCGCGGACGTGAGCGCGCCGTCGGTTTCGGGCTTCACTGACGGGGAGAGGGGGGTCGGCGGAGTCATGTGAGCCTCTGCGCTGGAGGGGCTTGCTGGGCTGCACCATGGGTTTCCCGATTCTCTTGTCCCATGCAAAGATCACCCGCTCGGCGGCGGCTTCGGGTGCCCTCGCGGGTGGAATGGATGATTCCGGTTTGACGGCCCCGGGACGGGGTCCACAGACGTCCCGCGGCGTGACCGAGGTGCCCCATGTGTCTGCTGCTCGTCCCCCAGGGCATCGCGCGTCCCACCGCGAGCGCCGCTTCATCGGCGGGCTCGACCCGTGTCCGTCCGCGAGTTCACCGCGGCTGCCCCTGGGACTGCTGGTCGCCCCCGGGACCCACCACGACCCCAGCCGTCGCGGTGCCGCCCCCAAGGCCGCCACCGCGGAGCCGCCGAGCCTCCGGGAGCCGAACGGTGGACCTGGCGGCGCTCGACCGCGGATCCCGGTGCGCAGGCCCGCCGGGCGGGTGTAAAGCACTCGTCGAGCGGTGGCTCAGGGACGAACTGCGCGAGCGGCGTGCCTCACGGCCGGTCGGCCCGGTGACTCACGAGCGAGCCGTCCTGCCGTCCGACGAGCCAGGAACATGGAACACACCGGCAACCGCGTGGGGATGATCGCCGCGTCGGCTCCCGGACGCACGCAGCAGGCCGACCACCCTCGGCCCGACGCCGAACGACCGTCCGGCGCACACCTCGTTTCCGGACCGGACGGCCGGGAAACCACCGTGCCATGAGTGAGAGAGTCGGCAAGCAGGCAGAACCGGTGAACGGCGTCTGCCCGCCATGGGTGCTGCGGGAGTACGGGATCCTCGCCGACGGCGAACGCGGCGCCGTGGTGGATCCGGAGGGACGCATCGTCTGGCTGTGCGCACCGCGCTGGCACAGCCCCGCCGTGTTCTCAGCCCTGATCGGAGGCGTCGGATACTTCGGCGTCGAACCGGTGGACCGCTGGCACGTGTGGGGCGGCTACTACGAGGACGGCACGCTGATCCGGGTCAGCCGCTGGGTGACCGCCGACTCCGTGATCGAGTGCCGCGACGCTCTCGCGATGCCCGGCTCGGTGGACCGGCTCGTACTGCTGCGCCGGATGCGCGTCGAACAGGGGGAGGCCGGGCTGCGGCTCACCCTCGACCCGCGGCCCGGCTTCGGCGCTGGCCGGGCGCGCGACCCGCGCCTGGAGGGCGATGTGTGGACCGCGGACGCCGACGGCCTGCGGCTGCGGCTCGCCGGCGCCCACGAAGCGGCCTGGAACCCCGAGTCCGGACTGCGCGGTGAGTTCCGGCTGCGCAGCGGCGAGCACCGCGACCTCGTCCTGGAGCTGTCGGAGCGGGAGAGCACCGCGCCCCTGGACCCCGACCGGCTGTGGGAGGCGACGGAGGACACCTGGCGACGGACCGTGCCCGACTGCTCGGGGCTGGCCGCGCCGCGCGACGCTCGGCACGCCTACGCCGTCCTGCGCGGGCTGACCAGTTCCTCCGGCGGCATGGTCGCCGCCGCCACCACCTCACTGCCGGAACGCGCGAACACCGGCCGCAGCTACGACTACCGCTTCGCCTGGATCCGCGACCAGAGCTACGCGGGCCTCGCGGTCGCCACCCACGGCCCGCACGACCTGCTCGACTCCGCGGTGCGTTTCACCGCCGAACGCATCCTGGCCGACGGCGAGGGCCTGCACCCCGCGTACGACGTGGGCGGCGGACGGGTCCCACAGGAGCGCGGACTGCCTTTCCCCGGCTACCCGGGCGGCAACGACCGGATCGGGAACCGGGCGGCCGACCAGTTCCAGCTCGACGCGTTCGGAGAGGCGCTTCAGTTGTTCGCCGCCGCCGCGCACCACGACCGGCTCACACCCGAGGCCGAACAGGCGGTCGCGGTCGCGGTGGACGCGGTGGAACGCAACTGGAGGCGGCCCGACGCCGGGCTGTGGGAGCTGGACGAGCACTGGTGGACCCAGTCCCGGCTGAGCGTGATCTGCGGTCTGCGCCGGGTGGCCGGGGCGATCAGGGGACGGACGGCACAGCGCGGCGCCGACCTCGCCGAGGCCGTCTTCGCGGAGACCCGGCGTCGCTGTCTGCGCGCCGACGGCCGCTGGCGGCGGGCCGTGGACGACGACGGGCCGGAGGCCGCGTTGCTGATGCCGCTCGCCCGTGGCTGCCCGCCCGCCGACGACCCGAGCAACGCGATCACCCGCCGCTTCATCGAGGACGAGTTGGCCGAGGACGGCTACCTGTACCGCTTCCATCACCCGGGCATTCCCCTGGGCGAGGCCGAAGGGGCGTTCCTCTTCTGCGGGTTCACCATGGCGCTGGCCACCGACCACCTCGGCGACCGGACCGGCGCGCTGCGCTGGTTCGAACGGACCCGGGCGGCCTGTGGGCCGTCCGGGCTGTTCGCGGAGGAGTACGACGTGCGTCAGCGCCAGTTGCGCGGCAACCTGCCCCAGGCGTTCGTCCACGCCCTCCTGCTGGAGTGCGCCGTGCGCCTCAACGACGCGTCGACGCTGCCCCGCTGAGCCAGGGGCCGCAGTCCCGCGACGAGCGCCGTGCCCGCGGCGCCCGCGGCGGCGCCGAGCGCGAGCGGACGCCGATGCCGGGAGGCCCACAGCTGGAGGCTGCGCCCGTGCGCCTCGTCGTCGAAGATCCCGTGCGGGCCGTGGTCGGCGCCGTGCGTGTCATCGACGGGCTTCCACAGGTTGGTGGGGCGCGTGGGGTCGAGCGGCTCGTCCATCTGTTGGGATTCGTAGCCGGTCCTGGCCAGGTACCGGTCCAGCAGGCCCGCGGCGAACCGCTGCCCGAGCAGGGTGGCGACCGTGGAGCCGCCGATCCAGTGCTCGCGCCGCTCGGGGTGGTCGGCGGCATCCAGGATGCCCTGGGCGACCAGTTCCGGCTGATAGACCGGGGCCACCGGTCGCGGATGCCGGGGCAGCCGGGCCGTGACCCAGCTGAACTGCGGCGTGTTCACCCCGGGCAGGTGTGCCGTGGTCACCCGCACGGCGCTGCCGTCGTGCATCAGCTCACAGCGCAGGGAGTCGGTGAAACCCCGGATCGCGGCCTTGGCCCCGCAGTACACCGCCTGCAACGGCACGCTGCGGTAGGCCAGGGCGGAGCCGACCTGCACGATCGTCCCCCGGTCGCGGGGCAGCATGCGGCGCAGGGCCGCCTGGGTGCCGTGGACGAAGCCGAAGTACGTCACCTCGGTGGCCCGCTTCAGCTCCTCGGGGCGGATCTCCGTGGCGGGGGCGAACACCGTCGCGAACGCGGCGTTCACCCATACGTCGATCGGTCCGAGCTGTTCCTCCACCTGCTGCGCGGCCGCGTCGACGGCCTCGGGGTCGGCGACGTCGACGGCAAGGGGCAGAGCCTGTCCACCGGCCATGCGGACGTCGTGCGCAGCCTGTTCCAGGCCCTTCTGACCGCGGGCCAGCAGGGCGACGGCGGCACCGCGCGCGGCGAACGCACAGGCCGTCGCGCGACCGACCCCGGCGCTCGCACCGGTGACGACCACGACCTGACGGTCCTGCGCGCGCCCGCTCTGCCGCGGGCCGCTCACTTCTCCCCCCGGCCGGGAAGGTGCTCGGCGTACTCGGTGATCTTCTGCCGTACGCCCTTGGCGGTGATGCCTGCCCTCTCCGGGTCGTGCAGCGCCGCTTTGGCTGCCTTCTTGCCCTGGGCCTTCATGATGTGCGGCGGGATCGGCGCGATCTCGTTGTCGACCTTGAACTCGAGCACCACCGGCCTGTCGCACGCCAGCGCCTCGTCCCAGGCCGCGCCGACCCCGTCCGGGTCGTCACAGACGATCCCCTTCAGGCCGAGCAGTTGCGCATAGGCCGCGTAGGGCACGTCCGGGATCTCCTGCGAGGCCGGGT
>NZ_JCAJZW010000099.1:0-5597 GCF_059510455.1 Streptomyces sp. NTD91
CCCGTGCCGTGCTCGACCAGCGAAAACTGAACCGCCGAATCGTGCGCAAGGGGACCAAAGCACCGCTCCAGGCCACCCACCGGTGGCATGTTGAGCGCACCCACTCCCGGCAAAACGGCTTCCACCGGCTCGCCCGCTACTACGAACGCCACACCACCGTCATCGAAGCGTTCTTCGACCTCGCCGACACGATCATCATCATACGTAGCCTGATCCGCCGAGCCTGGACCACCCATCGCTGGGACACGCGCCCTCGACGCCGACCATGACCGGCGGCCTGTCTGTGCGGCCTCTTACAGGTGTTCGTCCAACTGCTCGGCGGCCCAGTGCGCCCATTGCGCGGTGGCGTCGGAGCCGCGGATGCCGTATTCGAGGGCGAGCCAGCCGCAGACCTGGACGGGGTCGCCGATCCAGTCGGCGGTGTCGCGGATCTGTTCGAGGGCGGCCTGGCGGTCGCTGTTCGCGCGGGCGAATTCCTTGAGGTAGGCGACGCCTTCCTCTCGGGTGAGGGTCCACAGGAAGAACACACGGAGCAGGGCGGCGCTGCGGAAGGCCGCGTCGGCGCCGGCCTCGGTGAGCCAGCGACGCAGTTCTGCGCGACCGGTGTCGGTGATGCCGTACTCGCGGCGGTTGCGGGCGCCGGTGCCGGTGACCTCGATCAGGCCGTGCTCGGTCATTTTGGCCAACTCGCCGTAGACCTGGCTCTGCTGGGCGGGCCAGACCATCGACAGGGAGGTCTCGAACCGCTTGAGCAGGTCGTATCCACTGGCCGGCTTCTCAGCAAGGAGCCCCAGGAGGGCGTGGCGCAGACTCATGCCTGAATCCTAACTCCGGCTTTCACCTGTCAGACTAGACACTACAACTTTGACATGTCACTCTTCGACTGTCGTTGTCGCTCCACAAGGAGAGAGTCCCGGTGAACTACGTCCGCGGTTTCGCGCCCTGGCTGTGCTACGCGGCCCTGAGCCCGTTCGACTGGAGGCTGGGCATGTGCGGCGCCGCTCTGGTCGCCGTACTGTCGCTGACCGGCCGGTTCCGTGCCGGCGGTGTGGACCTGTTGGGTGCCGCCACGTGTGTGTTCTTCGTGGCGATGGCCGCGGCCACGGTCGCCGCCCCGAAGTCGAGCCTGCACAACTGGACGTGCGTCCTGGCCAACGCCGTCCTCGCGGTCACGGCGCTGGTCTCCCTTGCGGTGCGCCGACCGTTCACCTTGTCCATTGCCCGGTCCCAGGTGCCCGAGCAGTTCTGGAACGCACCCCGCTTCATCCGCGTCAACATGGTGCTGACCGGCGTGTGGACCGCGGCGTTCGCCGCCGCTGCCGCCGCGTGCGCCCTCATCGTCCACTACGACCACGCCGCGACGCTGCCCCTGATCACCGTGCAGGTCCTCGCGTTCGTGATCCCCTTCGTGTTCTCCGGCCGGTACGCCGCTGCCCAGGCCAAGGCCACTGCCTCTGCCCCCGGGCACACCTCGGCCTGACCGGGCGGGCACCGCGAGACGTGACGGCTCACCGCAAGACGCCCCATGCGAAGTGGGGCCTGAAGATCACAGGTTCACGTTCAATGCTGAAATCGGAGGTATGCGGCGGGATGGCCGAGACGGCTGCGCGACGCACAGATGAGATGTACGACGAGTCCGACGAGGTCGAGCTGGTCAGTCCGGAACGGTTGATCTACTTCTCGGACGCCGTGATCGCCATTGCCATCACGCTGCTTGCGCTGGAGCTACCGGTCCCGACTGGAGCTGTCCACGGCAACCGCGGCGTCCTGGACTTCCTGCGCGAGCATCTGACGGAATATGTGGCATTCCTGATCAGCTTCACGGCCGTTGCCATGCACTGGCTGTTCCATCAGCGCCTGTTCCGCTACGCGAAGGGCCTGACGGGTGGGGCGATCCAATGGAACCTGATGTGGTTGCTCATGATCGTCATCATGCCGTTCGGGACCAAGCTGCTGACCAGCGAGGACGACGCGTTCCAGGTCCAGTTCATCGTCTATGCGGCCAGTCAGGTTCTGGCGGGTCTGTTCCTCTGGCGGGCCTTCTCCGCACTTCGCCGGTCCGGGCTGCTACGGGACAACACCCCACCTTCGGTGATCACCAACACCCTGTCCTGGATCGCCGCAGTGGTCGTGACATTCACGGTGTCGATACCCGTCGCGCTGGTCACTCACTCGGCCTCGCTGTGCTGGACACTGCTCCCGGCGGTCCGGTTCGCCCTGCGCTTCGTCCGCCCGGCGCGCCACTGACGCCACCGGCTGAGCCCCCGGCGATCGCCTCGTAGGAGCAGCCGAACCGCAAGACTTGTAGCAGCTTGTCGAAGACGGTCCGGTCGCTGATCCTCCGTCGATGGCAGCCCAGCGGGTGTGCCGGGTCGAACGGGGAGACCCGTGCCTGCGCTGAGAGCTGGCGCCTTGAAGGAGCTCCGCCAGGTCCTCCCGCTGTTCCTCCCACAGTTCAGCGAGCACTGCGTAGGGTTCCGGGTCCTCTGGCGCAGCGGCGATAGCGCCGGCTGCATAGTGCACGGGTGCCGTGGGGCTGCCCCCACAATGCGCCATCACCCGTGCAAGACCGATTCCGGCAGCCGCCGCTCGATTCGACGTCATCAGAAGATAGTAGGACTCGAACTCCCTGACCGCCGGGAGGAGGCACCGCGACCAGGACGGCTTCAGCAAGGGGAGCAATGCTGTCCATGCTGTTTCCTACGCTCAGAGCGAGTTCTCGCGGATCAGCTCGACCCAGGTCGCGTGTGGCTCTGCCGCGGCGGCGGCCGGGTCGATGCGACGGACCGCGTCGAGGATCAGGTCGACGCACTCGTAGAGCAGGTCGTAGTGGCTGTCGAACTCCTCCTGGGAGGCCGTGTCCGCAGGTTCGTTCACGCCTCGCAGGGCTGCCAGGGCCGCATGCCGGCGCCAAGCCGCCTCGACGTACTGTGCGAGCGAGGAGCTGAAGAAGGACACCGCCGGCTTGTGGAGATCCTCATGGAACGGCCTCGGAGCGAGCGGGAGATCCGCCACCGTGATGGGCGCTGGCAGCAGACATAGAACGCGGCCGTCCCGGGGGACGACGCCGACGACGCAGTTGTCCGGACGAGAACCGCAAAGGCCCAGCTCGTAGAGGCGTCGCCCGCGCGGCACAAGGCGGCGCTCGTGATCTCCCGCCAGATTGGGAAGCAGACTGGGTTCGGCGACGGCTGGATGTGTCGGAGTGAACAGTCGCAGTTTGGGGAGGCCCCACTCGCGTACGGCTTCGTGATCACGAGCCGGGAGGTTCCAGTCGAGCACCTGTCGCTGGCCCGGTGGCGATCTTCCGTAATCACAAGGTCCGCAAGCGGGAGGGACAGACAGCGGCTCAATTCATCGGTGATCAACCTGCGAACCTCCGTCCCAGCTCAGCAGGCGCAGCGTCCCTCGTCGGAACGCGGTGTCCTGGGCCCGGTTCTCAGTCATCGTCGGACCCCAGGGCTGTGCCCAGTTCGCGGAGGGTGCCGGTGTAGTACTGGCGGCGTTCGGCGATAAGCGCGGTGACGTCGTCGTCGGTCGCGGCCTGGAGCTCGTGAAGGTGCCCCAGCAGGTTGTCCCGCTGTTCGTGCTCGGAGTCGGCCACGTAGGGGACCGTGTGCTCCGTTCCTCCGCCGGCGAGGAGAAGCCGGTGGGGCAAGCCGCACCAGGTGTCGAAGCTGGTGGTGATCGCTTGCCACAGGTGCCAGATGTCGTCGGGCTGCCGGTGCTCAGCGAGCAGGACGGCGGCGACCTCGATGCTGTGGCTGAAGCCCCAGCAGTGGCGGTGGAACTGCATTTCCTGGTCCAGCAGAAAGCGAGCGAAGCCGTGGTTCACCGGTGTCGGGGCGAGGATGAGCGCGTCCAGGACGTCCCGGCGGTCCTTCCACCACCGGTCCAGCCGCAGGCCGGCCTCGTCGTGGGCAGCCTCGAACCGCAGGAGGTCCCAGCGTTCCTGGTCCTCGGTCCACCATGCCGGGTCGAGGGAGCCGCCGGCCTCGCTCGTCCGGGCGGCGTTCATGCGCGGGCCCCGGGCACTGTGGAGGTGGCTCGCTGGAGAACGCGGTAGACGGTGGCGCGGCCCACGGAGAACACCTCCATCAGTTCGGCGATCGTGCATTCGCCGGTGGCGTGCATGCGGACCAGTTCGTTCTGCTGGCGTGCCGAAAGCTCGGGCTGGCGGCCTTTGAGCTTGCCGCGGGCGCGGGCGACGGCCATGCCCTCGCTCCGAGCTTGAGCAGTGGCTGTTCGATCGTGCGGAAAGCCGGGAACCATCCACGGAGCTCTTCTATCTGCCTGGAGCGGATCCCGGATCCCGGATCGCTGACTCCTGGGGTGGCGTACTGCGTGCAGCGAGTCGGCGATCGTTTGCTCACGCGCCCCGTCTTCTTGGCCGCCGATGCCATGGATGACGTCCATCACCGGCTGCCGAGGGACGCTTGGGCCGTCTTCTGATCCGTGAAGGCCGCGCACGGGCCTGAACATGCGAACTCACCAGTCCCGGAGGTCCTTCCAAGCCGGGTATGGTTCATCGGTCAGGGTCGTACGGCGGGATGGCCCAGCGCAGTACCGCTTCGCCAGCGCGATCTTCGAGGGTTGCGGGGTAGACCTGCCCGTAGGCCCGCTCTCCGCGGTGGCGCATGGAGTGATCCCCAGGATCCCAGCCGAGACCGAGCACGGGGCAGCCACCGAGGTCGATGGCGCCGGCCAGCAGTGGGTGGCTCCATCCGGCTCGGTTGAATCGGTGGAAGTCGGTGTGGGCGTCGACGGAGACCATCAGCCCGTTCCCGGGTCCTTCCCGGGTCCAGCTCCGGAGCCGTGCGGCGACGGCTTCGGCCTCGGCCAGGGGAAGGTCGAGCCATCCGCGCGGGCCGTGCCCGCTGGGGTGCTGCGGGACGCGGTCGCCGCCGAACTGCGCATGGACGGCGGCTTCGTACTTGCCCCAGTAGGTGACGTCCGCCAGGCCGTCGGCGGACTGGCCGTCCAAGCCGATGAAGCCGTCCAGCGCCCGAGCGTCGCCGAGGACCATGCCGCACCGGTCGACCGGCAGGTCCCCGAGCCGCACGGGCTCGCCGCCATCGGGACCGGGCCAGGGCAGGCCGAGCTCGACCTCGAGAACGGCGATCGTCGGTTCCCCGTCGAAGGGTGAGGCCGATGTCTCGGCCCGCACCCGCAGAGGCCGGTCTGTGGCGGTTGCGACTGCGACGGCCTCGCACATCCAAGCGGACGGCTCGCTGTCCTCGGGGCCGTGCAGGTGTCCGCCGCCGACGGCTATCGCGGTCCGGGCACGCTCGGACAGCGGCTGGCCCACCTGCGGCCAGTAGTCGATCCAGCCGGCCATCCCCAGCACGAGCATCCCGGAGGGGGCGGCGACGGTGCCGAGGTCGACATCGGTCTCAGTCATCTGCTGATTGAACAGGCACGGAACCGAAAGGATCAAGGTGCCGTCGCGTCCGGGGTTCGCGTGGAGTGGTCCTGCGGGGTGCGCTGCTGCGGGAGGAAAGAGCCGAAGTGCAGGTGGCGGTTCATGTCCAGCTCGAACCCGCCGCAGGGGTTCACATGGGTCCAGAAAAGCGGGGAGAGGCCGCGCCGGGGCCTAG
>NZ_JCAJZW010000100.1:0-5423 GCF_059510455.1 Streptomyces sp. NTD91
TGCGCTGCACAGTACGGCCCGGGGTGTCGGTCGTCTGCATGGTTCCTTCTGTCCACGGTTATCGGAAAGCCGTGGGCGCCGGTGCTCCCTCACGCACCGGCGCCCACTCACCCCTGCCCAGGGTGGCTTGTTGTCCTGTTGAGGGGCGTCAGGGGACGAGGATGAGGCGGATCGGGTCGCCGATCTTGTTCTCCAGGCGGTGGACGGCGTCGGCGGCCTCGATGAGCGGGATGTGGTCGGTGATGGAGGGGGCCAGGTCGAGGCGGCCGGCCGCGGTCAGCTGCACCAGCTCGGAGACGGACTCGGGGAAGCCGCCGTAGTGGCCGCGTACCTGCTTCTGCAGGTAGTTGAAGGTCAGGCCTTCGGTGATGGTCAGGGGACGGGGTGTGATGCCCACGAGGATGAGGGAGCCGCCCAGGCCGAGCACGGAGGCGGCCTGGTCGCGGACGGCGGGGACGCCGGCGCAGTCGAAGGCGAAGTCGAGGCCGCGTCCGCCGGTGGCTGCGCGGACCTGGTCGGTGAAGTCGGGGGCTGCCGGGTCGAGCGCGAGGTCCGCGCCGAAGGCCAGGGCGCGCTCGCGGGCGCTGGGCAGCGGGTCGACGGCGATGATCGGGGCGGCGCCGACCAGGCGGGCGAGGCGGACGTTGTGCGCGCCGACTCCGCCCACGCCCCAGATGCCGACGGACTGGGCGGCACGGACGCCCGCGGTGGCGACGACGGCGGCGTAGGGGGTGGAGACCGCGTCGGGGATGATCGCGGCCTGGTCGAAGGGGAGGCTGTCGGGGATGGGGATGAGGGTGTCCTCGCGGGCGATGACGTACTCGGCCCAGCCGCCGTCGTAGTCGATGCCGGCGGTGAGCATCTGGGTGCAGGGGCGGTGGCGTACGCATCCGGCGCACGTGCCGCAGGTCTTGCCGGCCTCCAGGGTGACGCGGGTGCCGACGGGCAGGCCGCGCTTGAGGTCGGGGCCGGGCGTGTGGATGACGCCGGAGACCTCGTGGCCGACGGTGACCGTGTCGGAGGTGGCGAACAGGGGGACGAGGGAGCCGTCGAGGAGGTGGACGTCGGAGAGGCAGACGCCGGCGGCCTTGACCTCGATGAGGACCTCGCCCGGGCCCGGCACGGGGATCGGGACCTCTTCCACGGCGAACTTCTTGCTGTCCAGGTGGAAGCGTCCGGCGAGCATGGTGTCCATGGTGATCTGCTTTCTGTGAGCGGCAGGGCCCGGTGGTTCGGGCCATGGGTGCCATGGGTGTCTGAATGGCTGGTGGGGCCGGGAGGCGTGCGGGGAGGCAGGACGTCCGCACGCCTCCCGGCGGCTGTGGGTCAGCGCGCCGTGAGGGCGTGCGACGGTCAGGCGAAGACGTCCTGCTGGTAGCGCTCGTCTGCTTCGAGCTGGGCGAGCCACTGCTGGGCGGCCTCGTCGTCGCTGCCGGTCCGCTGGCGGTAGATGGCGGTCAGGGCCTCGCGGACGGCGGGGGCCATGCGGCGGCCGTCACCGCAGACGTAGATGTACGCGCCGTCCTCGATGGCCTGCCACACCGTGTCGGCGGCGTTGGCGATGGCGTTCTGCACGAACCGGGCCGGGTGGCCGGTCACCGCGGAGAAGGCGGTGTGCACCTGGGCGATCCCGGACAGCTCCCAGTCCTGCATCTCCTGGCGGTAGAAGTAGTCGTGCTCCGGGTGGCGGCAGCCGACGAACACCTGGGACAGGCCTATCTGGGTGCCGTTCGCGTGCTGTGTTGCCCGCTCCTCCAGGAAGCCGCGCAGCGGCGCGATGCCGGTGCCGGGGCCGATGAGGATCAGCGGCGTGGCGGGGTCGGCGGGCGGGGCGAAGGTGGGGGAGGGCACGCGGACGTAGCCGTATACGACGTCCCCGGGCTCCAGGCTCGCGATGTAGGAGGAGCAGGTGCCGCGGTACTGGCCGTCGCCGGACAGGGCCGGGCCCTCCAGCAGGCCGACGGTCAGGCGGACGTGGCGCGGGTCGGCCGACGGGGCGGAGGAGATGGAGTAGAAGCGCGGGCGGATGGGGCCCATCATCTCCAGGAAGACCGCCAGCGGCAGTTCGATGGCGGGGAAGCGCTCCAGCAGGCCCAGGACGGAGATGCGCTTGCCGAGGATCTCCTTCTGGTAGCGCTCCTCTGCTTCCTGGGTGTCGGTGGTGTAGGCCTGGAGCTGCGGCCGGGTCCACGGGCACTCGGTGTGCTCGGCGAGCGTCTGGATCTGGGAGCGGGTGGCCACGTCCTGCAGTTCCAGGAACTCGGTGAGCAGGATGCCGGCGGTGACGGGGGTGCCGACCGGCAGGTGGGTGCGGCCACCGGCCGGCTGGTCGAGCCGGAGCACCTGGTCGTAGTCGACGCCGAGCCGCCTCAGTGCGCGTTCCACCAGGGCGGGCTCGTTCTTGGCGAAGACGGCCAGGTGGTTGCCGGTGTCGTAGGTGACGCCCTCGGGCAGTTCGAAGGTGATGGACTTCGCGGACGGGCGTGGCGGCTCGATGCTGAAGTCCCACAGTCCGGTCGCGTCGGCCACGAGTTCCTCGTTGGCGACCACGGTGAGCGGGTAGGCCTGCTCGGAGACGATGGCGGGGCGCACGTCGGACTCGGTGAGCAGCTGGACCTGGTAGCGGGGGCCGCTCGCCTGGGAGGTGTCGGCGGCGTACTCCTCGGCCAGGGTGGCCCACAGGTTGTCCATCCAGCGGGTGGCCATGCCGTCGAAGTCACCGGCGGCGTCCGCGATGCCGCGCTCGATGACGGGGGTGGCGCCGGCGGCCAGCAGGCCTTCCTCGATCCGCTTGGGGAATGCCTGGTAGGTGGCCACCCATTGGGTGTTGCCGGCGCCCAGCAGCGCGTACCGCACGTTCGCCAGTGAGCCTTCGGGCAGCCCGGCGGCCAGCAGGTCGTCGAAGCGCTGGGCGTTGTCGGGGGCCTTGCCGTTGTAGCTGGCGGCGACGACGGCGAGCAGGCCCTCGGTGGGCAGGTCGTCACCCAGCTCGTCCAGGCTGATGAGGGTGGTGCCGAAGCCGGAGCGCTCGCCGCGGTCGGCGATGGTGCGGGCCAGGTCCTCGCACGAGCCGAGGCTGGAGCCGTAGGCGACGGTCAGGTTCACCCCGACACCGCTGACCGCTGCCTGCGTCTGCGTGTCGCCGGTCTGCAGGTCGGCGGCGCCGAAGACGGTCCGCTCGTGCTCCTGACGGCGACGGACGATGAGTTCGAAGTTGCCGGGCTTGCGGGTCAGCGCCTCCCGGGGGTCCATCTTGTAGTCGTTGGTGTCGGAGAACTTGAACTTCTGCAGCACCAGCGCGAGGGCCAGGCGGGCCTCGGTGAGCGCGAACTGGCGGCCGATGCAGGCACGTACGCCGTTGCCGAACGGCTTGTAGGCGTGCGGGTGGTGCTGGACGCGGTTCTCCGGCAGCCACCGGTCGATGTCGAACTCGTCCGGCCGCTCCCACGCCTTGGGGTGGGTGTGCAGCGGGCCCTCCAGGATGAGGACCTTCGCACCCTTCTTCAGCTCGTAGTGGCCGCCGATGACGGTGTCCTCCCGCGCGGTCTTGCCGAACGACGGGATGGGAGCCCACAGGCGCAGGGTCTCGTCCAGGATCCGCGGGATGACGTCCAGCTGCATGATCGTGTCGTAGTCCGGGACGGTGTCGCCGGGCAGCAGGCGGTCCACCTCGGCGTAGGCCTGGGCCAGCACGTGCGGGTTGCGCATCAGCGAGTACGTGGCGAAGGACAGCAGGCCGCTGGTGGTCTCGTGGCCGGCGATCAGGAACGTCAGCACCTGGTCGCGGACGTTGTCGTCGTACAGCCGCTTGCCGGTCTCCGGGTCGGTGGCCTCCAGCATCAGGCCCAGCAGGTCCTCCTCACCGCCGCCCTTCCCCTCGCGGCGCTCCTTGATCACGTTCTCGACCAGTTCCTGCATCAGCTGGACGTTCTCGCCGTACTTCTTGGCATCGGCCTTGCGGAGCTTGGTCATCATCGGCAGCTCCTGCGAGCGCCGCAGCGACTCCACCAGCGCGCCCAGCAGCGCGTTGAGGAAGGGGTGCAGTTCCTCCTTGTCGAAGGAGTCGAAGCGGTAGCCGAACCCCGACAGGGCGATCGTGTCCAGCGTCAGCCGGGTGTAGTCGTCGGTGATGTTGACCGACTGCCCCTCCTTGCGCTCCCACTTGCCCGCCAGGTTCTGGGCGATCTCCAGCATCTGCCCGAAGTACGCCTTCATGGCCCGCTGGCTGAACGCCGGCAGGAGGATCCGGTGTGCCATGCTCCATTCCTCCTCGTGCTGGTGGGCCGTGAACAGGCCCGCGCCCGCGAAGTCCCGGACATGCTGCAGCGGTGTCTTCTCGATCTGCTTGAAGAACCGCGTCTCGTCGGAGACCTCGGCCACCAGGTCCGGGTCGTAGACGAAGATCTGCTCGATACCGGCGATGTCCAGGCCGTAGATGCCCTCGGGGAACTGCTTGGACAGCTTGGCGAAGTACTCCACCGGGTTGGTGTCGGGGATCTGCGGCGTGTTGCCGAGGAGGGGGATCCCACGCGGGGACCGGATGGGGCGAAGGTCGTTCGCGGAGTGCGTGGTCATGACGTGCTCCTCTGCGCGGAGGGGGATGGGCAAGGGCGCGCTGCTCAGGTCGATGCCGAGGCGCCGTACGGAAAACATACGTCGTATGGAATTAGTACCGTACGGCGTATGGAAATGTGATGCAAGCCGGGTCGCCCTGGTGGGTGCTGTGATTCAGGTCATTTCCGTACGGCGTACGAAACTGATACCGTACGAGGTATGGAAAAGAAGGTGAGGCGTCCCCCGCGGGGAACGAGGAAGAGGGACGTGCCTCTGACCGAGGCCGGGATCTATGCCGCCGCCCTGCGGTTGATCGACGCGGACGGGGTCGAGGCGCTCACCATGCGCAAACTCGCCACCGAGCTGGACGCGAATCCGATGTCGCTGTACCACCACGTGCCGAACAGGGAAGCGGTGCTGCGCGGCGTGACGAGGATGGTCGGCGCCCAGTTCCGCACCGTGACCCTGGAGGACGCTCCCTGGCAGGAGCGGATCCGCCTGCTTGCCATGGACTTCCGGACGCTGGCGCACCGTCACCCCGAACTGATGGCCCACTCGTTCAGCCACCAGCCGGACTTCATCCAGCCCGACGACCCGTTCTGGACCGCGCTCACCGCCATCGTGCAGGCTGCCGGGGTGCCGCAGTCAGAGGTCCCGGAGATCGCCGCACTCATGGCCGCCGTCGTCATCGGTGTCCTCACCGCAGAACTCAACGGCGCTCTCCACCAGTGGTCGACCCTCAAGCCCCACGGCCCTGAAGCCGACGAAGACGGGGCCGCAGACGCAGACCCTCGCTCTACGGGTGCGGCCCCCGAAGGCCCTGACCAGGACCGGATGTTCCGCCTCGTGATGGACACGCTGATCACGGG
>NZ_JCAJZW010000101.1:0-5364 GCF_059510455.1 Streptomyces sp. NTD91
AAGTCAGGGCTTCAGCGCTTGTTTGCGATCCCCGGCGCTGGTCACGCACGGGCGCGATCCAGGGACTGTACCCTCGCACTGTCAGGTGCCCGGCGTCGCCCGGTGTTCCCGAATGAAGGCCGCCCTGCTCGGCCGCTCGCGGGGCGGGCAGACCAGCAAGGTCCACCTCGCCGCCGACCGCAAGCGCCGCCCGCTCGCGCTCATCCTGACCGCCGGGCAGGCCGCCGACAGCCCGCAGTTCATCCCCGTGCTCAAGAAGGTCCAGGTCCGCGACCCTGTCGGGCATCCTCGCACCCGGCCGGACGGGGTCGCCGGGGGCAAAGCGTACTCGTCGCGCGCCAACCGCGCCTACCTACGCAAGCGCCAGATCAAGACGGTCATCCCGGAGAAGAAGGAGGCCTCGCTGCCCACGTCCAGCTCGCGAGCGGCACTGACACAGGCCATGGCCAAGGCCATGGAGCAGAAGTACGCCCGCACCCAGCTCCACCACGCGGTCCGCACCGCTCAGCAAAGGATCCGGGCCCTGCGCAAGGTGCAGCCCGGCACCAGCCGCTGACCCTGCCCCTCAGCATGGGCAGGGCAGGACACCCCTTGCCCGGCCCTTCCGTACGGCCGCCACTTCCAGCCCCCTGCTGACGCCGGCCGGCTGTTCCGCCATTGGGGAGGGATCGGCGGCCCGCCGGCCGCAACATGGCGGTGGTGCGGTCGGTCCCCTGAGCCGGCCGCGGCACCGTCCTTCGAAACGGGCCCGCGTGGTCTGGCTGGTTTCGGCCCCCGGTCGATAGTGCCGTACGACCCTGTCTCCGCGATGGCCCTGTTGTCAGTGCCGCCTGGCATGGTTCTGATCATGTTCGAGGGACTTCATGACATCGACTGGGCGTCGATGGAGCACGCGTACGGCTCGGCTGCGGAGATGCCGGCGCTGCTGTGGGCGCTGCGTTCCCCGGAGGCGGAGGAACGCCGCAAGGTCCTCGACCGCTTCTGGGGCGCGGTTCACCATCAGGGCAGCGTGTACCCGCCCACGGCAGCCAGCCTGCCCTTCCTGTTCGAGCTGGCCGCCGACAGCACGACGCCCGACCGGGCAGCCGTTATCGCGTTGCTGGTCAGCATCGGCCGGGAGTCCCTCGACCGCGGCTTCGAGGACGACGGTACCGAGATCGAGTACTACCCCCCGATGGGCTGCGCGCAGGCCGTCGCCTTCCTGCGGGAGCGGGACGCGCAGTTCGCCGAACTCGCCCGTGACCCCGACTCGGACGTGCGGCTGGCCGCGATCCCCGGGCTCGGGCTCTTCCTCGACGATGCCGACCGGGCCGCCGCGGTGCTGCGCGAGCGGCTGGCCGCCGAGCGCGGCATCGCGGCGCGGCTGCAGATCGTTCAGGCGGCGGCCACCCTGGCACTGCGCCTGCCGGCGGCCTCGCAACAGATGATGGACTGGCTCGCCGGGCTTGCCGCCGAGCCGGCCCTGGGCCCGACGACCCGGCTCGCGGCCCTGGTCCAGCGGGCCCGCTGCGCCCCGGACGAGATCGGCGAGGACGTCGTACAGGCTGCCGTCGGCCTACTGCACGAGACCGCCCGAGCCACACCCGTGCGGCAGATCGCACCGGCCCCGAGCCGCCTGGCACCACCCGCGGACGGCGTTGCGCCCCAGATCGTCGCCGCTTTCGAGGATCTTGACCGGCACACGCGCGTATACGCACCGACCACGGACCTGCTGCGTGCGTTCCACGAAGCCCTAGGGGCCCGGGTGGCCGAACGTGTCGCGGTGCTGGCCGAGCAACTGAGCAGTCCCGACCCCGGTTCGCGTCTGGACGCGGTGCGTATGAGCGGGGAGCTGATGCGAGCCTGGCGTGGGGACCACACCCGGCTCCTGCTCCTGGTCGCCGACCAGCTCACTACGGCCGAGCTGGAGGTCGCGGCCGAGGTCGCGGCCGTCCTGGACTGCTGCCACCCGACCGCCGGGCCCGCCCGGGAAGCACTCGCCGCGCGCATCGACGCCCAACGCGTGGCGCACGGCCCGAACGTATGGGCCGCACCGGAGGCGCGGCTGCGCAGAAGCCACCAGGAGGCCGTCCGGGCCTTGGCGCGCCTCGGCGACGCACGCGCGCTGCCGAGTGTGCTGGCCGCGCTGGACAGCGGCGTCGATGCCTGGCGTGCGATCCAGGTCGCAGGGCAACTGCCGCAAGCGGCGAACCAGTTGGTGCCCCGGCTCTGCAACTACTTGGGCCGGATTGACCTCTCCGAGCAGTGGAACGAGATGAGCGCCAGGGCGATTCTGTCCGCCCTGGGCTCGCTGGGCCACCCAGCTGCGGTTGCTGTCGTCGTGGACACGCTCGGCGCCGCGGTGCGCCATGAGCAGCACGGCGTCACGCGATCGGCGCTTGAGACGCTGGCGGCGTTCGGCCCGGCAGCGGCCGGCGCACGGGACACGATCAGGTCGCTGACCACCGCCACCGACGCGCACGTACGGCCTGCCGCCGTCGCCGCGCTGTGGGCCGTCGGCGGTGACCTGGCCGAGGTCATACCGCTCCTGCCCGGCCTCCTCGACGACCGCATCACCTTTCGGATCAGTGATGCGGCTGATCTACTCGGCGAGATAGGCCCGCCCGCCTCCGCGGCCCTGCCGCGCCTGCGTAACCTCCTGGCGCACGATTATGAATGGGTTCGGGTGCATTGCGCGGCCGCGCTCTGGGAGATCGGTGGCGAGGCAGAGGCGCCGGCTGTCCTGGACGCTCTGCTGCAGGCCATGGCCAAGAACTCCGCGACGGCGAACCACGTCGTGGCCTGTCTGGACCGCATGGGCCCCCTAGCGGCACCGGCCCTGTCCCTGCTCCGCGAGCAACTGGCCCAGCCCCGGCGCTGCGGCAGATTCCAGAGTGTCGACCACGATGAGGAACTCCAGCGGGTCGGGCGCATCCTCATCGCCCGGCTCGATCCTCCAGCGCCATGAGCACCCGCTCCGCAAACAGCCTGAGGCAGCGTCCCTCCGCCCGCCCTACGTCCAGCGCATGCCGATGCTGAGAGCTGTTCGACGCGTTCCGGCGACAGCGTCGCTGCTCAGCTCCGCTGGTTCCCGATCCCTGCCCCGAGCCGGAGCTCCCGCTCCTCCTGGTCCTCGCCGACGATCCGTTCGACGTGCTTCCTCGGCACGCGTAGGTGCCCTTCGCGCTTGTAGAACTGGCGGGCGGCGGCGTAGTTGAGGGCCCAGTGTCGGCTTGGGTGCGGCGCGGCTTCGGTTTCTCGTCCTCGGCCGCGGGCTCGACCCCGACGATGTGCTCGCACATCCACTGCTGCACGTTGGTGAGCTTGTCCCAGCCGAGGCGCACCGAGCGCACCCAGCGCCCGAGATCCTCGCCCTGGTGCACGACGTCTCCCGGCGACATGGGCAGCGCGCCGCCGGCTTCCAGGTGCTGCCGGACGAGGTGGAAGGCGCGATGCCATTCCACCGGCCAGGCCGGGCACCAGGCAGGGTCGATCTCCTCCAGCTGCTCGCGCCGCTCCCCGACAATGCCCCTGCCGACGATCCCACCGGCATCCCCTCGGCACGCCGCTGCTCGATCTCAGCAGCCCTCCGAGCCGCGGCCCGTTGGTTTTTCAGCCAGATGCCCACACCCAGCTGCAGGAGTCGGCGGACACGGCAGGACGTCCTGGACGTCGACCGGTTCGCGCGCTACGCGTGCCGACATCGCTGGACGGCTGACTCTCCCACGCCGCTGCCCCTCAGGGCCGAGCCGTCAGACGACGTCGACGGTGGCCCTCCAGAGAGCACCGAGGCGGGTGCAGACGTGTCCAGGAGCTGTGGCTACGCAGCGGCGGGGCGCGGTGATGGTGCTCCTTCCGAGCTCTTCGGCTCGGAAGGTGGCTCGAGCGTCGCCACTGGGAGCGGTGCCTCCTGAAACCCGTCGCAATACATGGGGGGCGGAGGTCATGGGTACGTCCCACACCCACTTCACCCCGTTACCTGGGGTGGCTTTCAGGTTGAGCTCGACCTTTTCGCCCAGAGTGACGAGGACGGTCCTGCCGTTGTCGGCGTTGCTCAGCTTCACGACGCGTCGTGCTGCGGCGTGGGCGTCAGGAAGCGTTGTCGGAACGGTCAGAGCGGTAGCGGCAAGTGCGGTGGCGGCGAGAACAGTCCTGCCGAACATGGTGGTCCTCCTGGAAGGTCTGGCGTACGCACCCAGTCAATAGGCACCACCGCAGCCGAGATCCAGTAACGCGGAGCCGTTCACCCGAATGAAGACCGCATCGCCCTGCAACGGGGGAGCCGTGCCGTCGAGCCGGCCGGAGTTGGGCCGCTCGGCGGATCTGTGGGCGGGGACGGACACGCCGGCGGCCCAGCGGGTGCCAGGCAGCGGAGAATGGTTCGTACTGGTTGACGCTCCCCTGCCGCAGATGCAGCAGCCCGCCGTCGACCCTGGTTCTCCTCTGATCAGCCGGGATCCCGTCGGACCCCTCCCCGGTACCGCCGCCGTGGTGGGGTCCTCAGCTCCGCGTGCTTCGTGGCGGCGTGCCACCCGGCCGCCGGAGTCGGCTGGCGCCTACCCGGCGGCGAAGGAGACGCGGCCGGGCACGGGCATGACGACGCTGCAGGTCCACCAGAAGCGGGCGGCGTACGCCAAAGCCGTCACCGCGGCGCACACCGCCTTCGCCGCTCTCCAGGCCCGGTCGATCCGGCGGCGGCGTTCGAGCAGGCTGGGGAAGAAGCTGCCGGTGCGGACCTTGGGGATCGCCAGGTCGGGGCCCTGGCCCTTGATCCTGGACACACGAGATGGATCCTGAGGATCTGAGAACGGACATCTCGTGGTCATGAAGAACTATCCGCCGCAGTCCAAGGCGGACGCGGTCGCGCTGTACCAGTCGCGCTGCGCGCTCACTACCTGACTCCTCACCGCCTGCGCGCCCTGCTGCACCTGCGCCGGCGCACAGGACTCCACCTCATCCCGGTCTGCCATCGCTCTCACCTGTCCGTGCCCTCGAGCGAGTCCTGGCCGACATCGACTGTCACCTTGCCGACGCCACAGCCCTCCTCCCCAAGACCGAAGCATCCGCCGGGAACCATCAACCGCCGTCCCGCACCTGGCCGCCGAACTCGCCACCGCAGCCTTCACCGCAGCCTCCACCACACAGCTCAGTACGGCCCACGTCCGCGACCTCACCCTGGACGCCTCCACCATCACCCTCCACGACGAGCGACGACTCCGCCAGGGATGCATGACCCACCACGTCCCGCTCTGGGCACGCCGCCTCCTTCCGGCTGCCGCCTGCCAGTGGCGGATCCACACCGACACAGACGGTCCGCTGTTCAGCGACCCTCTGGGGAACACGGACCTGCCAGGCTTGATCGCCTTCGCGGAGAGCTGCAAACTC
>NZ_JCAJZW010000102.1:0-5020 GCF_059510455.1 Streptomyces sp. NTD91
GGCCAGCAGGTCCGTCACCTCCGGTGCCAGCGCCGCCGCGAGCCGCCAGGCGGCCGGGCGCTCCTCGTCCCGCAGGGCGTTCACGACGTCCAGGACGACCTGCCGCTCCGCGTCCGGCACCCCGGCGGCCGCGCGCGCGTACAGCCGGGCGCCCTCCTCCAGGACCAGCTCGGTGTCGATGCCCGCCGGGATCTTGATGCCGGCGTGGTGGTGCCAGGTGGCGACCGGGTCGGACCAGGCCTCCACCGCGTAGGTCCAGCGGCCCGGTTCCCCCGGGGTGACGGTGGCGCCCCAGCGGTCCGTGCCCGGGGCCAGTTCGCGCATCGGCGTCCACGGTCCGGGCCGGCCGGCCGGATCGCGCAGCACCACGTTCGCCGCGACCGCGTCGTGCCCCTCCCGGAAGACGGTGGCGGACACCTCGAACGCCTCACCGGCCACCGCCTTGACGGGCCTGCGCCCGTGCTGGACCACGGGACGTACGTCGAGGACGGGGATACGGCCGAGGGTGGTGCCCCGGTGCGGGGATACGACGCCGCCCTCATCCGGCGAGGAATCGACGGAGCCGGGCACATCGGCGACGGCCTTTACGGATTTCTTGCCCAGTGTTTTCCCAGCCGTTTTCCCGGCCGCCTTCTTGGCCGTCTTCTCGGCCGGTTTCGCAGCAGTCCTGGCGGCTGTCTTCCCGGCCGTCCTCCTGGCCGGTTTCTTCGCGGCCGGCTGGGCCGCCGACTCTGCCGCTGCCGTGTTCTTGCCGCTGCCTGTCGGGGGTGGTGACGAGTGGTGCGTGGCGGGCATGACCGCTCCTGTCCGCGTCAACGTGGGTGTGGGCGGATGGATGTGGGGAGGTGGGTCCTGCGGTGGTGCTGTGGAACGCCTGTGGGTGTGTACCGGAGGAGCCTTCCCACCCGGTTCGGGTGGGCAATCCGGAACTTTGTTAACTACTCACGCGTACGTCCACCCGCAAGACCGGCCCTTTTCACCGAGTGCCCGCCGACCGCCCCTTAACGCCCCGACACCCCCGCCGTGCGCGTCCCCACCGACCCCCGGGTAACAACTACCGTCGAGGGTGACGACGAGACGTACAGCGCCGTGCGTCTCACTCCGCGACGCGTCCGAGGTGGAAGTGTGAAGGCGATCCGTCGGTTCACCGTCCGTCCCGTTCTCCCCGAACCTCTCCGGCCGCTGAGCGACCTGGCGCGCAATCTGCGCTGGTCCTGGCATGCGGAAACGCGCGACCTGTTCCAGTCCGTCGACCCCGAGGCATGGGCCGCCGCCGGGGGCGACCCCGTGCGGACCCTGGGCCGGGTGCGCCCCGCGCGGCTGACCGAGCTGGCCGGGGACCGGCGCTTCCTGCGCCGCCTCGGCGCGGTCGCCGACGACCTCGACGACTATCTGACCGGCGACCGCTGGTACCAGACCCAGGCGGACGGCATGCCCGCCGCCATCGCCTACTTCTCCCCGGAGTTCGGCATCACGGCCGCGCTGCCCCAGTACTCCGGCGGGCTGGGCATCCTCGCGGGCGACCACCTCAAGGCCGCCAGCGACCTCGGCGTACCCCTGATCGGTGTCGGCCTCCTCTACCGGCACGGGTACTTCCGGCAGACCCTGTCCCGCGACGGCTGGCAGCAGGAGCACTACCCGGTGCTCGACCCCAACGAGCTGCCCCTCACCCGGCTGAAGGAGCCCGACGGCACCCACGCGCAGGTCTCGCTCGCGCTGCCCGGCGGCAGGGCGCTGCGCGCCCGGGTCTGGCTCGCCCAGGTGGGCAGGGTGCCGCTGCTGCTGCTCGACTCGGACGTGGAGGAGAACGACCTCGGCGAACGCGGGGTGACCGACCGGCTCTACGGCGGCGGCAGCGAGCACCGGCTGCTTCAGGAGATGCTGCTGGGGATAGGAGGTGTCCGGGCGGTACGGACGTACTGTCGGCTCACGGGCCACCCCGAGCCGGAGGTGTTCCACACCAACGAGGGGCACGCGGGCTTCCTCGGCCTGGAGCGCATCGCCGAACTGTGCGCGCGGGGCCTCGATTTCGACTCTTCGCTGGAGGCGGTGCGCGGCGGCACGGTCTTCACCACCCACACCCCCGTTCCGGCCGGCATCGACCGCTTCGACCGGGAACTGGTCGCCCGGCACTTCGGCGCGGACGCGGAACTCCCCGGCATCGACGTGCGGCGGATTCTGACGCTGGGCATGGAGACGTACCCGGGTGGCGAACCCAACCTGTTCAACATGGCCGTGATGGGCCTCAGGCTGGCCCAGCGGGCCAACGGGGTCTCGCTGCTGCACGGTCGGGTCAGCCGGGAGATGTTCGCGGGCCTGTGGCCGGGATTCGACGCCGAGGAGGTGCCGATCACCTCCGTGACGAACGGGGTGCACGCCCCGACCTGGGTGGCCCCGGAGGTGCTGCGGCTCGGCGCCCGCCAGGTCGGCCCACAGCGCGCCGAGGACGCGCTGACCGTCGGCGGCACCGATCGCTGGGACTCCGTCGCCGACATCGACGACCAGGAGATCTGGGAGCTGCGCCGCACCCTGCGCGAACAGCTCGTGCTCGAGGTACGGGAACGGCTGCGGGCTTCGTGGCGGCAGCGGGGCGCCGGGAACGCCGAGTTGGGCTGGATCGACGGCGTCCTGGATCCGGACGTCCTGACGATCGGCTTCGCGCGCAGGGTCCCGTCGTACAAACGCCTGACGCTCATGCTCCGCGACCGCGACCGCCTGATGGAGCTGCTGCTGCACCCGGACCGCCCGATCCAGATCGTCGTCGCCGGCAAGGCGCACCCGGCGGACGACAGCGGCAAGCGCCTGGTCCAGGAACTGGTCCGCTTCGCCGACGACCCACGCGTCCGTCACCGCATCGTCTTCCTCCCCGACTACGGCATGGCGATGGCACAGAAGCTCTATCCCGGCTGCGACGTCTGGCTGAACAACCCCCTGCGCCCGCTGGAGGCATGCGGCACGAGCGGCATGAAGGCGGCCCTGAACGGCTGCCTGAACCTGTCCGTCCTGGACGGCTGGTGGGACGAGTGGTTCCAGCCGGACTTCGGCTGGGCCGTCCCGACGGCGGACGGCGCGGGCACGGACCCCGACCGCCGGGACGACATCGAGGCGGCGGCCCTGTACGACCTGCTGGAGCAGCGGGTGACGCCGCGCTTCTACGAGCTGGGCCGGGGCGGCCTCCCCGACCGCTGGATCCAGATGGTCCGCCAGACCCTCACCCTGCTCGGCCCCAAGGTGCTGGCCGGCCGCATGGTCCGCGAGTACGTCGACCGCCTCTACGTCCCCGCGGCCCGGGCCCACCGCGCGCTGACCCCCGACACGGCGTGCGATCTGGCCCGCTGGAAGGCGCGGGTGAGGGCGGCCTGGTCCGAGGTGAGCGTCGACCACGTGGAGACGACGGCACCGACGGCCACGGCGGAACTGGGCACGACGGTGGGCCTCAGGGTCCGCGTCGGCCTGGGTGAGCTGACCCCGGACGACGTCGAGGTGCAGGCCGTGTCCGGACGGGTGGACGCGGAGGACCACATCACGGACGCGACGGTGGTCCCCCTGAAACCGACGGCCGCCCCCGACCTGGAGGGCCGCCTGCTGTACGAGGGTCCCCTGTCCCTGGACCGCACCGGCCCCTACGGCTACACGGTCCGCATCCTCCCGGCCCACCGCTTGCTTGCCTCCGGCGCGGAGATGGGCCTGGTGGCGGTGCCGTCGGAGGACGGTGCGGAGGGGGCGGGGGTTCTCCTGCGGTAGGCCGGTTGCCGCGGGTATGCGTCACGGAGCCTGCTCGTTGCCGTCGCCGGGACCGAGCCGGTGCTCATCGTGATCACCCGGAGCGGTACGACCGTGAGCAAGTGACTGTTGGGCCGCTCACTCGGGGCCACCCTCGACCCAGCTCGCTCCGGCACGGGGGCAGCGAGCGAGCGGCCCGGAAGGGCAGTGGCCCCGGCCGCCATCGGGGCCCCGAGGGCGACTGGACAGGTGCTGTCGGCGGCGGAACGCATCTGCCGGCCGGTCCGGTCCGCTGCCGCCCCTTTCCCAAGGACCGGGCTACGGCGCGATGAAGCGCGGGCCCGAGCAGTCGTCGCCGCCGGACGAGTCCGTGGAGTACAGCCAGTGGACCGTCATGAGGAGGACGAACGCCGCCGGCATGCCGAGCACCGGTGACACCGCTGCGCCCCCGCGCCGTTCACTGCGGGGAAGGGTGGCGAATGCCACCACCGCACCGGCGGCGCAGGCGAGGCCGGCCCAGGACGTGATGTACATGCGGGCGGAGGGGCCCAGGTACCGGCAGTTCTGGAACGTGTCGAAGGCCCGGGCCAGGCGCGCGGCCGGCAACACGGCGGAGACGGCCGTCAGAACGGGGACGAGCAGCGCGCGCCGACGGCGCACGGGTTGGCGGGAACCCGACCCCCGCCGCGGACTGCCCCGCAGGGGCGCGTCATGCCTCGGACAGCCCCTCGCACAGCCTGCGCAGTACCGCCCCGCACCGGCGTGCGTACGCGTGCTGGAAGCCCCGTGTCGCGGGACCGCCCGCCTTCGCGTACCACTTGGCCGGTTTGCTGAAGGCGGCGACCGTCAGCCAGACCGTGCCGTCGCCGGTGCGGTCGACCACGAACGCCTCCTCGCCGCGCTCGGGGTGGCCCGGGAGGGTGCCGTAGGCCCAGCCGGCGCGGCGGGGTTCCTCGGTGGTCCAGACGATGCGGCAGGGAGCCTTGATGACCCCGGCCAGGGTGACCGTGACGTCGACGCCGGGGGCCGCGCGGTCCGCGCCATGGGCGTCGATGCCGACACCCATGGCGCGGTGCATCTCCCAGGTGAGGACCGCCTCGGCGGCCCGCTGGAACACCTTGTGGCCCTCGCCGAGCCGGGTGCGGAGCAGCATCGGACGGAAGCCGGGCGGGCAGAAGGTCAGGTCGTCGCGGGTCGCGCCGGCCGGCTCGTAGGTGAAGGGCGCCGAGGACATGGGTCACAAGGGTAGGGCGGCACCCGGAAGGGGTTCCCTCCGGGTGCCGCCCCACGCTCTAGT
>NZ_JCAJZW010000103.1:0-4862 GCF_059510455.1 Streptomyces sp. NTD91
CCTTGCGATGCACCGCACCAGACGCCGCGGACCCCGCCCTCCGGGCGGGGTCCGCTACTTTCGAAACACGCCCTAGTGGACACCCAGCAGCGCCTGGATCGGATGCAGGGAGAAGTAGACGACGAAGAGCACCGTCAGGCCCCACATGAAGCCGCTGATCTCCCGCCACTTGCCCTGGGCCACCTTGATGACGGCGTAGGAGATCACGCCCGCGGCGACGCCGGGGGTGATCGAGTAGGTGAACGGCATGATCACGACGGTCAGGAAGACCGGGATCGCGACGGACCGGTCCGCCCAGTCCACGTGACGGGCGTTCATCATCATCATCGCGCCGATGGTGACCAGGGCGGCCGAGGCCACCTCGCGCGGCACGATCGCCGTGATCGGCGTGAAGAACAGACAGAGGGCGAAGAAGCAGCCGGTGACCACCGAGGCCAGTCCGGTGCGGGCACCCTCGCCGACGCCGGTCGCGGACTCGACGAACACGGACTGGCCCGAGCCGCCGACCACACCGCCGACGACACCGCCGGCGCCGTCGATGAACAGCGCCTTGGACAGACCCGGCATGCGGCCGCGCTCGTCGGCGAGGCCGGCCTCGGTGCCGATGCCGATGATGGTGGCCATCGCGTCGAAGAACCCGGCGAGCACGAGAGTGAAGACGATCATGGTGACCGTCATGTAGCCGACGTCGCCCAGGCCGCTGAAGGACACCTTGCCGATGAGCGAGAAGTCCGGCATGGACACGGCGCCGCCGTGCAGCGCGGGGCCCTCGCCGTTGGCCCAGGACGCGTCGTGCACGAGCCCGAACGCGTTGACGACGACCGCGAGGAGGGTGCCGGTGACGATGCCGATGAGGATGGCGCCCGGCACGTTCCGGGTCTGCAGCGCGAAGATGAGCAGCAGCGTGACCGCGAAGAGCAGGACGGGCCAGCCGACGAGTTCGCCCTTGTCGCCCAGCGTCACGGGGGTCGCCGTACCGGCGTGCACGA
Source organism: Streptomyces sp. NTD91 (assembly GCF_059510455.1). Classification (NCBI taxonomy): domain Bacteria; kingdom Bacillati; phylum Actinomycetota; class Actinomycetes; order Kitasatosporales; family Streptomycetaceae; genus Streptomyces; species Streptomyces sp. NTD91. The sequence goes on from NZ_JCAJZW010000103.1 coordinate 990, forward strand.
ATCCGGCCTTGACCAGGCCGATGAACGCGATGAACAGGCCGATCCCCATCGTGATGCCGTGCTTGAGCGGCAGTGGGATCGCGTTCATGATCATCTCACGGAGGCCGGTGACCACGAGAAGCATGATCACGACGCCGTACGCGACGCACATGCCGAGACCCTGCGCCCAGGTCAGGGTCTTGGTCCCCATCACCAGCCCGGCCAGCACACCGGAGACGGACAGTCCGGCGGCCATGGCGAGCGGCACCTTGCCGGCCCAGCCCATGAGGAGAGTGGTGACCGCCGCGCCGAGCGCGGTGGCCGTGATGAGCGCCTTCTGGCTCAGGGAGTCGCCGGACCTGTCCGCGCCGCTGAGGATCACCGGGTTGAGCAGAAGGATGTACGCCATCGCCATGAAGGTGGTGACGCCACCGCGGACCTCGGTCGCGACGGTGGATCCTCGTTCGGATATGTGGAAGTACCGGTCGAGCCACGACCTTCCGGCCGAGGGGCGCGAACCCGCGCCCGCGTCCTCGGCGGTGGTCGTCGGCTCCACTGACTGCTGGGTCATGGTGCCATCTCCCAAGGTTCATCGGAGCACCCGTACACCTGCTCTGTCAGGTACGGGATCGGGGAATGGACGACCCGGGGGACGGCCCGAGACGAACGAAGGGGGTGGTGGTGCGAGGACCGCGAGCGGTGCGGAACTCGAGGGGTTCCTCCCGGGTGGCGCGGTGGAGTGTGTGACGTTCCCGGCGCCGCCCGGAGAGCTGTGGGGTTGTTACGCGGTCCCGTACGGCGCCCGGGCCGCACCGGCGTGCGGCCGGGCTCCCGCCCGCTCGCACGCCGGATCGCCGCGAGGACGGCCGGCGGGGCGCAGGAAGTCCATGACCGGCTCTCTTCCGCTTCTCGGGGGTCGTACGGATCGAGCCATTCCGCGAGCGGCGGACCCGGCTCGTTCATGCCCCGTTCACGTGGAGTGGGCTCAGTACACCGTCCGGCGCTCCGGCCGGGTCAGTCACCGAAAACATGAAGGAGTTGGCTGGCCACGACGGGCATCTTGTAGATTCATATGAACGGAGGTCGTCGGTCACCTCTCCGATTTCCGGCGGAACCGCAGGAAACAGCACGGAGACCCGGAGAACGCCCACTGCGTCCGATTCCGGGCGAGTCCTCCGTCACCCTCCAAGATCATCGTAGGTTTCGAGACAAAGAACGGCGGCGACGAGATGCGGCTGCGCGCACTTCTGGACACCGACGCGCTGGGGCTGCGGCTGCTCGGCGGCGAGGAGGAGCTGGACCGGTCGGTGCGCGGGGTCATGACCACCGACCTGCGTGACCCGAGCCGCTACCTCTCCGGGGGCGAGCTGGTGCTCACCGGCCTTGCCTGGCGCCGGGACGCCGACGACTCCGAGCCGTTCGTACGGATCCTCGTGCAGGCCGGGGTGGCGGCGCTCGCTGCAGGCGAGGCGGAGCTGGGCGACATACCCGACGACCTGGTCGTGGCCTGCGCCAAACACCGGCTGCCGCTGTTCGCGGTGCACGAGTCCGTGGCGTTCGCGACGATCACCGAACACGTCGTGCGGCAGGTCTCCGGGGAGCGCGCCGGGGACCTCGCGGTGGTCGTGGACCGGCACCGGCGCATGATGACCTCGGGTCCGGCGGGCGGCGGTCCGGACGTGGTCCTCGACCTGCTCGGCTCCGATCTGGACCTGCGCGCCTGGGTACTTGCCCCGACCGGGCGGCTGATCGCCGGCTCCAAGGTCCACGGCCCGGCGCTGTCCGCGGAGACCTGCGCCAGGCTCGCCGCCGAGCATCTGGCGGCCACCCGCACCGGCCGGCGCGGCCCGCACCGGGTCCTGCTGGGCGGTACGACGTACTCGCTGTTCCCTGTCCACTCCTCCGGACACTCCCCGCAGGGCGCCCGCGACGTGCGCGAGACGGTGCTGTCGGACTGGCTGCTGGCCGTCGGGGCGGACGCCGGCGACTGGCCCGCGGAGCGCCTGGACCTGCTGCGGGGCGTCACCCAGCTGATCGCCGTCGAGCGGGACCGGCGGGACGCCGCGCGCACGGTGCGGCGCCGGCTCGCCCAGGAGGTGCTGGAGCTGGTCCAGACGGGCGCCGCACCGGCCGAGATAGCCGCCCGCCTTCGGGTGGCCGCCCCGGTGCTGCTGCCCGGTCTCGGCGCGGCCCCGCACTGGCAGGTCGTGGTGGCCCGCGTGGAGTGGGACCAACAGGATGGCGGGCCCGCAGGGCCCTCGGCCGAGGGCGGGGGCGGGCGACGGGCGGGAGAGGTCGAGGGCGGCCCGGTCGCCCAGTCGCTGTTGGAGGAAGTGCTGGTCGACCCGCTGGCGACCGGCCCGGAGCCGTCCGACCGGATCGCCGTCGCGCACACCGGTGACGAGGCGATCGCCCTGGTGCCGCTGCCCGCGGTCGCCGCCGAGCACGACGGCTCGGAGACCGGCCTGCTGGCCGACTCCCTGCTGCGGGCGGTACGGGAGACACTGTCAGCGGGCCTGGGCGACGACGGCCGGCTCACCCTCGGCGTCAGCGCGGCCGTGCACTCCGCCGAGGGGCTGCGCGGTGCCCTGGAGGAGGCCCGGCACGCCCGCCGGGTCGCGGCCGCCCGTCCGGGCCGGGTCTGCGCGGCGGGACACCAGGAGCTGGCGTCGCACGTCCTGCTGCTCCCCTTCGTCCCGGACGACGTCCGCCGCGCCTTCACGGCCCGCCTGCTGGACCCGCTGAGGGAGTACGACCGCCGCCACCGGGCCGAGCTGATCCCGACCCTGGAGGCCTTCCTGGACTGCGACGGCTCCTGGACCCGCTGCGCCACCCGGCTCCACCTGCACGTCAACACGCTGCGCTACCGGGTGAGCCGGATCGAGCAGTTGACGGGACGGGACCTCTCGCGCCTGGAGGACAAGCTCGACTTCTTCCTCGCCCTGCGCATGAGCTGAGGTCGGCTGGGCGCGTGGCGGCCGAACCGGTCACGCCCGCACCCCACCACTTTGTGAAATCTTTCACCCACCCTCTTGGCCCGGCGCCGCGATTGGTGCTGGAATGCCGCCACCACTCAACAGCTCGATGGCGTGCTCGGGGAGGGCAACGTGGCGCACACCGCCATGTCTGGTAACGGAACGACCGCCGGTGACGATCCTCTCCAGACCGCGGTATGGCGGTTGCGCTCGCGGGCCTGCTGGGCGGACGCGGCGGCCCTGCTGCCACCGGACACCCCCGCCACGGCCCTGCAGCGGGCCGCGCTGCTCGTCGAACGGTGTCTGTACACCGAGCGGGGGTGGGCGGACGCGGAGGACGCGCTGCGCACCGCGGAGGCGCTCGCGCACACCGACGAGGAGCGGGGCGCGGCCGCCTGCGAGCGCGGCCAGCTCGCCTACACGGCCACGCTGCACGGCGTCCGGGACCGCGCGGACGAGGCGCGGGCCGCGCAGGGGCGGGCGGCGGCGCTGATTCCTCCGGGGGCGCCCCTGCGGGCCCTGCTGGACTTCCGCCGGGGCCTGATCGCCGAGAACCTGACCCGCTCCCCGCAGGCGGCGCGGGCCGCGTACCGCCGGGCGCATGCGGGCGCCACCGCGCACGCGGACGCGCTGCTGCTGTCCTTCACCTGGCGCCACCTGGCCGGACTCGCCCTGCGTGACGGGGAGTTGGCCGAGGCACGGAACGGGTTCGCGGAATCCCTGCGGATCCGCGAGGAGCTGGGCTACCTGGTGGGTACGGCCCCCGCGCTGGCCTCGCTCGCCGACGCGGAGACCGAACCGGAGGCGTCCCGCCTGCGCGAGGAGGCCCGCAGACTGTTCCGCCTGCTCGGCGGCGTACCGACCTGGCTGGCCCGGCAGTTGTCACCGCCTGCGCCGGGGGTGGCCACGGCGTAGGGGT
>NZ_JCAJZW010000104.1:0-4691 GCF_059510455.1 Streptomyces sp. NTD91
AACCACCTAGTGTTTGAAGATCGGTAGGCCGGATTTTGCTCACTTCACCTGAGCTGGCCGTGCTGGTGGGCTGGCTTCTCGGCAGCGGTTGTATCTGGCAGGACGGGCTCAGCTGCCTGACCGCCGGGTGACAGTGGGTGCGAGCGCATCGGTCAGGGAGGCGAGACTGGCGGGTGCATCACATTCCTGCCAGGAGCCGAAAGGCTTCGGCTTCTGGGATGGGGCAAGTTGCGGCCGTTCCGGCAGCGATTATGAGGGTCGAGAGTGCCTCCGGGGAGGGGGGATTTCGTTGTCTCACGCGAGTAGCCCGGACGGCGCGCTGGACTCAACGACCGGCGGGCGCGGACAGATTGCGGCCGTCCAAATGTCGGACAGGTCCTTGAGGCCGGAGCAGTGCTGCACGCCGCGCTCCGCCCCCAGGTCGTCCAATGGGCGTGTAGTGTCGGGTCTAGCCGTCGCTCTGGGACAGGAAGCCCCGCACACCCGACGTGCGCCAGAATCACCGGTACGGATTACTGACTTCGGCGTCGTAGGGTCTGGGCCTCGTCGGGCCTGGTGACGGGGTTCGTGATTTGACGGCTCGACAGGTAGTGCGAAGCGGCTCGGCGCGGGTCAGTACTTCACTGCGCAGTCTGCCCAGGCCGCCGCGAGGGCCGCCGGGATCTGCGGGATCGCCGCGCAGCCGCCCGGCGCGGCGGGGAAGCCGTTAGAGGCGATGAATTCCCAGCCGCCATCCGCGCCCTGGGAGAAGTACTTCATCGCAGAGCCCTCATCCTGGCTGGCGACGAGTTCGGCCTCGCTGGCGCCCGCGGTGGGCTCGAACTGCGCGGCGGCGTAGTGGACACCGTGGCAGATGCCGTAGAAGAAGGTCCCGGGTTCGGGCTGGATGTGCACCAGCTGCGGCTGGCTTTGGCGGCCGTAGGCGGTGGTGACGGCGGCCTTCTCCGCGGGCGTTACGACCAGCGAGCGGCAGTCGCTGTTGGCCGCGGCGGTCGAGTCGGCGGAGGGCGACCCGGAGGGCGCGGAGGGCTCCGACGACGCAGCAGGCGTGGAGGGCTCCGACGACGCAGCAGGCGCGGAGGGTGTGGAACTCGCGGAGCTTGCGGAACTCGCGGAGCTTGCGGAATGCGCAGAACCTGCGACGGAGGTGGTCGCGCCGCCCGAGTTGCACCCCGCCAGCAGCGCCGTCCCGGCCGCGGCGACCACCACCGCGCGAGCGGGGGCGGTGGCGAAGACAGTGTGCAGAGTACGAGCGCGGCTGCCGTGGTGTGTCACTGGAACCTCTCTAAAAGGACGGGCGGGGCCGCGTTCTTGGTCGAGCACAGCCTCTGCACACCTTGACGCCTGATCGGCCGGCCGAAGTTGCACGCCCATTCACTGCGCTGCCACTGCCCTACCCCAAGATCAGCGATGATCCATGTCGTTCGTCTCGACTGCGCATCGCCGGCCCCATGGAGATCACTCGTTGCTGCCGTCTGAAACGCCCGCGTGGATGAAGCTCGACGAGAACGATCGGAAGCCAGCCACCGGCCTGCAGACCCACCGCGCGCACTCCGCCCGCGTCTACGACTACACGCTGGGCGGCAAGAACAACTTCCGCTGCTCATGGCAGCAGACGTGCTCGCCTGGGACTGCAAATCGTTCGGTGTAACTCCCGATCATGGAAGACGCATCGATGAGCAGTGAGAACGTGGCCGCGCAGGAGGCTGCCGAGTCGGCAGCGGATGTGTCGGCAAGGGCCGTGGACGACCAGCTGATCGACGAGTTGGTGAGCCGGGTCCAGGCCGAGGGCCTGCAGCTGACCGGGGAGGGCGGAATGCTCCAGCAGCTGACCAAACGGCTGCTGGAGTCCGCCCCGGAAGGCGAGATCAGCGATCACCTCGGCTATGACAAGCACGGTCCGGCGGGCAAGGACGGCGGCAACTCCCGCAACGGCAAACGCTCCAAGACCGTGCTGACCGAGGTGGGTCCGGTGGAGATGGCCGTGCCTCGCGACCGGGACGGTTCGTTCGAGCCGAAGATCGTCAAGAAGCGGCAGAAGCGTCTGACCGGCGTCGACGAGATGGTGATCTCGCTGGCCGCCAAGGGCCTGACCACCGGTGAGGTCCAGACCCACCTCGCGGAGGTCCATGGCGCCGAGGTCTCCAGGCAGACGATCTCCACGATCACGGACAAAGTCTTGGAGGGCATGGCCGAGTGGCAGAACCGGCCTCTCGACGTCGTCTGTCCGGTGGTCTTCGTCGACGCCATCCACGTGAAGATCCGGGTTCTGTCGACGATCTTGGGATCCGGACCGTTGAGCGGGCTGGGCCGACTGTTCGCGATCAGGCATCGGGTGCTCTCGTGATGTGCTCCTGGAGCTGTTTCCGTACCTGTCCGCGCTGCTGATCGAGGAGGCCGAGCGACGGCCGGACAAGGTTGTACTGCGGGCACGAGCGCGGTCGGCGACGGGGGCCTGCCGCTGCGGTCATAGCTCGTCGCGGGTGCACGGCGGGTATGTACGCAAGCTGCGGGATGCCGCTGTGGGCGGTCTTGGTGTCGTGATCGACTTACACATACGTCGCTTCCGCTGTGAGAATCCCACCTGCCCGGCAGTGACGTTCGCCGAGCAGATCGCAGGGCTGACGACTCCGCACGGCCGCTCTACCCCTTTGCTGAGCGGGCTGTTGACACAGATCGGATTGGCGATGGCCGGCCGGGCCGGGGGCCCGCCTGGCGGCCGCGGTCGGCATCACCGTGGGCAGGGACACACTGCCCGGTTGCCGCCCGCTGTACGTTCGGCCGTTCTGATATGCAGTTGCTGCTGCCGCTGTCCCCTCAAGGAGGAAGCACTGATGCCTTTGCGCCGCGTACGGCCTGCCATGCGGGATCTGCTGTACCTGTCCGAGTCGAAGATGGGGGTCTTGGTACCTCAGCTTCCCGGGCGGATCGGTGACCGCCTCGGTCTGGAAGCGGGGCTCAATGCTGGCGTGCTGTCTGTGAAGGCCTCGATGGCCGGCGATAGCCGGACATCGCTCATCGGTGCGCTGGACGCCGTAGTGAAGATGATCGAGCGGAAGTACGGGCATCGGCAACGGACTGAACCGGGCTTGGCGGTCGGCCACTGGATCGAGTTCGACGAGGAATTCAGATTCGGCAGTGCCTGGCCGGGCGGTGACAGGGTGCGTGGCCATCCAGTGGTGGAGGGGCTCGTCTATTTCGCTGCCGCGCAGTACCCCGAGCAGCCGCCGTTTGTCCTCGTCGGCTCGTCAGCCCACGTTCTGGACCGTCGACGGGCGACGGGCGACGGAATCTCCGACGGCCAGCAGGTCGGTCACTACTATGTCGAAGCCATCCGTGCCTACGCTCACGCTCTGCAGCAACTCCCGGGACACGCAGCGATCGGATACCTCCCGGAACTCGGCGCCGCAGACCGCGCCCTGTCAGCCGTGACTCTGCTGTGCGAACTCGAGGCGCCGCATGCCGAAGGGTGGACACCACCAGTACGGCTTGGCGGAATTGCACGGATCCTTGCCGTGGACAACTCCGGCAGCATTCTGGCGACGCCCCTGTACATCGAGTACGCATCACGCTGATGGATGGATCCGGTGGGCTGCGGGCCTTGCGGAGGCCCGCAGCCAGATCCGCGTTGTCTGTAGTGTGCAGAAGTGACAAGAAGCGAGCGACTCGCGGAGCAGTTGGACTGGCACTGGCGCGAGAACCTGCGGCCGCGGCTGGCCGGTCTTACCGATGAGGAGTACTTCTGGGAGCCGGTGCGCGGCTGCTGGAGCATCCGCCCACGCGGCACGTCAGTCGCGGCGATACCGGCAGGATCGGGGGAGTGGACGGTGGACTACGCGTCCCCTGACCCGGTGCCGGCGCCGGTGACCACGATTGCCTGGCGGCTGGCGCACATCATCGTCTCGTGCCTGGGCTATCGGGTCGGATGGCACTTCCGCGGCCAGGACGTCGACTTCCAGACATTCGCCTACGCGGGGACCGCTGACGAGGCGCTAAGACAGCTCGATGAGATGTACGGGAGATGGAACGCGGGGGTCTGCGGGCTCTCGGACGCTGACCTGGAGAATCAGCCCGCGGTGGGTCCTGAGCGGTTTCCCATGGAGGGCATCGTTCTGCACGTCAACAGGGAGCTGATCCATCACGGCGCCGAGATTTCCCTGCTGCGCGACCTCTACCGCTGGCAGGGCGGAGCCGCACCGCGCCGAGTATGATTTTTCGGGGCGATCGAGGTTCGGAAATTTGCGTGGGCTCCACCGTCGCGCATCCGGCGCGCCCCGTCGGCAGCTGGCGTAGGCCACCACGGCCGCCCCGAGCAGTCTCACCGCACGGGGGACCCCGGCCGTGACCGCGGGCGGCGGCACGGCTCTTTGCTTGGTGGCCGGCACGATGTGAGACAGAGGCCCACGAGGGTCGGGGGCAGGCACCCGGCATCCAGAACGGCCGCGCGGACGGAACGTCTGTGCATTCGGCCCTGCCGCGGTTGCGTGAACGACAGGTGCCCGGTGCTCGGGTGACGAGGAATTGTCAAGACCTGTGGTTCGCGGGTTCGCGCCGTTGGCCGGGTTGCCGGGCGGAGTGTCCTTTATGGTCGTTGCGAGGGCAGCGGCTGAAGCTCGGGCCAGTGGGTAAGCATGCTCTCGCGCATGGCCGCGGCGAGCCGTCCGAGATCCTTCAGTTCGCTGCTTCCGGCG
>NZ_JCAJZW010000105.1:0-3502 GCF_059510455.1 Streptomyces sp. NTD91
AGCGTACCGACTGGTCCGACTCCGTGAAGGCGGCCAGCCTGCCCGCCTGTCCGGCAAGGCCGTCCTGGCCACGGCCCGACACCACCCACGGCACCACACCACCGGCCGCGAACACGGGATCCGGCTCGGGCCGCTCCTCGGGCTCCGGGGCTTCGGGGGCCTCCTCCAGCAGCACATGGGCGTTGGTCCCGCTCACGCCGAACGACGACACGCCGGCGCGACGCGGACGCCCCTCGATCCGCGGCCACTGCACCGGCTCGGTGAGCAGCGCCACCGTGCCCGCCGACCAGTCCACGTGCGGGGTGGGCTCGTCGACGTGGAGGGTTCGCGGCAGCACGCCGTGCTGCATGGCGAGGACCATCTTCATCACGCCCGCCACGCCGGAGGCGGCCTGCGTGTGGCCGATGTTGGACTTCACCGAGCCGAGCCACAACGGGTGTTCGGGGTCGCGGCCCTGGCCGTAGGTGGCCAGCAGCGCCTGGGCCTCGATCGGGTCGCCGAGGGTCGTGCCGGTGCCGTGCGCCTCGACCGCGTCGACGTCGGCCGCGGACAGACCGGCCTTGGTGAGGGCGGCGCGGATGACCTGCTGCTGGGCGGGGCCGTTGGGGGCGCTGAGGCCGTTGCTGGCGCCGTCCTGGTTGAGCGCGGTGGAGCGGATCACGGCCAGCACCGGGTGGCCGTTGCGCCGGGCGTCGGACAGCCGCTCCAGGAGGACCGTGCCGGCGCCTTCGGCGAGGCCCATGCCGTCGGCCGCCTTGGCGAAGGCCTTGGAACGGCCGTCGCGTGCGATGCCGCGGGTGCGGGCGAAGCCGATGAACCCGATGGGCTCGACCATGACGGCGACACCGCCCGCGAGGGCCATGGAGCACTCGCCGGAGCGCAGCGCCTGCGCGGCCATGTGCAGGGCGACCAGGGAGGACGAGCAGGCGGTGTCGATGGTGACCGCGCTTCCCGCGAGGCCGAGGGTGTAGGCGATGCGGCCGGACACCACACTGGTGGCGGTGCCGGTGACGATGTGGCCCTCGACGCCCTCGGGCAGGTTGTCCAGTGCGCCGAAGCCCTGGTTGGCGGCGCCGACGTAGATGCCGACGGGGGTGTCGCGCAGGCTCTCGGGGAGCAGCCCGGCGCGTTCGACGGCCTCCCAGGAGGTCTCCAGCAGCAGCCGCTGCTGGGGGTCCATGGCGATCGCCTCGCGCGGGGAGATGCCGAAGAACGCGGGGTCGAAGTCGCCGGCGTCGTGGACGAAGCCGCCCTCGCGGGCGTAGCAGGTGCCCTCGCGGTCGGGGTCGGGGTCGTAGAGGGCGTCGAGGTCCCAGGCGCGGTCGTCGGGGAAGATGTCGATGACGTCGCGGCCCTCGGCAAGGATGCGCCACAGTTCCTCGGGGCTGGTGGCGCCGCCCGGGTAGCGGCAGCTCATCGAGACGATGGCGATGGGGTCGTCGTCGGCCGCGGCCGCCGCGACTGGGGCCGGCACCGGGGCGGCGGCCGGGACGGGCACGGCGTCGGCGGCGGAGGACCCGACGAGTTCCTCGCGGATGTGCTGGGCGAGCGAGGTGATCGTGGGCCGGTCGAAGATGACGGTGACGGGCAGCCGCAGTCCCGTGGCGGCGTTGAGCCGGTTGCGCAGTTCGACCGAGGTGAGGGAGTCGAAGCCGAGTTCGCGGAAGGCGCGCCCCGTCTCGACGCTGTTCGGGCTGCTGTGCCCGAGCACGCCCGCGACCTGGCCGCGGACGAGGTTGAGTACGGCCTGTTCCTGGTCGTCGGCGGACAGGCCGCGCAGCCGGGCGAGGAGTCCGGCGCTCTCCGTGTCCGGGACGTCGTGCCGCAGCCGGTCCTCCTCGGCGCGCAGCAGCTCGGCGACCTCGGGCACCTCGGTGAGCAGCGGGCGCCGGCGGGCGGCGGTGAAGACGGGGACGAAGTGCTCCCAGTCGATGTCGGCGACGGCGATGAAGCACTCGTCGCGGTCGAGGACCTGCTGCATGGCGGCGACGGCGAGCGCGGGGTCCATGAACGTGATGCCGCGCCAGCGCAGTTGCTCCTGGACGACGTCGAGGCCCATGCCGCCGCCCTCGTCGCTCCAGATGCCCCAGGCGATGGAGGTGCCGGCCAGGCCTCGGGCCCGGCGCTGCTCGGCCACCGCGTCGGCGTACGCGTTGGCCGCGGCGTAGGCGCCGTGGTCGCCGCTGCCCCAGACTCCGGCGACGGAGGAGAACACGACGAAGGCGTCGAGGCGGTCGTCGTCGAAGAGGACGTCGAGGTTGGCGACGCCGGAGAGCTTGGCCTCCGCGCCGTCGGCGAACTCCTGCAGGGTCGTGGTGGCCAGCGGGATGAGGATGCCGACGCCGGCGGTGTGCACGACGGTGCGGATCGGGGGTCCGTCGGCCTCCACGCGCTCCACGAGTGCGGCCAGGGCGTCCCGGTCGGCGATGTCGCAGGCGGCGATGGTGACGCGGGCACCCAACTCACGCAGTTCGGCTTCGAGTTCGGCGGCGCCGGGCGCGTCCGGGCCGCGGCGGCTGACCAGCACCAGGTGTTCGGTGCCGTTGCGGGCGAGCCAGCGGGCGGTGTGTCCGCCGAGGCCGCCGGTGCCGCCGGTGATGAACGCGGTGCCGCTCGTGGTCCAGGTGCGCTCGGCACGCGCGGTGCCGGCGGGTGTCCGGACCAGGCGGCGGATGAGAACGCCGGTGCGACGGACGGCGAGTTGGTCCTCGGCTTTCATCTCAGGGGTGGCGAGGATCGAGCAGAGCCGGGCGGCCGTACGGTCGTCGGGCGTCTCGGGCAGGTCGACGAGCCCGCCCCAGAACTCGGTATGTTCCAGCGCGGCGACGCGGCCCATGCCCCAGGTGCCGTTCTGCACCGGGTTGCGCAACGGGTCGGCGTCCCCGGTGGTGACGGCTCCGCTGGTGGCGAGCCACACCGGGGAACGCAGCCCGGTGTCGGCACACGCCTGGATCAGCGCAAGCCCCGCGACCAGGCCGGCGGCGAGTCCCGGCTGCTCGGGGTGCGGGCGTTCGTCGAGTGCGAGGAAGGACACGACGCCGGCGAAGGCGTCGGCGCCGCTGTGCCGGGCAGTCTCGGTCAGCAGTGCGGCCAGCCGCTCCCGGTCCGTGTCCGCGGCGTCGACGAAGAGGGGCGCGGTCCGGGCGCCGTGCTCGGCGAGCCCGTCCAGGCAGACCCGGACCAGTTCGGAACCGGCGTGGCTCGCGGGCACGACGACGAGCCAGGCGCCGGTGAGCGTCCCGGCGGGGCGGTCGGCGGTCGGGCGCCACGCGATGCGGTAGCGCCAGGAGTCGATGGTCGCGGAGGCCCGACGCCCGCGCCGCCAGGCGGACAGCACGGGCAGCGCCTGCGCCAGCACCTCCCGCCCGTCCTCCTCGGCCACGTCGAGCGCACCGGTCAGTGCCTGCAGGTTCTGCCCCTCGACGGCCGCCCAGAAATCGGCGTCCACCGGGTCCTCGGCCGCACCGCCCACCGTGCCGGCCTGCGGCGCCGCGGACTCGAA
>NZ_JCAJZW010000106.1:0-3222 GCF_059510455.1 Streptomyces sp. NTD91
TTGCGCGGCCCGGCCATGACCGTGGCGCCGGCGGCGAGGGCGAGGCGGCACTCGTCCTGGCGCAGGGCCTGTACGGCGAGGTGCAGGGCGACCAGCGACGAGGAGCACATGGTGTCGACGGTGACGGCGGGCCCCTCGAAGCCGAGGGTGTAGGCGATGCGCCCGGAGAGCACGGCGCCGGAACCGCCGGTCAGCATGTGGCCCTCGACCCGGTCGCGGGCGTGCGCGGCGGCGGCGCCGTACCCCTGGTCGCTGCTGCCGACGAAGACGCCGGCCTTCTCGCCGCGCAGCGTGCCGGGGTCGATGCCGGCCCGCTCCAAGGCCTCCCAGGAGGTCTCCAGCAGCAGGCGCTGCTGCGGGTCCATGACGGTGGCCTCGCGCGGCGAGATGTCGAAGAACGCCGGGTCGAAGTCGGCGGCGTCGTACAGGAAGGACCCGGAGCGGGTGTAGCTGGTGCCCTGGTGCTCGGGGTCGGGGTGGTACAGGTTCTCCAGGTCCCAGCCGCGGTCGGCGGGCAGCTCCGAGACGGTGTCGACGCCCGCGACGAGCAGGTCCCAGAAGTCCTCGGGGGTGTGGGCGTTCCCGGGGAAGCGGCAGCTCATCGAGACGATGGCGATGGGCTCCTGCTGGCGGGCCTCGACTTCCTGGAGGCGCCGGCGGGTCTGCCGCAGGTCGGTAGTGACCAGCTTGAGGTAGTCGCGGAGCTTGTCCTCGTTAGCCATGTACGTCATCAGTCCCTAGAGCAGGCCCGAAGGCTTGGAGTCGCCCGTAAGGCGTCGGCAACGGGCAGGTCGGTGGGAATCGTGCCGGGGGCGGGTGGTGGGTGGCGGGGGGCTGGAGGCCGGACGGGCCGCGGGGGGCTTCGGCCCGTCCGGCTGGTCTAGTTGAGGCCGAGTTCCTTGTCGATCAGGTCGAACATCTCGTCGTCGGACACGGCCTCGAGCAGCGCGTCGTCGTCGGTCCCGCCGCCCGCCGCCGCGGACTCAGCCGGGCTGTCGGACAGCCGCCACAGCAGGGCTTGGAGCCGGGCGGTGATCCTGGTGCGAGCCGCGTCGTCGGCCGGGTCGAGCGCGGCGACGGCGGCCTCCAGTTCCTCCAGCGCGGGCAGTTCCTGTCCGCCCAGCTGCTCGGTGCCGGTGACGAGTTCGGTCAGCAGGCGGCCGGCGAGGGCGGTCGGGGTCGGGTGGTCGAAGACCAGCGTGGCGGGCAGCGCGAGCCCGGTGGCGTCCTTGAGCCGGTTGCGCAGCTCCACGGCGGTCAGGGAGTCGAACCCGAGGTCGCGGAAGGCGTGCGAGGGGCTGATCGCGGCGGTGCCCTCGTGGCCGAGGACCGCCGCGACCTGCGTGCGGACCAAGTGGAGCACCATCCGCTCCTGTTCGGCTCGGCCCACTCCGGCGAGCCGCGCGGCGAACGCCCCCGCCGGGCCGCCGTCTGTGTCGCCGCCGACGCCGTCACCGGCCGCGGTGGCGCGGGCGGCCTCGGCGGCGGTGCGCACCTCGGGGATCCCGTCGAAGAGGCGGCGGCGACGGGCGGCGGAGTAGGTCGCCGCGAACCGGTCCCACAGCACGTCGGCGACGACGAGGAACGTCTCGTCGAGTCCGAGCGCCTGCTGCACCGCGCCGACGGCGACCTCCGGGTCCATGGTGGGCACGCCGTAGCGGCGCAGCCGGTCGCTCTCGGCGTCGTCGACCATGCCGCCGCCCGCCCAGGCGCCCCAGGCGATGGACGTCGCGACCCGGCCGCGGGCGCGGCGCCACTCGGCGAACGCGTCGAGGTAGGCGTTGGCCGCCGCGTACCCGGAGTGCCCGCCGTCGCCCCAGACGCCCGCGCCGGAGGAGAACAGCACGAACGCCTCCAGCGGCCGGTCCGCGAGCAACGCGTCCAGGTGGACGGCGCCGGCGATCTTCGCCTCCGCCACCGCGCGCAGCGCGTCCAGGTCGGTGTCCTCCACGCCCACGGCGGGCGGTTCCAGGCCGGCCGCGTGCACCACGGCGGTGACGGGTGCCCTCTCGGGTACGTCCGCGAGCAGCTTGGCCAGCGCGTCCCGGTCGGTGATGTCGCAGGCGGCGATGGTCACACGGGCGCCCAGCGCGGTGAGTTCCGCCTCCAGCTCGACCGCGCCCGGCGCGTCGAGCCCCCGGCGGCTGACCAGCAGCAGATGCTCGGCACCGGTCGCGGCGAGCCGCCGCGCCAGGTGCGCGCCGAGCGCGCCGGTGCCGCCGGTGACGAGCGTCGTACCGGAGAACCCGATCGTACGCCGCCCGGCGGCACCGGTACCGGGGTCCGGGTCGGCGGGCTTGCGGATCAGGCGGCGGACGTAGAGCCCGTCGGCGCGGACGGCGAACTGGTCCTCGTCGTCGTCACCGGCCAGGCCCGCGAAGAACCCGTCCCAGATGCGCGCGCCGAGTTCCGCGATCGAACCGGGGGTGACCGGAAGGTCCAGGAGCCCGCCCCAGCGGTGGGGATGCTCCAGGCCGAAGACCCGGCCGAGCCCCCAGACGGCCGCCTGGTCCGGCACGGGTCCGCCGTCGGACAGCCCGCTCGGGGACACCGGTCCCCTCACGGTCACCGCTCCCCGGGTGACGGTCCACAGTGGCAGCTGCGCCGAGGTGTCCGTCAGGGCCTGCATGAGCAGCAGGGTCGCGGTGACGGGCCGGGGCACGCCGGGCTCCGGCGCCTCGTCGTCCCCTGCGGGGTCCGCCGGGTCGAGGGGCAGCAGGTTGAGTACGGCGCCGACGGCCGGACTGTGCTCCAGCGTCGCGCGCAGCCGCGCGGCCAGGGCGGCGCGGTCGTCACGATCCACGTCGAAGAGAACGGTCTCGACGGCTTCGACGCCGTCACGGTCACGCAGACGCTCGATCAGCTCGCGCGTCGGACCACCGCCTCCCCCCTCGGTGCCGGTCTCCGAGCCACCGACGGGCAGCACGACCAGCCAGTGTGCGGGCAGCGCACCGGGACCGGCCGTGTCCGCGCCGGCCGGCTGCCAGGTCACGGTGCAGCGCCAGGAGTCCAGCAGCGCGCTCTCCCGCCTGCGCCTGCGCCACTCGGCCAGCACGGGCAGCACCGGCTCGGCCGCCCCGAGCGTCTCGCGCCGCTCGGGGGCGAGGTCGAGGGTGTCGGCCAGCGCCTCCAGGTCCTCGCGCTCGACGGCCTCCCAGAACCGGGCGTCCAGATCGTCCCCGGCGGTACCCGCGCCCCCGGACAGCGGTGCGGGCTCGGGCG
>NZ_JCAJZW010000107.1:0-3132 GCF_059510455.1 Streptomyces sp. NTD91
TCTCACCCGGCACGGCGCCCGGGTGCGTACGCTGGCCCTCGCCGCCCGCCACGCCGAGACCGCCGTACTGGAGTCCGCGCTCGACGCGGCGCTGGCCGGTCTGGACGTACCGCTCGCCGGTGTGCTGGCCCTGGCCGGGCTGGACGACCGCCCGCTGCCCGAGCACCCTGTGCTGACGACCGGGGCCGCGCTCACCGTGTCGCTGCTCCAAACCCTCGGCCGGGCCGGTGTGGACGCACCGCTGTGGGGTGCCACCCGGGGTGCCGTCGCCGTCGGGGAGCACGAGACCGTCGCCCGGCCGGAGCAGGCGGCCGTCTGGGGCCTGGGCCGGGTCGCCGCGCTGGAGTTCTCCGAGCGCTGGGGCGGTCTGGTGGACCTGCCCGAGCGGCTCGACGGCCGTGACACGGACGCCCTCTGCGCCGTACTGGCGGCGCCTGGTGACGCCTTGGAGGACCAGGTTGCCCTGCGCGGCGGCACCACGTTCGTCCGGCGGCTCATGCCCGCCCGCCTGTCCGGGCGGCCCGGCGCGGAGGACTCCTTCCGCCGCTGGACCCCCACCGGCACGGCGCTCGTGACCGGCGGCACCGGCGCCCTCGGCGCGCACGTCGCCCGCTGGCTGGCCCGGGGCGGCGCCGAGGACGTGGTGCTGGTCGGCCGTCGCGGCGCCACCGATGCCGCGGCCCTGGCCGAGCTGGAGGCCGAAGTCGCCCCGCACGGCGCCCGGTTGACCGTCGCCGCCTGCGACGTCGCCGACCGGGCGGCGCTGGAGGAGCTGCTGAACTCGCTGCGCGCCCAGGGCCGTACCGTCCGCACGGTGGTGCACGCCGCCGGTGTCGGCGTCCTCGGCGCGCTCGACGACCTCGGGCTCGCGGAGTTCGCCGAGGTCACCGCCGGCAAGGTGGCCGGCGCCCGGAACCTCATCGAGGTCCTGGACCCCGCCGAGACCGACGCGCTGATCTGCTTCTCCTCCATCTCCGGCATCTGGGGCGTCGCCGACCACGCGGCCTACGCCGCCGCCAACGCCGCCCTGGACGCCCTCGCCGAGAACGCGCGCCGGACCCGCGGACTGCCCGCCCTCTCCGTGGCGTGGGGCCCCTGGGACGGCGGCGGCATGATCAGCGAGGAGATGCGCGATCCGCTGCGGCGCCGCGGCATTCCCGTCATCGCCCCCGAGCCCGCGATGACGGCGCTCCAGCAGGCACTGGACCACGACGACACCGTGGTGGCCGTCGCGGACGTCGACTGGAACCGGTTCGTCTCCGTCTTCACCGTCGCCCGCTCCGCCCCGCTCATCGCACACCTCAAGCCCAAGGCTCCGGCGCACACCACGCGCACCGGGCGCGGTGAGTCCCCGGACGCCACCGGCGGGACCGCGGGCGCTTCGACGCTCGCCGAGCGGCTGCGCACCCTGCCCGCCGCCGACCGCGACCGTCACGTCCAGGACCTCGTGCGCGCCGAGGCCGCCGCCGTGCTCGGCCACTCCTCGGCGGACGCCGTCGACGTGGAGTACGCCTTCAAGGAACTCGGCTTCGACTCCGTCAGCGCCGTCGAACTGAGCAACCGCCTCACCACCCGCACCGGTCTGAAGATCGCCACGACGGTCGTCTTCGACCACCCCACGCCGCTCGCGCTCGCCCGACACCTGCGCCACCTGGCCCTGGGCGGGAGTGAGACCCCGCGCGAAACCGTCACCGCCCTCGAACCGGACCGCTCCGTCCCGCGCGAGGGCGCCACCGACGACGACCCCGTCGCCGTCGTCGCCATGGCCTGCCGCTACCCGGGCGGCATCGGATCGCCCGACGACCTCTGGCGCGTCGTCACCGCCGGCGAGGACGTGATCACCGGCTTCCCCGGCGACCGCGGCTGGGACACGACCCGGCTCTACGACCCCGACCCCGCACACCCCGGCACCAGCTACGTCCGGCACGGCGGATTCCTGCACGACGCCGGGCACTTCGACGCGACCTTCTTCGGCATCTCGCCGCGCGAGGCCGAGGCGATGGACCCCCAGCAGCGCCTGCTCCTGGAGACCTCCTGGGAGGCCCTGGAACGCGCCGGAATCGACCCGAGGACCCTGCGGGGCAGCCGCACCGGAGTCTTCACCGGCCTCACCGACCAGAACTACGGAACACGCCTCAGCCGCAGCACCGACGGCACCGAGGGCTACCTCGTCACCGGCGCCTCCACCGCCGTCGCCTCCGGCCGCGTCTCCTACGTCCTCGGTCTGGAAGGGCCGGCGGTGACCGTCGACACCGCCTGCTCATCCTCGCTGGTCGCGCTGCACCTGGCGGTGGGCTCCCTGAGGTCCGGCGAGTGCTCCATGGCCCTCGCGGGAGCCGCGACGGTCATGGCCGAACCGGCGCCGTTCGTCGGGTTCAGCCGGCAGCGGGGCCTCGCACCCGACGGACGCTGCAAGCCGTTCGCCGAGGCCGCCGACGGCTTCGCCCTCGCCGAAGGCGTCGGCGTGGTCCTGCTGGAGCGCCTGTCCGACGCCCGCCGCAACGGCCACCCCGTGCTGGCGGTCGTACGCGGCACGGCGATCAACCAGGACGGCGCCAGCAACGGCCTCACCGCGCCCAACGGGCCCTCGCAGCAGCGCGTCATCCGCGCCGCCCTCGCCGACGCACGGCTCACCGCCGCCGGGGTGGACGTCGTCGAGGCCCACGGCACCGGCACCCGGCTCGGCGACCCCATCGAGGCCCAGGCCCTGCTCGCCACCTACGGCCAGGACCGCCTGCAGGACCGGCCTCTGCTGATCGGCTCCGTGAAGTCCAACATCGGGCACACGCAGACCGCCTCCGGCATGGCGGGCGTCATGAAGATGGTGCTCGCCATGCGCCACGGACTCGTCCCCGGCACCCTGCACGTGGACGCCCCCTCCTCCCACGTCGACTGGTCGGCGGGCGCGGTGTCGCTGGTGACCGACGCGGTCGACTGGCCGGACACGGACGGCCGCCCGCGCCGCGCCGGCGTCTCGTCCTTCGGCATCAGCGGGACGAACGCGCATGTGGTGCTGGAGGAGGCGCCGCCGGGCGTCTTGGAGCCGGAGGAGCGCGGGGAGCAGCCGGATCCCGTGTTCGCGGCCGGTGGTGTGGTGCCGTGGGTGGTGTCGGGTCGCGGTCGGGAGGGCCT
>NZ_JCAJZW010000108.1:0-2994 GCF_059510455.1 Streptomyces sp. NTD91
GTTCGGCGGTGTCCTACTCTCCCACAGGGTCCCCCCTGCAGTACCATCGGCGCTGTAAGGCTTAGCTTCCGGGTTCGGAATGTAACCGGGCGTTTCCCTCACGCTATGACCACCGAAACACTATGAAACTGTGAACGCCGCACCACCCTCACCAGGGCGGGGCTGTTCGTGGTTTCAGAACCAACACAGTGGACGCGAGCAACTGAGGACAAGCCCTCGGCCTATTAGTACCGGTCACCTCCACACGTTACCGTGCTTCCAGATCCGGCCTATCAACCCAGTCGTCTACTGGGAGCCTTACCCCATCAAGTGGGTGGGAGTCCTCATCTCGAAGCAGGCTTCCCGCTTAGATGCTTTCAGCGGTTATCCCTCCCGAACGTAGCCAACCAGCCATGCCCTTGGCAGAACAACTGGCACACCAGAGGTTCGTCCGTCCCGGTCCTCTCGTACTAGGGACAGCCCTTCTCAAGACTCCTACGCGCACAGCGGATAGGGACCGAACTGTCTCACGACGTTCTAAACCCAGCTCGCGTACCGCTTTAATGGGCGAACAGCCCAACCCTTGGGACCGACTCCAGCCCCAGGATGCGACGAGCCGACATCGAGGTGCCAAACCATCCCGTCGATATGGACTCTTGGGGAAGATCAGCCTGTTATCCCCGGGGTACCTTTTATCCGTTGAGCGACGGCGCTTCCACAAGCCACCGCCGGATCACTAGTCCCGACTTTCGTCCCTGCTCGACCCGTCGGTCTCACAGTCAAGCTCCCTTGTGCACTTACACTCAACACCTGATTGCCAACCAGGCTGAGGGAACCTTTGGGCGCCTCCGTTACCCTTTAGGAGGCAACCGCCCCAGTTAAACTACCCATCAGACACTGTCCCTGATCCGGATCACGGACCCAGGTTAGACATCCAGCACGACCAGACTGGTATTTCAACGACGACTCCACACACACTGGCGTGCATGCTTCACAGTCTCCCAGCTATCCTACACAAGCCGAACCGAACACCAATATCAAACTGTAGTAAAGGTCCCGGGGTCTTTCCGTCCTGCTGCGCGAAACGAGCATCTTTACTCGTAGTGCAATTTCACCGGGCCTATGGTTGAGACAGTCGAGAAGTCGTTACGCCATTCGTGCAGGTCGGAACTTACCCGACAAGGAATTTCGCTACCTTAGGATGGTTATAGTTACCACCGCCGTTTACTGGCGCTTAAGTTCTCAGCTTCGCCCCACCGAAATGGAGCTAACCGGTCCCCTTAACGTTCCAGCACCGGGCAGGCGTCAGTCCGTATACATCGCCTTACGGCTTCGCACGGACCTGTGTTTTTAGTAAACAGTCGCTTCTCGCTGGTCTCTGCGGCCACCCCCAGCTCAGAGCGCGAAGCTCATCACCAGGACTGGCCCCCCTTCTCCCGAAGTTACGGGGGCATTTTGCCGAGTTCCTTAACCATAGTTCACCCGAACGCCTCGGTATTCTCTACCTGACCACCTGAGTCGGTTTAGGGTACGGGCCGCCATGAAACTCGCTAGAGGCTTTTCTCGACAGCATAGGATCATCCACTTCACCACAATCGGCTCGGCATCAGGTCTCAGACACATACAGAGCGGATTTACCTACCCTGCGTCCTACACCCTTACCCCGGGACAACCACCGCCCGGGATGGACTACCTTCCTGCGTCACCCCATCACTCACCTACTACCAGCTCGGGTCACCGGCTCCACCACTCCCCCTCACTCCGAAGAGATCAGGGGCGGCTTCACGGGCTTAGCATCACTGGATTCAATGTTTGACGCTCCACAGCGGGTACCGGAATATCAACCGGTTATCCATCGACTACGCCTGTCGGCCTCGCCTTAGGTCCCGACTTACCCTGGGCAGATCAGCTTGACCCAGGAACCCTTAGTCAATCGGCGCAAACGTTTCTCACGTTTGTATCGCTACTCATGCCTGCATTCTCACTCGTCAACCGTCCACGACTACCTTCCAGTGCCGCTTCACCCGGCAGACGACGCTCCCCTACCCATCACAGCCTCCGTTGGGAGTACATGCTGCAATGACACGACTTCGGCGGTACGCTTGAGCCCCGCTACATTGTCGGCGCGGAATCACTAGACCAGTGAGCTATTACGCACTCTTTCAAGGGTGGCTGCTTCTAAGCCAACCTCCTGGTTGTCTCTGCGACTCCACATCCTTTCCCACTTAGCGTACGCTTAGGGGCCTTAGTCGATGCTCTGGGCTGTTTCCCTCTCGACCATGGAGCTTATCCCCCACAGTCTCACTGCCGCGCTCTCACTTACCGGCATTCGGAGTTTGGCTAAGGTCAGTAACCCGGTAGGGCCCATCGCCTATCCAGTGCTCTACCTCCGGCAAGAAACACACGACGCTGCACCTAAATGCATTTCGGGGAGAACCAGCTATCACGGAGTTTGATTGGCCTTTCACCCCTAACCACAGGTCATCCCCCAGGTTTTCAACCCTGGTGGGTTCGGTCCTCCACGAAGTCTTACCTCCGCTTCAACCTGCCCATGGCTAGATCACTCCGCTTCGGGTCTTGAGCGTGCTACTACAGCGCCCTGTTCGGACTCGCTTTCGCTACGGCTTCCCCACCCGGGTTAACCTCGCAACACACCGCAAACTCGCAGGCTCATTCTTCAAAAGGCACGCAGTCACGAGAACAAGGCAAACCTTGCTCCGACGCTCCCACGGCTTGTAGGCACACGGTTTCAGGTACTATTTCACTCCCCTCCCGGGGTACTTTTCACCATTCCCTCACGGTACTATCCGCTATCGGTCACCAGGGAATATTTAGGCTTAGCGGGTGGTCCCGCCAGATTCACACGGGATTTCTCGGGCCCCGTGCTACTTGGGTGTCTCTCAAACGAGCCGCTGACGTTTCGACTACGGGGGTCTTACCCTCTACGCCGGACCTTTCGCATGTCCTTCGCCTACATCAACGGTTTCTGACTCGTCCCACGGCCGGCAGACCGTG
>NZ_JCAJZW010000109.1:0-2907 GCF_059510455.1 Streptomyces sp. NTD91
GAACGGCGGTGTCAGCCGATGACGGTCCAGGTGTCGTTGCCGGCGAGGAGGGCGGCGAGGTCGCCTTTGCCCTTGTGTTCGATGGCGGTGTCGAGTTGGTCGGCCATGGCGGTGTCGTAGACGGGCCGGTCGATGTCGCGGAAGACGCCGATGGGGGTGTGGTGGAGGGTGTCGGGGTCGGCGAGGCGGGAGAGGGCGAAGGCGGTGGTGGGGGAGGCGGCGTGGGCGTCGTGGACGAGGATGTCTGCTTCGTTGTCGGGTGTGACGGTGACGACGTGCAGGTCGCCGGTGGTGTGGTCGCGGACGACGCCGCGGGTGCTGTCGGGGCCGAAGGTGATGGGCCGGCCGTGCTCGAGGCGGATGAGGGCGTGTTCGGCCTGTTGTTTGTCCTTGAGGGCGTCGAAGGCGCCGTCGTTGAAGATGTTGCAGTTCTGGTAGATCTCGATCAGGGCGGTGCCGGGGTGCTCGGCCGCCTGGCGCAGCACTTCCGTGAGGTGTTTGCGGTCGGAGTCGATGGTGCGGGCCACGAAGGAGGCTTCCGCGCCGAGGGCGAGGGAGACGGGGTTGAAGGGGGCGTCGAGGGAGCCCATGGGCGTGGATTTGGTGATCTTGCCGAGTTCGGAGGTCGGGGAGTACTGGCCTTTGGTCAGGCCGTAGATGCGGTTGTTGAACAGCAGGATCTTGAGGTTGACGTTGCGGCGCAGGGCGTGGATGAGGTGGTTGCCGCCGATGGACAGGGCGTCGCCGTCGCCGGTGACGACCCAGACGCTCAGGTCGCGTCGGCTGGTGGCCAGGCCGGTGGCGATGGCGGGGGCGCGGCCGTGGATGGAGTGCATCCCGTAGGTGTTCATGTAGTACGGGAAGCGGGAGGAGCAGCCGATGCCGGAGACGAAGACGATGTTCTCCCTGGCCAGGCCGAGTTCGGGCAGGAAGCCCTGGACGGCGGCGAGGATGGCGTAGTCACCGCAGCCGGGGCACCAGCGCACCTCCTGGTCCGATTTGAAGTCCTTGATGGACTGCTGGGCCTCGGCCTTGGGGACCAGGTGCAGCAGCGCGTTGCCGGCGTCAGTCATCGATGGCCTCCTTCAGGGCCTGGGCGAGCTGTTCCGCCTTGAACGGCATGCCGTTGACCTGGGTGTGGGAGCGGGCGTCGACGAGGTACTTCGCGCGGATCAGGGTGGCCAGCTGTCCGAGGTTCATCTCGGGGATCACCACCGTGTCGTAGCGTTGGAGGACCTCGCCGAGGTTGCGGGGGAAGGGGTTGAGGTGGCGCAGGTGGGCCTGGGCGACGGGGGTGCCGGCCGTGCGCAGCCGGCGTACCGCGGCGGTGATCGGCCCGTACGTCGAGCCCCAGCCCACCACGAGTGTCCTGGCGCCGTGGGGGTCGTCGACGTCGAGGTCGGCCACGGCGATGTTGTCGATCTTGGCCTGGCGGGTGCGGACCATGAAGTCGTGGTTGGCCGGGTCGTAGGAGATGTTCCCGGTGCCGTCCTGTTTCTCGATCCCGCCGATGCGGTGCTCCAGTCCCGGGGTGCCCGGGACCGCCCAGGGCCGGGCCAGGGTCTCGGGGTCGCGCTGGTAGGGGCGGAACACCTCGGTGCCGTCGGGCAGGGTGTGGTTGGGGCCCTGCGCGAACTGCACCCGCAGATCGGGCAGTTCGTGCAGGTCCGGGATCCGCCACGGCTCCGAACCGTTGGCCAGGTACCCGTCCGACAGCAGCATCACCGGGGTGCGGTAGGTCAGCGCGATCCGCGCCGCCTCCAACGCCGCGTCGAAGCAGTCCGCCGGCGTGCAGGCAGCCACCACCGGCACCGGTGCCTCACCGTTGCGGCCGAACATCGCCTGCAGCAGATCGGCCTGCTCGGTCTTGGTCGGCAGCCCCGTCGACGGCCCGCCGCGCTGGATGTCCACCACCAGCAGCGGCAACTCCAGACTCACCGCCAAACCGATCGTCTCGCTCTTCAGAGCGATCCCCGGACCCGAGGTGGTGGTCACCGCCAGCGAGCCGCCGAAGGCCGCGCCCAAAGCGGCGCCGATCCCGGCGATCTCGTCCTCGGCCTGGAAGGTACGCACCCCGAAGTTCTTGTGCTTCGACAACTCGTGCAGGATGTCGGAGGCCGGAGTGATCGGATACGAGCCCAGGAACAGCGGCAGGTCCGCCTGCTGCGAGGCCGTGACCAGACCGTAGGCCAGGGCCAGGTTCCCCGAGATGTTGCGGTACGTGCCGGCCGGGAACGCCTTCGCCGCCGGGGCGACCTCGTAGGAGACCGCGAAGTCCTCCGTCGTCTCACCGAAGTTCCAGCCCGCCCTGAACGCCGCGATGTTCGCCGCCATGATCTGCGGCTTCTTCGCGAACTTCACCCTCAGGAACTTCTCCGTACCCTCGGTCGGCCGGTGATACATCCACGACAGCAGACCCAGCGCGAACATGTTCTTGCTGCGCTCGGCCTCCTTGCGGGACAGATCGAACTCCTTGAGCGCCTGGACCGTCAGCGTGGTCAGCGGCACCGGATGCAGGTGATAGCCCTCCAGCGAACCGTCCTCCAGCGGGGACGCGTCGTAGCCGACCTTCTGCAGCGCACGCCGGGTGAACTCGTCCGTGTCGACGATGATCTCCGCCCCCCGCGGCAGATCACCCACATTCGCCTTCAACGCCGCCGGGTTCATCGCCACCAGCACGTTCGGCGCATCCCCCGGCGTCAGGATGTCATGATCGGCGAAATGAAGCTGAAAGGACGAGACACCGGGCAGAGTACCGGCCGGAGCACGGATCTCGGCAGGAAAGTTCGGCAGAGTCGAAAGATCATTGCCGAACGACGCGGTCTCCGAGGTGAACCGGTCACCGGTGAGCTGCATACCGTCACCCGAATCCCCCGCGAACCGAATGATCACCCGGTCCAGACGCCG
>NZ_JCAJZW010000110.1:0-2852 GCF_059510455.1 Streptomyces sp. NTD91
CGGACGAGGAGTTGACGTCCCCCGAGTACTGGGTGGACCACGTCCGCCGCACCGTCCGCTACGCCGACGCCGTACGCACCCTCGCCGACGAGTACGCCACCGCCCGTTTCCTGGAGCTGGGTCCCGACGGCACCCTGACCGCGCTCGCGCGGAGCGTGCTGCCCTCCGTGGAGCAGGAGGCCGAGGCGGGCGTCGAGCAGCATGTCGCCGTGCCCGCGCTGCGCAAGGAGGGGTCGGAGCAGGTCGCCCTGCTGAGTGCCGTCGGTGCGCTGCACGTGCACGGGCTCAGCCCCGACTGGTCCGCGCTGTTCCCCGGCGCGAAGGAACAGGCCCTGCCCACGTACGCCTTCCAGCGGCAGCGGTACTGGCTGGCGGACGTGGTCTCCGGCGGGGACGACGGCGGCCGGGGCGAGGCCGTCGACTCGGCGTTCTGGGCGGCCGTCCGCAAGGGCGACGTGCAGGAGCTGGCCGGGCGGCTGGGGCTGGACCCCGATGTCCTCGCGCCCGTGCTGCCCGCGCTGACGGCCTGGCACCACAGCAGTGTGCAGCGTTCCACCGTCGCGTCCTGGCAGTACCGCGAGACCTGGACGCCCCTGGAGGTCCCGGCCGGTACGGCCTCCGGGATCTGGCTGGTGCCGTTCTGCGCCGACGACGCCGAGGCCGCCGGGACCGCGGCCGCCGTCGCGGGGGCGTTCACCGCATCCGGTGCCGAGGCGCGCGCCCTCCCGGTCGGCGCCGACGCCGACCGGGCCCGGATCGCCGCCGTCCTGGGCGAATTCCGTTCCGCGCACGTGCTGTCGCTGCTCGCGCTGACCGAGACCTCGCACCCCGGCCACGACGACGTGCCCCTCGGCCTGCACCTGAACACCCTGCTGGTGCAGGCGCTGGCCAGGACCGGGGCCGGGGCGCGGCTGTGGGCGGCCACCCGGTCCGCGGTGTCCGTCGGCGCCGCGAACCCGCTCACCCGGCCCGTGCAGGCCACCACCTGGGGCCTCGGCCGCACCGCCGCCGTCGAGCACTCCGACCTGTGGGCCGGCCTCGTCGACCTGCCGTCCCGGCTGGACGAGCGGACCCTGACCCGGCTCGTCGCCTGTGTGAGCCGGTCCGGCGACGACAGCGAACTCGCGGTGCGCGACTCAGCGGTGTTCGCGCGCAGGCTCGTCCGGGTCGTCCGGGAGGACGACGACCGTCCCGAGCCGCGCTTCACCGGCACGACCCTGATCACCGGCGGCACCGGCATCATCGGTGCCCACGTCGCACGCCGCCTCGCCCGGCACGGCGCCGAACACCTGCTGCTCGTCGGCCGGCGCGGCCCCGATGCCCCCGGTGCCGACGAACTCCGTCGCGAACTGGAGGACTTGGGCGCCGAGGTCACCGTCGCGGCCTGCGACCCCGCCGACCGGGCCGCGCTGGACGCGCTGCTCGCCGGCGTGCCCGTCGACCGGCCCCTCACCGCCGTCCTGCACATGGCGGGCACCCTCGACGACGCGCCGCTCACCGCCATGGCCCCCGAGCGGTACGCCACCGTGCTGCGCGCCAAGCTGCGCGCCGCCGCCAACCTCGACGAGGCCACCCGCGACCTCGGGCACCCCCTCACCGCGTTCGTGCTGTTCTCGTCGATCGCCGGGGCCCTCGGCTCCGCCGGCCAGGCCGGATACGCGGCCGGAAACGCCCACCTCGACGCGCTGGCCCGCGCCCGCCGCGCCGCCGGACTGACCGCCACCTCCGTCGCCTGGGGCCCGTGGGCCGGTGGCGGCATGGCCGACGACCCCGCCGTCCTGGCCCGGCTGCGGCGCGGCGGCCTGACCCCGATGGAGGCCGAACCGGCGCTCACGGCCCTCGGCCGGATCCTCGCCCACGACGACACCTGGGCGCTGGTCTCCGACATCGACTGGGGTCGCATCGCAGAGGGACGGCGCGGACTGCCGGGCAGCGCCCTGTTCAGCCGTATCCCCGAGGCCGCCCAGGCCGCGGCGGCCTCCGCCGACCCGGGCGGCGCGCACGGCGGCCGGCTCCGCGCCGAACTCGCCCCGCTGGGCGCCGACGAGCGCCGCCGGCTGCTGCTGACGCTGGTCCGGCGCAGCGCGGCCACCGCCCTCGGTCACCCGACACCGGAGAGCATCCAGTCCACCCGGGCGTTCCAGGACTGCGGCTTCGACTCGCTCACCGCCGTGGAACTGCGCAACCTCCTCGCCACCGCGACCGGCCTCCCCCTGCCCACCACCCTCGTCTTCGACCACCCCACCCCGGTGGCCCTCGCCGACCACCTGCTGCACGCGCTCGACGACGGCACCCTGCCCGCCGTCCGGCACACCGCCGCTGTACCCAGGAGCGCCGCCGACGACGAGCCCATCGCGATCGTCGCCATGGCCTGCCGCTACCCCGGCGGCGTCGGCTCGCCCGAGGACCTGTGGGATCTCCTCACCCGCGGCGGCGACGCCGTCTCCGCGTTCCCCGCGGACCGCGGCTGGGACGTCGAGGCCCTGTACGATCCGGACTCCCGCCGTCCGGGAACCAGTTACGTCGGTGAGGGCGGCTTCCTCGACGGGGCCGCCGACTTCGACGCCGCGTTCTTCGGCATCTCACCGCGCGAGGCCGTCGCCATGGACCCGCAGCAGCGGCTGCTGCTGGAGGTGTCCTGGGAAGCCGTCGAGCGGGCCGGACTCGACCCGCGAGGCCTGCGCGGCAGCAGCACCGGCCTGTTCGTCGGCTGCGGCCACCAGGGCTACGGCGCCGGCCTCACCGACGTCCCCGACGATGTGCGCGGCCACCTGCTCACCGGCAGCGCGGCCAGCCTCGCCTCCGGCCGCGTCGCCTACGCGCTCGGCCTCGAGGGCCCCGCCGTCACCCTC
>NZ_JCAJZW010000111.1:0-2118 GCF_059510455.1 Streptomyces sp. NTD91
GCGGTGGGGGTGGGGGTGGGCGAGGGGGCGCCGCCCTCGTCGGTGCCCTTGCCCAGTTGCGGCGCGGGCGGGAACTGCTGGACGGGTCGGCCCTGGAGGGCGGCGGTCATGTAGCCGGTCCACACCTCGGTGGGCATGTCGGCACCGAAGACCTTGGAGAAGCCGCCGACGCCCTGCATCGACTGCAGGCCGGCGTTCTTCGGGTCCTCCTTGAACATGGCGACGGACGTCACCAGTTGCGGGGTGTAGCCGATGAACCAGGCGGACTTGTAGTCGTCGGTGGTGCCGGTCTTGCCCGCGGCCGGCCGGCCCAGGGCCTGGGCGTGGGTGCCCGTGCCGTGCTTGACCACGTCCTGCAGGACGTCGGTGACGGCGTCGGCGGTGGAGGAGGGCATGGCCGTGCTGCCCTTGGGCGCCTCGAAGCCGGGCAGCGGCTGGCCGTCGGCGATGACCTTGGTCACCGAGTACGGCTCGTGCTGGACGCCGCCGTCGTCGAGGGTGGCGTACGCGTCGGCCATGCGGATCGCCGAGGGGGTGGAGGTGCCGATGTAGAAGCCGGGGGTGTCGTACTGCAGGCTCTTGCGCAGCAGGCCCGCCTTCAGGGCCTCGCTCTCCACGTTGTCGTAGCCGACGTACTCGCCGAGCTGGACGTAGGGCGTGTTGACCGACTGCTCCATGGCCTTGCGCAGGGTGATGTAGCCCCATTTCGTGGGGACGTCGTTGCGCTGGTGCAGGAGCCCGGTGGGGTCACTGGAGTCGGGCAGCTGCTGGCCCTGCTGGTTCTTGATGGTGATGCCGTCGTCGCCGTCGAACTTGGAGTCCGGGGTGATCGGCGAGGCCGGCCGGCCCGGTGAGAGGACGGCGCCGTGGTCGAGGGCGGCGGCGAGGTCGATGGGCTTGAAGGTGGAGCCGACCGGCACGCCGGTGGCGTCGGCGTTGTCGGTCCAGTGGCCCTTGTCCCAGCCCGGCCCGCCGTACAGGGCCACGACCGCGCCGGTCGACGGATCGATCGACGCGGCGCCGACCTGGACGTCCTTGTCGGCCGAGCGGTGCGCGGGGTCCAGGTGCTTCTTCTCCATCGCCGCGACGGACGCCGACAGCGCGTTCACCCTCTTCTTGTCGAAGGTGGTGTAGATCTGGTAGCCGCCGCGGCCGAGCTGCTGCTCGGAGATCGACGAGTGGGCCTCGAGGTACTTCTTCGCGGTGTCCACCAGATAGCCGGTCTGCCCGGACATCCCCGCCGACGGCGTGTACGGCCTGGGCGTGGGGAAGCCGGCGGCCAGGTACTGCTGGAGCTGGGCGTCGGTGATCTTGTGGATCTTGGCCATGCGCTGCAGGACGTACGTCCAGCGCGCCTTGGCCTGGGCCTTGGCCTGCGGGTCGGTGTCGGCGTGCATCAGCAGGCTCGGCTCGTTCACCGTGGCGGCGATGAACGCGCCCTGGCTGACGGTCAGCTCGGAGGCGTGCTCGTGGTAGTAGACCCGGGCCGCGGCCTCGATGCCGTAGGCGTCCCGCCCGTAGTAGCAGCTGTTGAGATACCCCTGGAGGATCTGCTGCTTGGACATCTGCCCGCCGATCTTCAGGGAGATCATGATCTCCCTGAGCTTGCGGGTGACCGACTGGTTCTGGGTGAGGTAGGTGTTCTTCACGAACTGCTGGGTGATGGTCGACCCGGACTGCACCTCACCGCCCGTGGCCATGTGGTAGACGGCGCGGAGCATGCCCTGCATGTCGACGCCGGGATCGGTGTAGAAGGTGGCGTTCTCCGCGGCGAGGAAGTCCCACTGCACCGCCTTCGGGACCTGGGCGAGGTCGACGTTCTGCCGGTTGGTCGACCCCTGTGTGGCCATCACCGAGCCGTCGGACCAGTAGTACGTGTTGCTCTGCTGCTGGGTGCTGGGATTCGCGCCGGGGATGGTCGTCGTGGCGTAGGCGTAACCGAACACCCCCAGCAGGCCGCCGAAGAAGAGCAGGAACGTACCTGTCACCAGCTTCCACGACGGCAGCCACCGGCGCACCCCGCGCTTGCCCGCCCGCGGGTAGTCGATGAGACCGCGCCGACCTGGTGGCCCGGCCTGCGCACGCCGCGCGCCCGCCGCACGGCGGGCGCGTGCGGCG
>NZ_JCAJZW010000112.1:0-2069 GCF_059510455.1 Streptomyces sp. NTD91
CGGCCACCTCGGCACCGGCAACGCCGCCAGCGTCATGTCGGGCCGCGTCTCCTACGTGCTGGGCCTGGAGGGCCCCGCGGTCACCGTCGACACGGCCTGCTCCTCGGCGCTCGTGGCTCTGCACCTCGCCGTGCAGGCGTTGCGGGCGGGGGAGTGCGACCTGGCGCTGGCCGGTGGCGTCACGGTGATGTCCACACCGGGTCTGTTCCTGGACTTCTCCCGCCAGGGCGGCCTCGCTTCGGACGGGCGGTGCAAGGCGTTCTCGGACGCGGCGGACGGCGCCGGGTTCTCCGAGGGTGCGGGTCTGGTGCTGGTGGAGCGGTTGTCACAGGCGCGGGCGGCGGGTCGCCGGGTGCTGGCGGTGGTGGCCGGCAGTGCGGTGAACCAGGACGGTGCGTCCAATGGTCTGACGGCGCCGAACGGGCCGTCGCAGCAGCGGGTGATCCGGCAGGCGCTGGCCGGCGCCGGTTTGAAGCCCGCCGACGTGGACGCGGTGGAAGCGCATGGCACGGGGACCTCTCTGGGTGACCCGATCGAGGCGCAGGCGCTCATCGCGACCTACGGCCAAGGCCGTGAACAGCCTGTGCTGGTGGGCTCTGTGAAGTCGAACATCGGTCACACGCAGGCCGCCGCGGGTGTGGCGGGTGTGATCAAGATGGTGCTGGCGTTGCAGCACGGCGTGCTGCCGCGCACCCTGCACGCCGAGGAGCCGTCTTCGCACGTGGACTGGTCCGCCGGCGCGGTGGAACTTGTTGACGACCACGTCGAATGGCCGCGCGCGGAGGGCCGGACCCGCCGGGCGGGCGTGTCCTCCTTCGGCCTCAGCGGCACGAACGCGCACGTGGTGCTGGCGGAGCCGCCGGTCGGGGAGATGCCCGGCGAGGTCGCGGGTGACGCGGGTGGCTTGGTCCCGTGGGTCGTCTCGGGTCGTACGGCCGGTGCGCTGCGGGCGCAGGCCGGGCGGCTGGCGGAGTTCGTCGCCGGGGACCAGGGTCTGAGCGTTGCCGGGGTGGCGGGGTCGCTGGTGCGGTCGCGGTCGCTGTTCGAGCACCGGGCCGTGGTGTGGGGTGCCGGCCGGGAGGATCTGGTGCGGGCGCTGGAGGCGGTCGCGGCCGGTGAGGAGGCGGCGAACGCGGCGACGGGAAGGGTCCGGCGTGAGGTGCGCACGGCGTTCCTCTTCGCGGGTCAGGGTTCGCAGCGCCCCGGCATGGGGGGTGAGTTGTACGACGTCTACCCGGTCTTCGCGGACGCTTTCGACGCGGCCTGCGCCCACCTCGACACCGAACTGTCGCGCCCGCTGCGCGAGGTCGTGTTCGGTGACGATGCCGAGTTGCTGAACCGGACGGAGTTCACCCAGCCCGCGTTGTTCGCGTGGGAGGTGGCCCTGTTTCGGCTGCTGGAGTCGTGGGGCGTACGGCCCGACGTGCTCGCGGGTCATTCGATCGGTGAGATCGCGGCCGCACACGTGGCCGGGGTGTGGTCGCTGGCCGACGCCTGTCGTCTCGTCGCGGCGCGTGGTCGGTTGATGCAGGCCCTGCCGGCGGGCGGTGCGATGGTTGCCGTCCAGGCGTCGGAGGAGGAGGTGCTGCCGCTGCTGGAAGACGGCGAGCGGGTGGGCATCGCCGCTGTGAACGGCCCGCGTGCGGTCGTCGTCGCGGGCGCGGCGCGGGCCGTGGACGAGGTGGCGGCGCGCTTCCGGGTCCGGGGCCGTAAGGTCACCGCCCTGCGTGTCGGCCACGCGTTCCACTCGCCGCTGATGGAGCCGATGCTCGCCGACTTCCGCAAGGTGGCCGAGAACCTGACCTACCAGCAGCCGAAGCTGTTCTTCGTCTCCACGGTGACCGGTGGGACCGTCACCGCCGAGGAGTTGGCTTGCCCCGACTACTGGGTGCGTCATGTCCGGCAGGCGGTGCGTTACGCCGGCGCGGTGCGGGTGCTGGCGGAACACGGGGTCGGCCGGTTCCTGGAGCTGGGTCCGGACGGCACGCTCACCGCGCTCGCGCAGGGTTGCCTGGACGACGCGGAGGCGTCGGTTCTGGTGCCGGTGCTGCGCAAGGGCCGGCCCGAAG
>NZ_JCAJZW010000113.1:0-1932 GCF_059510455.1 Streptomyces sp. NTD91
GCGGGGAGCTTGGCCTGGATGAGGTCCATGACCGTGCTGTCCGTCAGCGTGGTCACGTCACCGAGCTGGCGGTTCTCGGCCACGTCCCGCAGCAGGCGGCGCATGATCTTGCCGGAGCGGGTCTTGGGCAGCTCGGCCACCGGCAGGATCCGCCTGGGCTTGGCGATCGGGCCGAGCGTGGCGCCCACGTGGTCGCGCAGCTCGCCGACGAGCGCCTCGGTCTCCGCGGCCGTACCGCGCAGGATCACGAACGCGACGATCGCCTGCCCGGTGGTCTCGTCGGTGGCACCGACGACGGCCGCCTCGGCGACCGCCGGGTGGGAGACGAGCGCCGACTCCACCTCGGTGGTGGAGATGTTGTGCCCGGACACGAGCATCACGTCGTCCACCCGGCCCAGCAGCCAGATGTCGCCGTCGTCGTCCTTCTTCGCGCCGTCACCGGCGAAGTACTTGCCCTCGAAACGGGACCAGTAGGTGTCGATGAACCGCTGGTCGTCGCCCCAGATGGTGCGCAGCATCGACGGCCAGGGCTCGGTGAGGACCAGGTAGCCACCGCCGCCGTCGGGCACCTCGTTCGCCTCGTCGTCGACGACGGTCGCGCTGATGCCGGGCAGCGGGGTCTGCGCGGAGCCGGGCTTGGCCTCGGTGACGCCGGGCAGCGGCGAGATCATCATCGCGCCGGTCTCGGTCTGCCACCAGGTGTCCACCACCGGCGTGCGGTTTGCGCCGATGTTCTTCCGGTACCAGACCCATGCCTCGGGGTTGATGGGCTCGCCGACCGAGCCCAGGACACGCAGGCTGCTGAGATCGAACTTCGCGGGGATGTCGTCGCCCCACTTCATGAACGTCCGGATCGCCGTCGGCGCCGTGTAGAGGATCGTGACCTTGTACTTCTGCACGATCTCCCAGAACCGGCCCTGGTGCGGGGTGTCCGGCGTGCCCTCGTACATGACCTGCGTGGCGCCGTTGGCCAACGGGCCGTACACGATGTACGAGTGGCCGGTGACCCAGCCGACGTCGGCCGTGCACCAGTACACGTCCGTCTCCGGCTTGAGGTCGAAGACCGCCCAGTGCGTGTACGCCGTCTGGGTGAGGTAGCCGCCGGAGGTGTGCAGGATGCCCTTCGGCTTCCCCGTCGTGCCCGAGGTGTAGAGGATGAACAGCGGGTGCTCCGCGTCGAACGCCTCCGGGGTGTGCTCGGCCGACTGCGGCCCGACCAGCTCGTGCCACCACACGTCCCGGCCCTCGGTCCAGGCCACGTCCTGGCCGGTACGGCGCACCACCAGCACGTGCTCGACGTTGTCGACCTTGGAGACCGCCTCGTCCACGGCGGGCTTGAGCGCGGACGGCTTGCCGCGCCGGTAGCCGCCGTCGGCGGTGACGACCACCCTGGCGTCCGCGTCCTGGATGCGGGTCGCGAGCGCATCCGCCGAGAAGCCGCCGAAGACCACCGAGTGCGTGGCGCCGATCCGGGCCGAGGCCAGCATCGCGATGGCGGTCTCCGGGATCATCGGCATGTAGATGGCGACCCGGTCGCCCTTGCGGACACCGAGTTGCAGCAGGGCGTTGGCCGCCTTGGAGACCTCGTCCTTCAGCTCGGCGTAGGTGAGGGAGCGGCTGTCGCCCGGCTCGCCCTCGAAGTGGATGGCGACACGGTCCCCGTGCCCGGCCTCCACATGCCGGTCCACGCAGTTGTAGGCGACGTTCAGCTCGCCGTCCTCGAACCACTTCGCGAACGGCGGGTTGGACCAGTCCAGCGTCTCGGTCGGTTCCTTGGCCCAGGTCAGCCGACGGGCCTGCTCGGCCCAGAAGCCGAGCCTGTCAGCCTTGGCCTGTGCGTACGCCCCCGCGGTGACGTTGGCGTGCGCCGCCAGGTCGGCGGGGGGCGCGAACCTGCGTTCTTCCCTGAGCAGGTTGGCCAGGCTCTCGTTG
>NZ_JCAJZW010000114.1:0-1914 GCF_059510455.1 Streptomyces sp. NTD91
AGACCGACGACGCCCCCGCCCTGCCGGACCTGCGGCCCCCGGCCGACGTCGTACCCTGGACGGTCTCCGCGCGCAGCGACGAGGCCCTGCGCGCCCAGGCCGCCCGGCTCGCCGCCCACCTGCGCGCCCACCCCGGCACGAGCCCCGCACAGGTCGGACACGCCCTCGCGACGTCCCGGGCCGTGTTCGAACACCGGGCCGTCGTCGTCGGCGACGACCGCGCCGCGCTCCTCGCCGCCCTCGACGCCGTCGGCCGCGGCGAACCGTCCCCCGGCGCCGCCGTCGGCACCTCCGGCACGGAAGGCGCGGTCGCCTTCCTCTTCGCCGGGCAGGGCTCCCAGCGCCTCGGCATGGGCCGTGAACTCCACGCCGCCTTCGACGTGTTCGCCGACGCCTTCGACGCAGCCTGCGCCCACCTCGACGACGAACTGGGCCGCTCCCTGCCCGACATCGTCTTCGGCGACGACGAATCGGCGCTGAACCGAACCGAGTTCACCCAGCCCGCCCTGTTCGCCTTCGAAGTCGCCCTGTTCCGGCTGCTGGAGTCCTGGGGCGTCCGCCCCGACGTGCTCGCCGGGCACTCCGTCGGCCAGCTCGCCGCGGCCCACGTCGCCGGCGTGTGGTCCCTGGAGGACGCCTGCCGCCTCGTCGCCGCGCGCGGCCGGCTCATGCAGGCCCTCCCCGAGGGCGGCGCCATGGTCGCCGTCGAGGCGTCCGAGGACGAGGTGCTGCCCCTGCTCGCCGGACTGGAGGCCGAGGTCGGCATCGCCGCCGTCAACGGGCCCCGCTCCGTCGTCGTCTCGGGCACCGAGGACGGCGTCTCCCGCGTCGCCGGGCACCTGGCCGGGCTCGGCCGCCGCACCACCCGGCTCCGCGTCGGCCACGCCTTCCACTCGCCGCTGATGGAGCCGATGCTGCGGGACTTCCTGCGCGTCGCCGAGAGCCTCACCTACCACCGGCCGCACACCCCGATCGTCTCCGACCTCACCGGCACCCTCGCCGACCCCGGCGAGCTGTGCGCCGCCGGCTACTGGACCGCCCACGTCCGCCAGCCCGTCCGTTTCGCCGACGACATCCGCCGCCTGCGCGAGCAGGGCGTCACCCGCTACCTCGAACTCGGCGCCGACGGCACCCTCACCGCCCTGGCCCGCGCCTGCCTCCCCGACGACCCCGCCACAGGCCCCGCCACCGGCGCGGCCCCGCTGCTCGTGCCCGCGCTGCGCAAGGACCGGCCCGAGATCCCCAGCCTGTACGACGCCCTCGCCCGGCTCCACGTCCACGGCGTCGACGTCGACTGGACCCCGGCGTTCGGCGCCCCGCCCACCGCGCCGGCGGTCGACCTGCCGACGTACGCCTTCCAGCACGAGCGCTACTGGCTCCACCACGGACCCACCCCCGACAACGCCGACGCCCCCACGGCGCGCACTGCCGCAGACACCGTCGACGACCGGTTCTGGGAAGCCGTCGAGTGCGAGGACGTCGACTCCCTGACCCAGGCCCTCGGCGTGCGGGCCGAACAGATCGGCGCGGTCGTCCCCGCCCTCGCGTCCTGGCGCAGGCGGCAGCGGCAGCAGACCGCCGTCGACGCCCTCTCCTACCGGGTGGCGTGGCAGCCCGCCACCGCCGAACCCCCCACCGCGGTCACCCGACCGGCGGACAGCCGCTGGCTGCTGCTCCTGCCCGGCGCCCCCGGCGGCGCCGACCCGACCTCGGATGCCGTCGTCACGGCCCTCGGCGGGCCCGACCGCGTCACCACCGTCGAGGTCACCGGCGACGACCGCACCGACCGGGCCGCCCTCGCCGCCCGGCTCCGCACGGCGACCGCACAGCACCCTGTACGCGGCGTACTCGCCCTCGCCCACCTCGCCGGCACCGACACCGAAGGACTGCCCCTCGGCCCCGCCGTCGTCGCGA
>NZ_JCAJZW010000115.1:0-1899 GCF_059510455.1 Streptomyces sp. NTD91
CCCGCGAGGAAGCCGCCGAGGGCGCCGAGGGCGCGCAGCCCGATGAGGGCCGCGAGGCCGCCACGGCGCCCGACGGTGAGCGCGTGCTGCCGTGGGTGCTGTCCGCCCGCACCCCCGACGCCCTGCCCGCCCAGGCCGCCCGCCTCCTCGCCCACCTGCGGGAACACCCCGAGACCAGGCCGCTCGACCTCGCCTGGTCGCTCGCCGCGCACCGCTCCGCGCTGACCTACCGCGCAGCCGTCATCGGCACCGGGCCCGACGAGCTCCTCGCCGGCCTCACCGCCCTCACAGACGGCGCGCCCGCCGACAGCATCGTCACCGGGACCGTCCGACGCGACGGCCGTACCGCCTTCCTGTTCGCCGGCCAGGGCTCCCAACGGCTCGGCATGGGCCGGGAGTTGTACCACACGTACCCCGTGTTCGCGGAAACCTTCGACGCGGTCGACGCGGAACTCCCCTTCGACCTCAAGGCGATCGTCTTCGGGGACGACGAAGCGACGCTGAACCGGACCGAGTACGCCCAGCCCGCCCTGTTCGCCTTCGAAGTCGCCCTGTTCCGGCTGCTGGAGTCGTGGGGTGTACGCCCGGACGTGCTCGCCGGGCACTCCATCGGCGAGATCGCCGCCGCGCACGTCGCCGGCGTATGGTCGCTGGCGGACGCCACCCGCCTCGTCGCCGCGCGCGGCAGGCTGATGCAGGCGCTGCCGACCGGTGGTGCGATGGTCGCGGTGCAGGCCTCCGAGGGCGAGGTGCTGCCCCTCCTGGGCGACGGTGAGGACGCGGGCATCGCCGCGGTCAACGGCCCGCAGGCCATCGTGGTCTCGGGTGCGGCGGACGCCGTGGAGCGCATCGCCGCGCACTTCCGCGACCAGGGCCGCAAGACGACCGCCCTGCGCGTGAGCCACGCCTTCCACTCGCCGCTGATGCAGCCGATGCTGGACGAGTTCCGCGCCGTGGCCGCGAGCCTCGGCTACGCGGAACCCGCTCTCCCGATCATCTCCACCGTCACCGGCACCACCGCCACCGCCGAGGAACTGCGCTCCTCCGAGTACTGGGTGCGCCACGTCCGCGAGAGCGTCCGCTTCGCCGACGCCGTACACACCCTCGCCGCTCGCTCAGTCACCCGCTACCTCGAACTCGGCCCCGACGGCACCCTCACCGCGCTCGCCCAGAACACCCCCGCGGCCGCGACCCGGACAGGCGGCGGCGACGCGACCCTGTTCACGGCGACCCTGCGCAGAGACCGCGACGAACCCGCCTCGGTCGTCACGGCGCTGGCCCGCCTCCACGCCCACGGCGCCGCTGTCGACTGGGCAGCCGTCGTGCCCGGCGGACAGCGGGTCGACCTGCCCACGTACGCCTTCCGGCACCGCCGCTACTGGCTCGCCGACCACGGACATCCCGCGACCACCACCGGTACCGGCGCACCCGGCACACGACCGGGCGGCGACAGCGCCGACGCCGAGTTCTGGGACGCCGTGGACCGGGGCGACCTCGCCGCCCTCGCCGCCTCGCTCGGCGTCACCGCGGACTCCCTGGACGGATTCGTCCCCGCCCTGTCGACGTGGCGGCGCCGCCGCCGGGAGCGCGCACGCACCGACGCGTGGCTGTACCGGCCGCACTGGCAGCTGCTCGACCCGTCCTCCGACACCGCGCTCTCCGGCCGGTGGCTCCTCCTGGTCCCCGAGGGCACGATCCGCGACGACCGCACCGGCACCCTGCGGACGGCCCTCACCGTGCGCGGAGCCGAAACCACGGTCCTCGAACTCCCGGGCACGCCCGAACGCGCCGTGTTCGCGGCCGACCTGGCGGACCAAGCCGCCGACGACGTCTCGGGGGTCGTCCTGGTCGTGCCTACGACCGACGCCGACGCGGCCCAGGCCTGCGGAACCGTCGCCG
>NZ_JCAJZW010000117.1:0-1770 GCF_059510455.1 Streptomyces sp. NTD91
CCTAGTGCAGCGCCGCATTGATCTTGCGGGGGTGTGTGCCCAGCCGTCAGCGGCGACGCGGGCCGCTGACGACGGGCGGTGATGCGTCAGTTCTTGACGAGCACGGACGCAAAGACCGATAGCGCGGAGTTGACCTGGGCTGCGTCGAAGGCTGCGGGGTCGAACTGGTCGGCGGAGTCGAGGCCCAGCCATTCCAGGCGGTCTTCGTGTTCTTCGTGCTGGGGGTCGGCAAGGATCTCGACGAGGTAGTCGTATCCCCAGATGCCGCCGCAGTCCTCGGGCGGGCAGGCACGGCGGCCGGTGAGGCATCGAGGATAGGCGGTGTCCGGCTCGGGCTCGGTGACGTCATCGATGAGGATGTCGTGTTCCCAGTCATCGCCGAAGTCGTAGGTGTAACGGAGCCGGTCGCCGGTGCGGGGTGCCACCTGGCCGAGCCGCTTGGTAGCGGCGCTGCGGATGCCCAGGTCGCGGTCGGCGACGCCGTATCGCTCCCGGCCGGTTTCGAAGGCCCACATGTGGTAGTCCTCCCAGCCGAAGGCGGCCTGGATGACGTCGTGCAGCTCGCGCAAGGTGATACCTGACGGCACCTCCAGGCGGCGCCAGATCGGAGGCCGGGAGTCCCGCAAGGTGATCTTTATCTTGTGCACGGTCTTGCGCGGTGCCGTCCGCGGGGTCTTCGCACTCCTGCTGTTCGCCATGACGGCCATCCTGCCACCCATGCTCGCCCCGTCCTGGTGGAACGAATGCCGCCACCCCACAATGATCAACGCGATTCATGGAGTCGAAGGGGTGGGGCGCGTGCCGGTGGCAAGTCCGTTCCAGGTTGCCTGGGACGGTGAACAGCGCAAAGTGCTGGAGGAGTTAGCGCGGTCCCGGACAGCGCCGTTGCGCCGGGTGCAGCGGGCCCGGGCCGCACTGGCCTATGCGGATGGTGGCGCGAATGCGGCCATCGCCCGTGCCCTTGGCATGCATCTGGACACCGTGCGGCGCTGGCGCAAGCGGTTCGCCGCCGACGGCCTGGCCGCGCTGGAGGACCGGCCCCGGCCGGGTCGCTCCCGCCGCTACGGCCCCGACGTGCACCTGGCCATTGTCGCCACTGTCACCTCCGCCCGGCCGGCAACCGACAGCCACTGGACTCACCGCGCCATCGCCCATCGCCTGGATGCCATCGGGATCTCAGCGTCCCAGGTCGGGCGGATCCTGGCCGACCTCGACCTCAAACCGCACCTGGTACGTGGCTGGCTAACCCGCCCGGAGGATCCGGACTTCTCCACCAAGGCCGCCGAGGTCTGCGCACTCTACCTACGCTGCCCACCCCACTCGGTGGTGCTCAGCGTGGATGAGAAAACCGCGATGCAGGCCCGCTCCCGCCGCCATCCGACCCGCCCGGTCAAACCCGGCCAGATCGAGCGGCGCGAGTTCGAGTACCGCCGCCACGGCACCGCCTCCATCATCGCGGCCCTGAACGTGCACACCGGCCAGGTCCTCGTCGAAGACATCGTCCGCAACGACTCGGCCACCTTCATCCGCTTCCTGCAAATGCTCGACCAGGCCACCGACCCGAAGCTCACGATCCACCTTGTCCTCGATAACGGGTCGTCCCATGTCTCGAAGGCGACCCGGGCCTGGCTGGCAGCACACCCGAGGTTCGCCGTCCACCACACACCCAAACACGCCTCGTGGCTCAACCAGGTCGAGATCTTCTTCTCGATCCTGGCCCGCCGACTGCTACGGCGCGGTGAGTTCACCTCGCGCCAGGACCTCATCGAC
>NZ_JCAJZW010000118.1:0-1747 GCF_059510455.1 Streptomyces sp. NTD91
CCAATGCCACGAAGTTAAGGCTCAGTTGACGGTGTCAAGTGCGACCGCGACGTGAGACGGGCCTCTGCTATCCAGGGGATCGACCAAGATCTTCCTGAGAGAGCAGAGGCCCTGTGACACAGTCTGTCACGTACAGAATCGATAACGTGTTCGCACCCGGACACGTCGGTGAATTGACGCAGGTCATCCCGACCGAGCTGGTGGACGCGGTGCTGGAGGAGACCGGGACGCGCGAGCGCCGGCTGCGCAGTCTCCCCTCGCGCGTCGGGGTGTACTTCGTGCTCGCGCTCGGGTTGTTCGAGCACCTGGGCGCCGGGCTGGTGTGGGGAAAACTCGTGGCCGGACTGGCCGCCGCGGTGCCGCAGACGTCGGAGAAGGCCCTTCGCGATCTCCGTCGGAGGATCGGAGTAGTCCCGTTCCAGCGGCTGTTCGAGGTGCTGGCGGGCCCGTTGGCCCAGCCGTCCACCCCCGGAGTGCGCTACCGGCGCTGGCGGACGGTCGCCTTCGACGGCTGTGGGAGCTTGAACGTCCCCGACCACGAACGCAACCGGTCCTGGCTCGGCCGCACGCCGCGCCGCCATGGCCCTTCCGGCTACCCCCGGCTGATGCTGATGACCCTGTGCGAAACCAGCACCCGGGGCCTGATCACCGCCGCCTTCGGACCCGCCTCGAAGGGCGAAACCGACTACGCCCACGACCTGGTCAGCCACTTGACCTCGGACATGCTCCTGCTGGCTGACCGCGCCTTCGACAGCAACAAACTGCTCGCAGACGTCGTGGCTCAGGGGGCGCAGTTGCTGATCCGTGCCACCAGCACCCGGCGCCCACCGGTGCTCGCGC
Organism: Streptomyces sp. NTD91; assembly: GCF_059510455.1. NCBI lineage: Bacteria > Bacillati > Actinomycetota > Actinomycetes > Kitasatosporales > Streptomycetaceae > Streptomyces > Streptomyces sp. NTD91. The sequence continues at coordinate 841 of NZ_JCAJZW010000118.1, forward strand.
TGCTGCCCGACGGCTCCTACCTCACCCGGATCGGCGGCGTCCGACTGAGGGTGATCGAGGCCGAGATCCGCTCCCGTACCGCCGACGGCGACGACTTCGGCGGAACCTATCGTCTGCTCACCACGCTGAGCGACCACCGCACCGACCCGGCAGACCGCCTGGTCGGTCTCTATCACGAGCGCTGGGAGATCGAGACCGCCTATCTGGCACTGCGTCACACCCTGCTCAAAGGGCGCGTTCTACGGTCGAAGGACCCGGTGGGCCTCACCCAGGAGATGTGGGCACTCCTGACCATCTACCAGGCTCTGCGCTCGATGATGGTGACCGCAGTGGAGACAGTTCCTGGCTGCGATCCCGACCGGGCCGGCTTCACCGTGGCCCTGGAGGCCGCGCGCGACACGGTCGTTGGCGTCGCTGGGACGGCTGCGGCCGCAACTCCGAGCGGACGCCTTGACCTGGTAGGACACATTGGCACCCGCGTCCTGAAGGCGTTGCTGCCCAAGCGCCGAATGCGGCTGTCCGCTCGCATCGTCAAGTGCGGTACATCCCGCTACAACATCTGGAACCGCGACGGGCGGCCTCGCGACAGTACGCCCATCACCGCCATTGTGATCACCGTGCATCCACCGGCTCTCCCCACCACGCATGCCCCAGACCGGGCCGCTTCCGGCCGCTGGGGACAGGTCTGCCGGATCTTGGCGGAGAACTCCAACCAGGCCATGCACGCCCGCGACATCGCAGGGCATCTCGGCCTCATCGCCACCGGGCGTGTGCTGAGCGGCTTCAACGCGCAGCTCTGCTACTGGGCGCGCAACGGCCGACTCATCCGTACGGCACCGAGTACGTACAAGATCCCTCTTCCTGGAGCCTTGACACCGTCAACTGAGCCTTAACTTCGTGGCATTGG
>NZ_JCAJZW010000119.1:0-1640 GCF_059510455.1 Streptomyces sp. NTD91
AGAGGCTGTTGTCTTTCCGAGCTTGAGGAAAGCGTTTCCGCTGGTCAGGTGTAGGGATGGTGGCAGTGTGGGAGTGGTGGCTCATCGTGTCGTCGCTCCTGTGGAGGTCGCGGATGCCGTCGGTGGTCGGACTGCTGGAACAGCACGAGCTCGCCGCTCGCCGTCGGGTGGATGGACTGCGTGAGGAAGCCGACCGCATTCAGGCCGAGCTGGCCGCAGCGGAGGAGGAATGGCAGGAGTGGACGATCGCCCGCCGGCGGGTCGGAGTGCTGCTGTCCGCGCCGGCCGACGCTGGGACTGCGGGCGAGGCTCCTTCGCCGGTGACGGTCGCGGTGAAGCAGAAATCGCAGGTGCCGGTGTGGCGCGAAGGGCTTGCATGGTCGGCGCTGCCGGTCGACTACCAGCGCATCTTCAAGACACTCGCGGACCGGTCCCGGCTCGGGCAGGGGCCGATGACCTGCCAGGAAATGGCTGCGAGCTTCGGCATGGAGGTGGCGCCGGCGCGGGTGGAGGCGCTGCGGGCGAAGGCGAAACGCCTGGTCGCCCGCGGCTGGCTGGCCGAGCAGCAGCCGGGCCGGTTCACCCTCGCTGCGGGTGTGGCCGGGCCAGTCGGCGGGTCATGAGCAGGGTCATCGACCAGTAGACCATCGCCTCGGCGCTGGTGGTGCGGCGTTCGAAGTCGCGGACCAGGCGGCGGCTTTGCATCAGGTGGGCGAAGAGGCGCTCGACGATCCACCGTTTGGGCAGGACCACGAAGCCGCGCCTGTCGTCGCTGCGTTTGACGATCGCCAGGACCAGGGCGAACGTGGCCAGGCAGTGCTCGACGAGGCCGCCGGTGTAGCCGCCATCGGCCCAGACGAGGGCCAGGCGGTGGTGAGCGTCGGCCACCTGCGCGAGCAGGACCTGGGCGGCGGTGCGGTCGCCGACATCCGCGGGGGTGACCATCACGCCCAGGAGCAGGCCGAGGGTGTCGACCACGACGTGCCGCTTGCGGCCGTTGACCAGTTTGCCGCCGTCGAAGCCGCGGCTGTCCACGCCGACGACGGCATCCGCCTTGATGGACTGGGAGTCGATCACCCCGGCCGTCGGCTCCGCGTCCCGGCCCAGCTTCTCGCGAACCCGCGCGCGCAGCCGGTCGTGGAACTCTTTGATCAGGGCGTTCTCGCGCCAGCGGCGGAAGAAGGCATAGACCCGGTCCCACGGCGGGAAGTCGGCGGGCATCGCCCGCCACTTGATCCCGTTGTCCACGAGATACCGGACCGCATCAAGTATCGCCCGGTGGCAGTACCCCTCGGGCCGGCCGCCCCGACCGTGCATCCAGCCCGGTACCGGCAGCAGCGGCCGGATTGCCGCCCACTCCGTATCCGTCATATCCGTCGGATACCGGCGCTGCCGCTCGGGCCGGTCGGCCGCGTTGCCGTACACGTGCGCGAGGCAATCACACGATGGAGCAGCCGAGTTGGACTGCCCGGCCATCGGCACGGAAGACTGCAGCACAGGGGCCTCCTGGTGCTCTTTGGATTCGACACCCACGAGCTGTTCAGGAGGCCCCGTCTTCATGCTCTCGCCCGACCAGGATCACCCGACCGGGAAGCCGCGTTCGACTACCACCGCTCAAGATCGGAAAGACAACAGCCTCT
>NZ_JCAJZW010000120.1:0-1370 GCF_059510455.1 Streptomyces sp. NTD91
GAGCAGGTCGTGGTGGGGGCGGATGGTCAGGATGCGGCCGGTCTTGGCCTTGGTGCACCGCTCGCGCAGGGGACATCCGGTGCACAGGTTCCCGAAGGCGGCCTTGCGCTGGTTGTGCTGTCCGCCGGGGGCCGACAGGGGGACGGTGTGCCCCGCGGGGCAGGTCACCGTGGCGGCGGCGGTGTCGATACGGAAATCGTCCAGGGTGAAGCCGCCGGGGACGGCTGCCCGTAGCGGGGCGGGTTTGAAAAACAGCCGGTGGCGTGCTGCTTCGAGGGCCTGGCGGGCCTCGCCGGTGGAGTAGGCGGTGTCGCCGAAGGCGTCCACCGGCCCGTCTTCCCCGGCGAGCAGGTCCACGCCGACGGTGGCTTCGTGGTGCTCCGGCCCGACACCGGGAGTGAGGGCCACAGCGGTGTATAAGCCGGTCTCCGGCTCGATGGCCAGGTGGGCCTTGTATCCGTCCTGCTGGTGGGTGCGGGTCTTGTGCACGTGCCGGGATTCCGGATCGACGGTGGAGACCATCCGGTCGTAGGCGGTGCCCCGGCTGATGCGCCAGCGCCCGTCACGGCCGTCGGAGTCCTCGGCCGGCTCCACGTCCTGTCCGGCGACCAGGGCCAGCAGGCCCACCGCGTTCGCGGCCTTCTCACCGAGCTGCTGGTCAGGCAGGTGGCCCAGCAGCCTGAGCGCGTCACCGACCAGAGCGTCGACGAGGGCGGCGCGGGCCTGTTCGTCGTTCCAGGCGATCCTTGGTTTGCCGGGGTCGCTGTAGTCGTGCGCGGTGCACTGCACGGCTGCCACCTGGTCGGCACCGGGGACCTCGCGGATGACCGCGCGGACGGCGGCGATGAGCTGGGTGACAGTGTCCTGAGTGGCAACGGCGTCGTCCAAAACGGTGGAGTCCAGGGCTCGCCGGTGCTTGCCTTTGAGGACGCCGGTGGCCTTCACGACCTCCCGTACTGCCTCGAACACCCGGTTCGGGCGGGCGGAACGGGAAAGACGACGGCGGAAGTAGGCCAGCAACGACGGGTCGAACGCCATGTCGTGCAGACCGAGCCCGCACGCGGCCTTCCACCGCAGGTCACACCGCAGCTCCTGCACCGTCTCGAAGTCCGACAGCCCGTGCAGGGCCTGCAACGTGATCGCCGCGGCCAGGATCTGCGGCGGCATACTCGGCCGCCCGTTCGCCGACGGGTACATGTCCGCGAACATCACCACCGGGAACAGCGCGCCGCGATGCTCGGCCAGGAACGCGAACACACTCCCGGCCGGGATCAACTCCCGGCAGGTCTCCCACACATCCGGCCCGACTGTCTCCCCGGCCCATTCCCCCATCACCACAACAAAGAGTCTGGCCCCACCGCTCACACGGC
>NZ_JCAJZW010000121.1:0-1297 GCF_059510455.1 Streptomyces sp. NTD91
GGGTTGGGGTGGATGACAGAGCGGACACGGGATCCGTGATCATTCAGGTGTCTAAGCCAAGTGATCAAAAGGATTCCCGTGTCCGCTGTCTCATCTTCCCCGATCCCTGCCGTGTTGGCCAAGTTGGGTCCACTCAATCCGGACGCCACGTCTGACCTGCGGTTCTTCCTGGAGGCGGTGCCCGATCCGCGCTCCCGGCGGGGCCGCTGGTACTCGCTGACCTCGATCCTGCTGGTCTGCGCGGCCGCCGCGGTCTCGGGAGCCCGGACCATCGACGAACTCGCCGAGTGGGGCGCCCGCGCCGACGCAGGGCTGCTCGCCACGCTCGGCGTGCGCCGTCACCTGCTGCGCTGGCGGCATGCACCGTCCAGGTCGGCGATCGGGAGGGTCCTCGAGCGTCTCGACACCGACGCACTCGATGCGGCCGTAGGAGCCTGGCTGGCTCACCGCCACACCGCCGCAGCCCCGGGTAGGCGACGGGTGATCGCCGTGGACGGCAAGGCGCTGCGCGGCTCCGCCCGCCTGGACCAGCCCCGCCGGCACCTGCTGTCCGCCGTCACCCACGGCTGCCCGGTCACCCTCGCCCAGGCTGAGGTTGGGTCCAAGACCAACGAGACACGGCACTTCCAGCCCCTGCTTGCACCGCTCGACCTGGACGGAGACGTGGTCACCTTCGACGCGCTGCACTCCGTGAAGGCCAATGTCGCCTGGCTGGCCGAGACCAAGAAGGCGCACTACGTGGCCGTGATCAAGCCCAATCAGCCCACCGCCTGGGCCCAACTGGACGGTCTGGACTGGCATGCGGTGGCCATCCAGCACACCGCCTCGAACAAGGGACACGGCCGTCGCGAGTCCCGCTCGATCAAGACTCTCGCCATCGCCGACAACCTTGGCGGCATCGCCTTCCCCCACGCGAAACTCGCCCTCCGCGTTCACCGCCGCCGCAAAGAGACCGGCAGGAAGGAGACCCGCGAGACCGTCTATGCGGTCACCAGCCTCGACGTCCACCAGGCGAAACCGGCCGAACTCGCCTCCCACCTGCGCGGACACTGGACCGTGGAAGCCCAGCACCACATCCGCGACCGTACCTTCGCCGAAGACTCCTCCACTGTCCACGCCGGTAACGCACCCCGCGTCATGGCCACCCTCCGCAACCTCGCGATCGGAGCCCTGAAAGCCCTCGGAGCGACCAACATCGCGAAGACCACCCGCGCCATCCGCGACCAACCCGAACGAGCCCTCCCCATCCTGGGCATCACCTACAAGCCCGACCTCAACGGAACTTGATCAAGCCCTG
>NZ_JCAJZW010000122.1:0-1266 GCF_059510455.1 Streptomyces sp. NTD91
GATGTCATCGCCCTGTTGAACCCGGCGTTCGGCAGTTCCTGTGGCGGTGCGTCGGACTCGGGCAGGCCGAAGTCGCCGAACGCCCCGAGCAAGGGCACCTCCGACTCAAGCTCCGTGGCGACTCCCCCGGGACAAGCCCAGACACCTCCCTCGGACAGTGGCAGGCACACTCCGTCCACTGCCCACCTTCCGGCCCCCCGGCACCCCGCCGCTGCCGAACAGCAGCGGCCCGAGAGCGCCACCGACCAGGTACGACCGTCGGACGTGACCCCCGTCGTCGTCAGCCGCCCTACCCGCGCCACCCTGGCGGCCACGGGCAGCGGGTCCATGCTGGCGGCCTCGGGCGTGAGTTCTGCGCTGATCGCGGCCGGGTTGATCCTTTACCGGCGAAGCCGAGTCGCACGCGGGCGGTGATCCGCCGGGTGCCGGACGCGGCGACGTCCGGCACTCGCAGCCGTCCGGTCGACGCGGCCGCAGCAGGTTGTTCGGCCGGAGCGCACCGGCCCAGGCCGCCGGTGTCCGAAAAGCCCTCTTGGCGGACGTGCCGACCAGGGGGGCCTCGCTGTGCCGACAGGCGTGGTGGCACCACCCGGTGCTCTCGAAGCCGCTCCTCCCGGATCACTCCTTCGGCGGCACAACCCCTCCTGCGCGCCGAGCGTTGACAAAGACATCGGGCATTCGCCCGGACGCTGTTCTTTCAATCCAAGGAGTACTTCCTCATGTCGCGTATCGCGAAGGGCCTCGTCCTCACCTCCGTCGTCGCCGCGGCCGTCGGCGGCGCCGCCGGCCTCGCCGCCGCCGACAGTGGTGCGAACGGCGCTGCCAGCAACTCCCCGGGCGCCCTGTCGGGCAACACCGTCCAGCTTCCGGTTCACGTGCCGACCAGCGTCTGCGGCAACACCGCCGACATCATCGGTCTGCTGAACCCGGCGTTCGGCAGCGGCTGCACCAACTCCTGACGCCTCAGGCCCTCCGTCTACCGGCCGCTGTCCCGCAGGGGGAGAGCGGCCGGTTCGCGTGTTTCTCGGTGTACTCGCGGCTGCCCTGAACAGGTGGGCGGTGCCGGCTTTCGCCGGGTCGGTCCGAAGGGGCGTCTCGTTCGGCTTGCTGGACGGCCTGCTGCGGTGGACAGGGCTCAGCGGCTGGTGCCGGACGACCTGTGGGAGTTCTTCGAACTGGTGGTGCAGGCGCCGCTGCGTCCGCGGGGTGCACCGGTGTCGTTGTTCTGCCGCGTCCCCTGTTCGAACAACTCGGCCGCCCGCAGAC
>NZ_JCAJZW010000123.1:0-1260 GCF_059510455.1 Streptomyces sp. NTD91
AGGCCTGCGGTGTCTGTCATACCGATCTGCACTATCGCGAGGGCGGTATCTCGGACGACTTCCCGTTCCTGCTGGGCCATGAGGCCGCGGGCGTCGTGGAGGCGGTCGGGGAGGGGGTTACCGACGTGGCGCCCGGTGACTTCGTGATCCTCAACTGGCGTGCGGTGTGCGGTCAGTGCCGGGCGTGTCTGCGCGGGCGGCCCTGGTACTGCTTCGACACGCACAACGCCGAGCAGAAGATGACCCTGGCCGACGGCACCGGGCTGTCGCCCGCGCTGGGCATCGGCGCCTTCGCGGAGAAGACCCTCGTGGCGGCGGGTCAGTGCACCAAGGTCGACCCGGCGGCCTCCCCGGCCGTCGCGGGGCTGCTGGGCTGCGGGGTGATGGCCGGGATCGGCGCCGCCATCAACACCGGGAACGTCGGCCGGGGCGACTCCGTCGCCGTCATCGGCTGCGGCGGTGTCGGGGCCGCGGCGGTCGTCGGATCGAGCCTGGCCGGTGCGGCGAAGGTCATCGCGGTGGACATCGACGACCGCAAGCTGGACACCGCCAGGAAGCTGGGCGCGACCCACACCGTCAACTCCAGGGACGCCGACGCGGTCGAGGCGGTGCGCGAGCTGACCGGCGGCTTCGGCGCCGACGTGGTCGTCGAGGCCGTCGGCCGGCCGGAGACGTACCGGCAGGCCTTCTACGCCCGCGATCTCGCCGGCACCGTGGTCCTCGTCGGCGTGCCCACCCCCGAGATGAAGCTCGAACTGCCCCTGCTGGACGTCTTCGGCCGCGGTGGCGCCCTGAAGTCGTCCTGGTACGGCGACTGCCTGCCCTCCCGTGACTTCCCCATGCTGATCGACCTGCACCTCCAGGGCCGGCTGCCGCTCGACGCGTTCGTCACCGAGACGATCCGGCTGGACGAGGTGGAGAAGGCCTTCGAGCGGATGCACCACGGGGACGTACTGCGCTCGGTGGTGGTGTTCTGATGACCGTGCGGATCGAACGCCTCGTCACCCGTGGGCAGTTCACCCTCGACGGCGGCACCTGGGACGTGGAGAACAACGTGTGGATCGTCGGCGACGAACGGGAGGTGATCGTCATCGACGCCGCGCACGACGCCGAGGCCGTCGCCCGCGCCGTCGACGACCGCCGACTGACCGCGATCGTGTGCACCCACGCGCACAACGACCACATCGACGCCGCACCCGCACTCGCCGACCGCACCGGCGCCACCATCTGGCTGCACCCCGACGACCTGCCGCTGTGGAA
>NZ_JCAJZW010000124.1:0-1256 GCF_059510455.1 Streptomyces sp. NTD91
ATGTCCTACGACTGCACCGGAGACGGAAAGTGGGACCGCGTCGAGACCTACCACTACTTCGCCACCGACCCCGCACCCGGCTGGGAGCACTACACCGACAAGGCCGGACCGGCCTCACAAAGCGGCACACTCTGTGACCTGAAGGGCGGAACCGTCCAGGTGAAAATCTGGAACGCCCTGGGCAACGCCCCCAGCACCCTCGCCACCGGAGACCAGTCGGCCCTCCGAATCCCCTACACATGATCTGAACCCCGGAAGGGACGGCTGCGGCCAACTGGGCTCGGCCGTCCCGCCGGTGCTTCCGGAGGCAACCCGCTGTGCTGAACACCCCCACGCCGACTGACGGTCCGCCCCAGCCCGGACTGGCCAAGGCACGACGTGGGGGGCGCAGTGCCCGGCTCAGGGGTAGCTGATCACGGGGCTGGTGCCGTGCGAGCCGACGACCGGGGTGCCGGCCCCGTTGACGGTGCGGTCGATGCCGCCGCTGCCGTCGAGGAAGACGGTCACCGCGTCGTGGAAGCGCACTCCGGCCCGGCGTGGCGCCTCGATCGCCCGGTCGCAGCGGATGTCGACGCCCTGATTGAAGTACGAGTAGGCGCCCAACCCCCACGCCTCGTGCTCGCGGACGTGGTCGGCGACCTTGTACGACGCCCAGCCCCGCCCGGTCGGGCTGTGCCAGGCGGCCTGGCTCGGCGGGTCGTACGGCAGCTCGCTCTGGTAGAAGACGGTCCGGCCGCGCTCGCCGTCCCAGACGGTCTGCCACCGCTGGTAGTGCTCGACGAAGAGCCCGTACGCGGTCACATCGTCACCGTTGACCACCACGCCGGTGGCGGCGGTGTTGACGCCCCAGCCGACGGTGCCCGCCTTGCCGTGGTCGGCCCGCCGGGCCCAGATGTTGTCGATGCGAGACTCCGTCCCGCCGCTGTCCGCCGTCGACTGCCTGCCGGCCGGCGTGACGCTCTCTTCCCGCCTGTCCGGCTGCCGGCGGGCGCGGGCACGCACCATGGGTGGTGCGAGAGCCGCGGCGCGCAGCGGTGGCGCCTGTGCGATCCGCACGGCGCCCACTGCTGTGGCCGGACGGCCGGGGACCGGTCAGGGGTGGGACGACGCTGCGTCGCCCCACCCCTGCGATCAGTGCTAGGGCGTGTGTCGAAAGTCCCGTCTGGTCCGCGACGCCTGGCACGGCACCTCGCCGCGTTGCCGGGATCGTCCACGTACGCCCGGTACGAGGACGACCCTCCGCCTTGCGATGCACC
>NZ_JCAJZW010000125.1:0-1222 GCF_059510455.1 Streptomyces sp. NTD91
TGCGGCCTGCCATGACCCCGCCGTCGACGTTGAGGATGGCGCCCGTCGTCCAGCTCGAGGCCGACGAGAGGAGGAAGACGATCGCGGAGGCCACGTCCTGCGGGGTGCCGACCCGACCGAGGGGCTGCAGCCCGCTCAGCTGCTCCATCGCGCCGTCCAGTTGGTCTGCGGGGAAGACCTTCTCAAACAGGGGTGTCCTGGTGACGGCGGGAGCCACGGCGTTCACACGGATGCCCTCGCCGGCGAGCTCGATGGCCAGGTTGTGCGTGAGGGCGTGCAGTCCCGCCTTGGCCATCGAGTAAGCCGACGACGGTGTCACGGCGAGGGCCTGGTGCGCCCACATGCTGCCCACGTTCACGATGGCGCCGCCCCGCCCCCCGGCGACCATGCCCCGGACGATGGTCTGAGTCAGGAAGAAGGTCGCCCTGTTGAGGTCGTGATAGGCGTCGTAGTCCGCTGCCTCGTAGTCGAGGAAGCGCTTCGGCATGAAGAACCCTGCCGAGTTGACGAGGAGCGTGGTGTCGGGGTGGTCCTCCGCCAGCTGCTTCTGCGCCTCCACGACCTGGTTCCGGTCAGCCAGGTCGGCCGCGACCGACCACGCGCTGCCGGAGCGCGACAGGCTTGCCACGGCGTCGTCGAGTTTCCGACCCGGGCGGCCGACGATCACCGCGCTGCCTCCCTGCGCGATCACGTTCTCCGCGGCCTTGAGGCCCATGCCGCTGGCGCCGCCGATCACGACGAGTTTCTTGCCTTCGAAGTCCATGGCCACGATCCTTCACTATGGAGCGATGAACACTTATTGCCCGTGTTCCATTCACCGTGCCATAGCGGTGTCTACAGCAGCTCTATAAGGTCTCTACGGCGCCAATTGCAGTGCCACCGTGATCCGACAAACGGAAACTGCATGGATCTGTCCTGCCTGCCGCTTCCGCCCTCCGTGCATTGCTGCGCGAAGAAAACGACCCGTGCCGGAGCCGGGCGACGTTGGCCGTACGGCCTGAGGTCATCAAGGCAGTGTCACGCTGAGCGCGGGACGCTGCTGTCCGGAAGCCGCCCGCCGCGCGGCCGGCCAACTCCGTCCGCCGGTCGGTGGTTAATGGGAATCAGGCGATCACTGACGTGTCCAGTCCTCCGGACCCGCGGCATCGCGTGAGGCGCGCACGCTGTGGCCCACTCCAGGGAACGGCCGAAACACCATGGGTCGTCCCCGGCCGCCTTGAGC
>NZ_JCAJZW010000126.1:0-1215 GCF_059510455.1 Streptomyces sp. NTD91
GTCCTGCGCGTGAGCCACGCCTTCCACTCCCCGCTCATGGAGCCCATGCTCGCCGACTTCCGCAAGGTCGCCGAGAACCTGGCCCATGAGCCGGCGCAGTTGCGGATCGTCTCCACGGTCACCGGTGAGGAAGTCACCGGTGACGAGCTGACCTCGCCGGACTACTGGGTGCAGCACGTGCGGGCGACGGTGCGCTTCGCCGATGCCGTACGGGCCCTGGAGCAACAAGGCGTCCGCCGCTACCTCGAACTGGGCTCCGACGGCACCCTCACCGCGCTCGGGCAGACCGTGCTGGACCACAGCACCGGGCCGGACGACGAGGCTCCGGTGCTGGTGCCCACCCTGCGCAAGGACCGCCCCGAGGCCGGTTCGGTGCTGGCCGCGCTCGCTGCGCTCTTCGTGTCGGGCGGTGAGGTCGACTGGGCCGCCCTCCTCGGCGAGGGTGGACCCGGGATCGTTGAGCTGCCCACGTACGCCTTCCGGCACCAGCGGTTCTGGCCGGCTTCCGCGCGGCCGAAGGCCGGTGTCGGCACGGACGGTGAGATCGACGCCCGGTTCTGGGAGGCGGTCGAGCGGGGGGACCTCGAGTCGCTGGCGGGGGAGTTGCACCTGGAGCAGGACGTCGTGGGCGCGGTGCTGCCCGCTCTGAGCTCCTGGCGTCGTCAACGCCGTGAACAGGCCGAGCTGAACGGATACCAGTACCGGGTGCGCTGGCAGTCGCTCACGGGCTTGCAGCGCGGCGCCGAGCTGTCGGGCCGCTGGCTGTTGGTCGTCCCCGAGGGCCTGGGCGGGGACGCCTGGACCGTGTCGGTCCGGGAAGCCCTGACGGCGGCGGGCGCCGACGTCGAGCTGCTCACCCACGAGACCGGCGCGGACCGGGTCCGACTCGCCGAGCGCCTGGAGGGCGTCGGACCGGTCTCCGGTGTGGTGTCCCTGCCGTCCCTCTTCGGTCAAGTTCGGGGTGACGGAATGCCGTTGGCCGTGTCCGCCTCGGCGACACTGGCACAGGCTCTGGGCGACGCCGGCGTGGTGGCACCGCTGTGGGCGGTCACCCGTGGCGCGGTGTCGGTGGGCCGGTCCGATGGTGCCGTGGACCCGGTACAGGCCGCCGTCTGGGGCCTCGGCCGTGTGGCCGCGCTGGAGATCCCCGGACGCTGGGGTGGCCTCGTCGACCTCCCCAACCCGCTTGACCTTGCCTCCCGCTCAGTACTGGCG
>NZ_JCAJZW010000127.1:0-1197 GCF_059510455.1 Streptomyces sp. NTD91
GGCGAGACGGCCGGTCGTACGGCCGTCGACCAGCGGGGGCAGGTCGATCAGGCCACCCCAACGGCCGGGCGCCTCCAAGGCGGCCACGCGGCCGAGGCCCCAGACGGCGGCCTGTACCGGGTCCACGGCACCATCGGACCGGCCCCCCGACACCGCGCCACGGGTGACCGCCCACAGCAGTGCCACCACGCCGGCGTCGCCCAGAGCCTGCACAAGAGTGAGGGTGGTGGAGACGGCCAAGGGGGCGGCGGCGCCCTCGACTTCGTTTGCGAGGGACAGCAGCGACACCACGCCCGCGACGGCCCCGACGCCTTCGAGGCGCGCGGCCAGTTCGGCGCGGCCCGCACCGGTCGCGTGGGTCAGTCGCTCCACCTCGGCGCCGCGCGCGGTGAGCGCGTCGATCACCGCCTGCGCCCAGCCGTCGTCGGCGTGGGCGGCCGGCTCGATCACCAGCCAGCGCCCGGAGAGCGTGGCGGAGGCTTGTACGCCGGCGAGGGGCCGCCATTCGACGCGGTAGCGCAGGGCGTCCAAGTCGGCGTGTTCACGGCGCTGGCGACGCCAGGAGCTCAGAGCGGGCAGCACCGCGCCCACGACGTCCTGCTCCAGGTGCAACTCCCCCGCCAGCGTCTCGAGGTCCTCCCGCTCGACCGCCTCCCAGAACCGGGCGTCGATCTCACCGTCCGTGCCGACACCGGCCTTCGGCCGCGCGGGAGCCGGCCAGTACGTCTCGTGCTGGAAGGCGTACGTCGGCAACTCCACCGGCTCCGCGACCGGGAACACCCGCGACCAGTCGACCTCGGCACCACGGGCGAACGCCGCGGCCACGGCGGACACCACGGACACGGCTTCCGGACGGTCCTTGCGCAGCACCGGGACGAAGAACCTTCCGTCTTCGTCCGCCACACAGTCCTGCCCGAGCGCGGTGAGGGTGCCGTCGGGGCCCAGCTCCAGGAAGCGGGCGGTGGCGTGCTCGTCGGCGAGGGTGCGTACGGCGTCGCCGTAGCGGACGGTACGGCGGACGTGGTTCACCCAGTACTCGACAGAGGTCAGCTCTTCGTCGGTGGCGGAGACACCGGTCACCGTCGAGACGATGGGGAGCTGCGGCCGGTCGTACGACAGGTTCTCGGCGACCTTGCGGAAGTCGGCGAGCATGGGCTCCATGAGCGGGGAGTGGAAGGCGTGGCTCACGCGCAGGAG
>NZ_JCAJZW010000128.1:0-1176 GCF_059510455.1 Streptomyces sp. NTD91
GTCGGGATCCCCTCGGTTTGCTCACCCGGCTGGATCGGCTCGGTTGTGCCACTGACGATCACCGATTACGCCTGGGCCGTGGTCTTCTGCTTGAGGCGTTCGTAGGGTGTCTGGCCGCCGAGGCCGCCGAAGGCCGCCGTGGGGGCGATGGTAGTTGTAGTAGTCCTCCCACTCGCGCAGCTTGTCGTTGAAGACCTGGGCGTCGTCGATGATGACGCCGTCCAGGAGCCGGTAGAACTCTTCGGCGTCGATGCGATGGGAGCGTTCGACCTTGCCGTTCAGGCGTGGGGTGCGGGGCTTGATGTAGGTGTGGGCGATGCCCTTGTCGAGCGCGTGCCAGTGGAAGGCGGACTGGAACTCGGCGCCGTTGTCGGTCTGGATGACCTCGACCTGAAATGGCAGACGCTGCAGCACGTAGTCGAGGAACTGGACGGCGGTGGCCTGGTTCAGCGTCGGATAGATCCGTAGGACGCGCAGGCGGGTGCAGTCGTCGATCGCGGTGAACTGGAAGTACTTGTTGCGGCCGCCGCGCCGGCCCTGTGGCATCGAGTCACGTAGTGGGCCAGTGTCAGGCGGCCCGCATAGGCATTGGAGTCGGCGTAGAACAGGGGCGGTTCGGGGCGGGTGAACGTGAACCGGTCCCAGAAGCCGACCAGGCCCTCGCAGCGGGGCGAGGCGATGCCCGCCCGGTAATAGTCCTGCCGCTCTCAACGTCCACACCGCTTCGAGCAGGAAGGGCCGCTCAACTGGGCGACGACGCAGATGGGGTCGGCAATCGGCCGGGCTCTCGCTCAGCAGCGTCCGTGGCGGCGCTCGGCCCGGTTGCGGGGCGGGAGCGGTCGGGCGGCCTCGGCCCGCTCCTCCTGCTCGCGCACCCGGCGCTCGTAGTCCTGGCGGGCGCCGATCTCGGCAGCGGTGCGGCGCGTGAGCGTCGGGGCGGCCCAGGTGCCGATCGCCCAGGCGACGATAGCGGGCAGGACGGGTGCGAGGAGCAGCAGCGTCCAGCGGCCGCCTGCGGCCCAGGCGGCGTTCCTGCGCTGGCGGGAACGGTGCTCCCGCCATGCCTGTTCGGGGGTGGGGATCTCCGCCGGTGCGCGCCGAGTGCGCACGAAACCCGCGACGAGGCTGAGCAGGCAGGCGACCGCCGTCACCGCGTACACCGCGGTACGTGCGGAG
>NZ_JCAJZW010000129.1:0-1169 GCF_059510455.1 Streptomyces sp. NTD91
TGCCCAACAGCGAGCCGAAGCTGCGGGCCGTCTTCGACAAACTGACCGCGAAGTTCGGCACCGTCCTGGTGATTGTGGACCAGCCCGCCTCCATCGGCGCTCTGCCACTGACCGTGGCCCGGGACGCGGGCTGCAAGGTCGCCTACCTGCCCGGACTCGCGATGCGCCGGATCGCCGACCTCTACCCGGGCGAGGCCAAGACCGACGCCAAGGACGCGGCCGTGATCGCGGATGCGGCCCGCACCATGCCGCACACCCTGCGCTCGCTGGAACTGACCGACGAGATCACCGCCGAGCTCACCGTCCTCGTCGGCTTCGACCAGGACCTCGCCGCCGAGGCCACCCGCACCTCCAACCGGATACGCGGCCTGCTCACCCAGTTCCACCCGTCGCTGGAACGCGTCCTGGGCCCCCGCCTCGACCACCAGGCCGTCACCTGGCTCCTGGAGCGCTACGGCTCCCCGGCCGCCCTGCGCAAAGCCGGCCGCCGCAGACTCGCCGAGCTGATCCGGCCCAAGGCCCCGCGCATGGCCCAGCGGCTGATCGACGACGTCTTCGACGCCCTCGACGAACAGACCGTCGTCGTGCCGGGCACCGGCACCCTCGACATCGTCATTCCCTCTCTGGCCGCCTCCCTGGCCGCCGTCCACACCCAGCGCCGGGCGATGGAAGCCCAGATCAACACGCTGCTGGAGGCCCACCCTCTTTCCCCGGTCCTGACGTCGATGCCCGGCGTCGGCGTCAGGACCGCCGCCGTCCTGCTGGTCACCGTCGGCGACGGCACCGGCTTCCCCACCGCCGCCCACCTCGCCTCCTACGCCGGCCTCGCCCCGACCACGAAGCAGTCGGGCACCTCGATCCACGGCGAACACGCACCCCGAGGCGGAAACCGGCAGCTCAAACGCGCCATGTTCCTGTCCGCCTTCGCCTGCATGAACGCCGACCCCGCCTCCCGCACCTACTACGACCGACAACGCGCCCGCGGCAAGACCCACACCCAGGCCCTCCTCCGCCTGGCCCGTCAACGCATCAGCGTCCTGTTCGCCATGCTCCGAGACGGCACCTTCTACGAATCCCGCACGCCCGCGGACGTCGAGCTCGCCGCATGACCCCAGCAAGCCAAACCATCCCAAAACCAACCTGGGCGCCTTGACGAAGAACATAGAGGC
>NZ_JCAJZW010000130.1:0-1142 GCF_059510455.1 Streptomyces sp. NTD91
GACGTAGGACACCCGGCCGGAGACCACCGATGTCGAGTTGCCGGTGAGCAGATGGCCGCGCACGTCGTCCGGAACGTCGGTGAGGCCGGCGCCGTACTCCTGGTTGCTGGCGCCGACGAACACGCCGGCGCGACCGCCCCGCGCCGACTCGGGGTCGATGCCCGCGTGTTCGAAGGCCTCCCAGGACGTCTCCAGCAGCAGCCGCTGCTGCGGGTCCATGGCGACGGCCTCGCGGGGCGAGATGCCGAAGAAGGCGGCGTCGAAGTCCCCGGCGCCGGTGAGGAAGCCGCCCTCGCGGGCGTAACTTCCGTCCTGGCCACGGGAGTCCGGGTCGTACAGGGCCTCGACGTCCCAGCCGCGGTCGGTGGGCCACGCGGAGACGGCGTCCACGCCGTCGACGAGGAGCTGCCAGTAGTCCTCGGGGG
Organism: Streptomyces sp. NTD91; assembly: GCF_059510455.1. Lineage (NCBI taxonomy): Bacteria > Bacillati > Actinomycetota > Actinomycetes > Kitasatosporales > Streptomycetaceae > Streptomyces > Streptomyces sp. NTD91. Next base: position 426 of record NZ_JCAJZW010000130.1, read on the forward strand.
ACCGCACCCCGCCGGGGAAGCGGCAGCTCATCCCGACGATGGCGATGGGCTCGTCCCCGCGCGACTCCAGCTCCTGAAGCCGGCGCCGCGTCTCGGCGAGGTCGGCGGTGACCCACTTGAGGTAGTCCCGGAGCTTGTCTTCATTCGCCATTGGAACTTGCCCCATACGTTGTTGGCGGTAGGAACGGTTCGGCCTGCTGCGGCTGCGACGCCGGCGCTCAGGACCGGCCGAGCTCCCGATTGATGAAGTCGAAGATCTCGTCGTCCGACGCCGCCTCGAGCTGCCGGGTAACCGTGGCCTTGGCATCGGCCTCGTTCTGATCACCCAGCTCCGCCAGCATGCTGCGCAAACGCGCCTGGGCGAGAGCCCTGACGCCCATCTCTGGGGAAAGCCTTGAAATCGTGGCGGCCAGCCGGTCCAGCTCGGCGACCAGCGCACTCTCCGCGTCGGCCGTCTCCGCGCCGAACACCTCGTCGTCGAGGAACGCTGCCAGGTCACGCGGCGTCGGGCGGTCGAAGACGAGGGTGCTGGGCAGCTTCACCCCGGCGTCGGCGGAGAGCCGGTTGCGCAGCTCCACGGCGGTCAGGGAGTCCACGCCGAGTTCCCGGAAGGCCTGGGCGGACCCGACGGCCCCGGGATCGCCGTGTCCCAGCACCTCCGCCGCCCGTCGGCGCACCAGGTCGAGCAGGGCCTGCCGCCGCTCGTCCTGCGGCTGC
>NZ_JCAJZW010000131.1:0-1133 GCF_059510455.1 Streptomyces sp. NTD91
CGTCATCCGTTGCGGGAGCTGGTCACCGCCTCCGATCCCATGCCGTTGCTCGTGGAGCGGGAGCGGGCCCTGTACGGCTCCTGGTACGAGTTCTTCCCACGCTCCGAGGGCACCGCCGAACAGCCCCACGGCACCTTCCGCACGGCCGCGCGCCGGCTGAAGCCGATCGCCGACATGGGCTTCGACGTCGTCTACCTGCCCCCCATCCATCCCATCGGCACGACCTTCCGCAAGGGCCCCAACAACACCCTCACCGCCGGTCCGGACGACGTGGGCGTGCCCTGGGCGATCGGCTCCCCGGAGGGCGGGCACGACGCCGTCCACCCCGCTCTCGGCACCCTGGAGGACTTCGACTTCTTCGTGGCCGAGGCCCGGAGGCTGGGCCTGGAGGTGGCCCTGGACTTCGCGCTGCAGTGCTCGCCCGACCATCCCTGGGTGGAGAAGCATCCCGAGTGGTTCCATCACCGGCCCGACGGCACGATCGCCCACGCCGAGAACCCGCCGAAGAAGTACCAGGACATCTATCCGGTCGCCTTCGACGCGGACATGGACGGCCTGGTGGCCGAGACCGTGCGGATCCTGCGGCACTGGATGGGCCACGGTGTGCGGATCTTCCGCGTGGACAACCCGCACACCAAACCGGTCGTGTTCTGGGAACGCGTCATCGCCGAGGTCAACGGCCCGGACCCCGACGTGGTGTTCCTGGCGGAGGCGTTCACCCGCCCGGCGATGATGCACACCCTCGCCCAGATCGGCTTCCAGCAGTCCTACACGTACTTCACCTGGCGCAACAGCAAGCAGGAACTCACCGAATACCTCACCGAGTTGTCGGGGCGGGCGGCGGCCTACATGCGGCCCAACCTCTTCGTCAACACCCCGGACATCCTGCACGCCTACCTCCAGCACGGCGGCCGGCCCGCCTTCGAGGTGCGGGCCGTGCTCGCCGCGACCCTCTCGCCCTCGTGGGGCATCTACAGCGGCTACGAACTGTGCGAGAACACCCCGCTCAGGGAGGGCAGCGAGGAGTACCTCGACTCGGAGAAGTACCAGCTCAAGCGGCGGGACTGGGAGGCGGCGGCGCGTGAGGGCCGTACCATCGCCCCGCTCGTCACCCGGCTCAACGACATCCGGCG
>NZ_JCAJZW010000132.1:0-1111 GCF_059510455.1 Streptomyces sp. NTD91
CCGGGCGAGAGTGTGCAAGCGGCTCCGGTCCCTGGTCAGACACAGGAGCAGGCGCGGTCATGACCGAGACGGAGCAAGCGCCGCGCCTCGCGACCGGGAAGTCGTCCTCGCTCCGGCTCATCGGCCCCCTGCTGCCGGGCCGCCTGCGCCCGCTGCACCGGCCTCGGCTGTGGCTGGAGCTGGTCTGCACCGCAGTGCTGTACTGGGCGTACACCCTCACCCGCAACGCCGTACCGGCGCATCGCACCGCCGCGCTGCATCGCGCCCAGGTCATCCTGCACGCCGAACAGCGACTGGACGTGAACATCGAACTGACGGTCAACCACGCCGCCGACCGGATCGGCTGGCTGATCATCGGGATGAACTACTACTACGCCACCCTGCACTTCATCGTCACCGTCGGAGTGCTGGTCTGGCTGTACCTCCGCCACCCCGGCCGCTACCGCTCGGTGCGCACCGCCCTGTACACGGCGACCCTGCTGGCCCTGGCCGGCTTCGCCCTGTGCGCGACGGCCCCGCCCCGCTTCCTCGCCGGGCAGGGCTTCATCGACACGGTGGTGGTCCACCACACCTGGGGCTCCTGGGCCTCCGGCGACGTGGCCTCACTGTCCAACCAGTACGCCGCCATGCCCTCGGTGCACATCATCTGGTCGGCCTGGTCCGGCCTGACCCTCGCCTTCCTGGCCCGCCGCACGTGGGTGCGCGTGCTGGGCGCCTGCTACCCGCCGGCCACTTTCACCGTCATCCTGGCCACCGCGAACCATTTCGTCGCCGACGCGGCCGCCGGAGCCGCCACCCTCGCGGTCGGCTTCCTCGTCCAGCGGCTCCTGACCGGCCGTCCGGCCTACCCGCCGCTTCACCGCGTCTCCCTGACTGCCGGGCACCCCTGACGAAGGCGCTGCACCCGCCCCCACGCGGCCACGGCGGGCAGCCGGCGCACCCGCACGGGCCACCGTCTCTGCCACCACGGCCGCCGTGACCAGGACGTCCAGGCCCGTCATCCAGGCGTCCAAGGCGGCGGCCGACCGGGCGCCAGTGCGCGGACCGCGTCCGCGTGCCGGCTCCCGGCTCCCGGCTCCCGGCTCCCGGCTCCCGGCTCCCGGCTCCCGGC
>NZ_JCAJZW010000133.1:0-1105 GCF_059510455.1 Streptomyces sp. NTD91
ACGGCCCGAGGCGACGCTACCGGTGTTGCCGGTCAGGAGGTATCCGCCGGAGTCGTGCTCGCCCGTGCGGAGGAAGGAACCGTAGTCCTGGGCCATGGCGCCGGCGAAGACGCCGGTACGGGAGCCGCGCAGGCTCGCCGGGTCGATCCCGGCCCGCTCGAACACCTCCCAGGAGGTTTCCAGCAGCAGACGCTGCTGCGGGTCCATCGCCAGCGCCTCACGCGGCGAGACACCGAACAGCGCGGCGTCGAAGAGCGGAGCGTCGTAGACGAAGCCGCCCTCACGGACGTACGTGCGGCCGGGTGTCCCCGGCTCGGGGTCGTAGAGGGCATCCAGGTCCCAGCCACGGTCGGCCGGGAACGCGCCTATCGCGTCACCGCCCTCGCGCACCAGCCGCCACAGGTCCTCCGGCGAACCGACCCCACCCGGGAAACGGCACGCCATGCCGACGATGACCACCGGGTCGTCGCCGACGGCGACCGGCGCCGGGAGCGGTGCCTCGTTCGCGGGCTCGGCGCCGCCGACCAGCTCGGTCGTGATGTGCCGGACGAGGGCGGCCGGCGTGGGGTGGTCGAAGACCAGAGTGGCGGGCAGCCGCATACCGGTGGCGGAGTTGAGGCGGTTCCGCAGTTCCACCGAGGTCAGGGAGTCGAAACCAAGGTCCTTGAAGGTCTGCTCCAACTCGACCCGGTGCGAGGAGCCGTGACCCAGGACGGCGGCGGCCTGCGTCGACACGAAGTCCCGCAGGAAGCGCTCCCGGTCGACGGCGGGCAGCGCCAGCAGCCGCTCCCGCAGGTCGGTGCCGCCCCGTCCTTCCACGTGCTCGGCCTTACGGCGGCCCCGCGCACGGACGAGGGCACGCAGCAGCGCCGGAACGTCCTCTTGGGTACGGCGGCGGAGCACCTCGAGGTCCAGGTCGACCGGCAGGACGACGGCCCGCTGCAGACCGCCACCCAGTTCCAGCGCCGCGTCCAGGAGCCCGAGGCCCCGTTCGGGGGCGAGCGGGAGCATGCCGGCCCGCGCGAGACGCCGTAGGTCGGCCTCGGAGAGTTCCGCCGTCATTCCGGCGCCGGGCGCCCAGGGTCCCCAGGCGAGCGCGGTGGCG
>NZ_JCAJZW010000134.1:0-1010 GCF_059510455.1 Streptomyces sp. NTD91
TTCGTGTTTCCGGGTCAGGGGGCGCAGTGGGCTGGTATGGGGCGGGAGTTGTGGGGTGTCTCGCCGGTGTTCGCGGCGTCGATGGAGGCGTGTGGGCGGGCTCTTGCTCCGTATGTCGACTGGTCGCTGAGCGAGGTCGTGCGTGGTGGGGGTGAGTTGGCTGCTGTGGATGTGGTGCAGCCGGTGTCGTGGGCGGTGATGGTGTCGCTGGCGGCGGTGTGGCGTGCGTGTGGTGTTCAGCCGTCCGTCGTGGTGGGTCATTCGCAGGGGGAGATCGCTGCGGCGGTGGTGGCGGGTGGTCTGTCGCTGGAGGACGGTGCGCGGGTGGTGGCCTTGCGGTCGAAGGCGATCCGGGTGATCGCGGGCCGTGGGGGCATGGTGTCCGTGCCGTTGCCGGTGGAGCGGGTCGGGGAGCTGCTGGCCGGGTGGGAGGGGCGTGTGTGCATCGCGGCTGTCAATGGGCCGTCGTCGGTGGTGGTGGCGGGTGATGCGGACGCGTTGGAGGAGTTGGTGGCTCACTGTGAGGGTGTGGACATCCGGGCTCGTCGTGTTCCGGTGGACTACGCGTCGCACACCTGGCATGTGGAGGCCGTCCGGGACGAACTCGCCAGGGTGCTCGGTGCGGTTGCTCCCTGCTCGGGTGAGGTGCCGTTCTTCTCGACTTCCGAGGCCGAGGTGATCGACACGGCGCGTCTGGACGGCGGGTACTGGTACCGGAACCTGCGTGAGCGGGTCCGGTTCGCCGAGGCGGTGCAGGGCCTGGTGGACCAGGGGTATGCGGCGTTCGTGGAGGTCAGTTCGCACCCGGTGCTGGGGATGGCGGTGCAGGAGGCCGCCCCGGACGCCGTGGTCGTGGGTACCCTGCGTCGTGACGCGGGTGGGGTCGACCGTTTCCTGACCTCCCTCGCCCAGGCGTGGGTGCGCGGGATCCCGGTGGACTGGACGCGGGTCCTGGCCGGGCAGGGCGGTCGTACGGTCCCCCTCCCGACGTACGCCTTCCAGCACCGCCG
>NZ_JCAJZW010000135.1:0-997 GCF_059510455.1 Streptomyces sp. NTD91
GGCCGGTGCCGTCGAACTCCTCACCGGGGAGCGGGAGTGGCCGCTCGACGGTGACCGGCCGCGCCGTGCTGCAGTCTCGGCCTTCGGTGTGAGTGGCACCAACGCTCACGTCGTACTCGAACAGCCCGTGGGTGAGGAGCGCACGGTCGTTGTGTCCGGTCCGGTGCCGTCGGTGGTGCCGTCGGTGGTGCCGTGGGTGGTGTCCGGGCGCAGCCGTGAGGCTGTGCGGGCGCAGGCCGGGCGGCTGGCGGGGTTCGTGGCCGAGCGGGCCGGGGTGTCGCCGGTTGCGGTGGGTGCGGCGCTGGTGCGGTCGCGGTCGGTGTTCGAGCACCGGGCCGTGGTGTGGGGCGCAGACCGGGAGGAGTTGCTCAGCGGGGTTCGCTGCGTCGCCGCCGGCGAGTCTGCCGGCGCGGGTGCGGTGGTCGGTGATGTCGGTGAGGGCGGTCGTACGGCTTTCCTGTTCGCCGGTCAGGGCTCGCAACGCCTGGGCATGGGACGTGAGTTGTATGACGAGTACCCGGCCTTCGCGGACGCCTTCGATGCCGTGTGCGCCCACCTGGACACCGGACTGCCGCTGCCACTGAGGGAGATCGTCTTCGGTGAGGACGCCGACGCCCTGAACCGCACCGAGTACGCCCAGCCCGCACTGTTCGCCCTGGAAGTGGCGCTGTTCCGGTTGCTGGAGTCGTGGGGTGTGCGAGCGGACGTGCTGGCGGGGCATTCGATCGGTGAGATCGCTGCCGCGCATGTGGCGGGTGTGTGGTCGCTGGCCGATGCGTGCCGTCTGGTGGTGGCGCGTGGCCGGTTGATGCAGGCCCTGCCGGCCGGGGGCGCGATGGTGGCGGTGCAGGCTTCCGAGGGCGAGGTGCTGCCGCTGCTCGGTGAGCGGGTGGGCATCGCCGCGGTCAACGGCCCGCAGGCAGTGGTGCTCTCAGGCGCCGCGCAGGCCGTCGAGGAGATCGCCGGGCGCTTCCGCGCCGAGGGCCGCAAGGTGACG
>NZ_JCAJZW010000136.1:0-997 GCF_059510455.1 Streptomyces sp. NTD91
GTGAGGCGTCCCGCCGTACCGTGCCGTTCGCGCCGCCGCCCGAGTCGGAGCAGGCCGGGTCCGGGGCGGCGGTGGCGACGGGGCAGGGGGATCTGCTCCAGCGGGTCCGGGCACACGCCGCCGCTGTGCTGGGACACACCGGAGCCGGCGAGGTGGACGCCTCGTTGACGTTCAAGGCGCTGGGCTTCGACTCGGCGACCTCGGTCGAGCTGCGGAACCGGCTCGTCGCGGACACGGGAGTCTCCTTGCCCGCCTCGGTTCTGTTCGACCATCCGACCCCGCAGGCCCTCGCACGCCATGTGCGCCACCTGCTCGAAGGCGGCACCGAGCCCGTGCCCGAGGCGGCGGTGGAGCCGAGGGCCGCGGGCGACGAGGCCCCCATCGCCGTCGTCGCCATGGGCTGCCGGCTGCCCGGCGGCATCCGCACCCCCGAGGACCTGTGGGGGCTGCTGGCTGCCGGTGGCGACACCGTCTCGACGTTTCCCGCGGACCGCGGCTGGGACCTGGAGAACCTGTACCACCCCGACCCCGAGCACCACGGCACGACGTACGCCCGCTCCGGTTCGTTCCTGTACGACGCGGCCGAGTTCGACTCGCTCTTCTTCGGCATCTCGCCGCGCGAGGCCGAGGCGATGGATCCGCAGCAGCGGCTGCTGCTCGAAGTCTCCTGGGAGGCCCTGGAGCGGGCCGGCATCGACCCCGCCGCCTTGCGCGAGAGCGACGGTGGCGTGTTCGCCGGACTCATGCAGCAGGAGTACGGCCCCGGGCTCCAGCACGCCCCCGAGTCCGCCGACGGATACCTGTTGACCGGCACCTCCTGCAGCGTCGCCAGCGGGCGGATCGCCTACGTCCTCGGGCTGCGCGGACAGGCCGTGACCGTGGACACAGCATGCTCGTCCTCCCTGGTCGCCCTGCACATGGCCGTCCAGGCACTGCGGTCCGGCGAGTGCTCGTTCGCGCTCGCGGGCGGCGCCACGGTCATGGCGGAGCCGGGAAT
>NZ_JCAJZW010000137.1:0-965 GCF_059510455.1 Streptomyces sp. NTD91
CACTTTCGAAACACGCCCTAGAGCAGTCCGGCCGCCGCCAGGAACTTCCCGACCCTCTCGGCCTCCTCGCCGGACAGCGGCACCTGCGGCTCGGCCGTCGCCGCGCACGCGATGACCCCCCGCAGATGCAGCGCCGCCTTGAACGCGCCCAGCGCCGACGAGCTGCCGCCCATCCGCACCGGATCCCCGACCGTGACCATCCCGAACAGGGCGCACAGCCGTTCCTGTTCGGTCCGCGCGCCCTCCCAGTCGCCGGCCCGGCACATGCGGTAGAGCCGGACGTACCCGTGCGGGTCGACGTTGGCCAGACCCGGCACCGCCCCGTCGGCACCCAGCGCCAGCGCGGAGTCCACGATCAGCTCCGAGCCGGTGAGCACGCTGAACCCGGGGTGCGCGCGGGCGCCGGTGACGATCTCGCGGAAGGCGGCCAGGTCGCCGCTGGAGTCCTTGATCCCGGCCAGCACCCGGTCGGCGGCCAGACCCAGCACCACCTCGGCCGGGAGCTTGGTGTGCACGGCGACGGGGATGTCGTAGGCGATGACCGGCACGTCGGACGCGGCGGAGATCCGGCGGTAGTGGTGGATGATCTCGGAGCGATGGGTACGGGCGTAGAACGGGGCCGTGACGACCACCGCCTCCGCTCCGGCCGCCGTCACCGCCGCGACGTGCTCCAGCACGCGCGGCGTCGTCATGTCGATCGCGCCGGCGAGGACCGGCAGCTGACCGCCCACATGGGCCACCACCGCCTCCACCACCTGCCTGCGCTGCCGGTCCGTGAGGAACGCGGCCTCGGACGTGGACCCGAGCAGGAACAGCCCGTGCACCCCGCCTCCCACCAGATGGTCGACCAGCCTGAGCAGCGAGGGCACGTCCACCTCGCGCTCCGGCGTCAGGGGCGTGCAGACGGGTGGGACGACACCGGTCAGCGGGGTGGGGAAGGGCATGTCAGGGCTCCTGGCGCTAGG
>NZ_JCAJZW010000138.1:0-940 GCF_059510455.1 Streptomyces sp. NTD91
CGACGAGCCGCTCTCGCACCTCCTGGACGACATCCCGGCCCTGTCCGGCAACGGCACCAACAACCGCTGAGCGGTACTCCGCGGCGGTGGGTCACCGGTCCTTCCGGTGACCCACCGTTTCGCTGTTACGGCCGCCCGCGGTACAGCTCATCGATCTGCTCGTCATAACGGTCCGTCACCGCGTGCCGCTTGACCTTGAGCGACGGCGTCAGCAGCCCGTTCTCCTCGGTGAACTCACCCTCGACAGGCACGGACTGGCCGCCTGCCGCCCAGATCGCGAAGTCCAGGGCCGTCCACTCGTAGCGGGTCCGGGACATGCCCGCGACCCGGCCGCCCGGTTCGAGGCCGGCCGCGAGCAGCCGCCGCCGGTGCAAAAGCCGCCGGGCGGCGGTCCGCCGGCCCCGGGGGCCGGCGGACCGCGCCTCGGGGATTGCCGGGGGCGTGCCCCGCGACCGGCTCGGCAGCCGTCCGTGCCCATTCCCTCGACCACCGTTTCCTCGTCATCTCCCGTGCCCCCTGCGCCGGTTGAGTGCCGCCCGCTGTCGCGGGTCGTCTCGGCTGTGACGGCGTGGGGGTGCGGAACGTGCGATCCGGGGTGTTGCGGACGGGTATCGAAGCGGCCACGGCGACGGGCCGCCGAGACCGGTGGGTGACCCTCCGGTGACCTGGGGTCTGTCTGACCATGCGCGTCGTTGCCCGAAGAGCGGCCGCGCGGCGTCAGGTGCCTGTTCTCGGCCTGCCGGCCCCAGGCCCTCGTACTGGACGTACTCGGGTCCGGGGCCGGTGCGGCGAGTGCGGGCACCTCCCACGCCTTGGGGCAGTGGGGGAGCGTGCAGGGCGTCGGGCGGCGGACGGGAACGGTCGGACAGACCCTGGTTCTATGGCGTGTTTCGAAAGTGGCGTCGTCCGCCCGGAGGGCGGGGTCCGCGGCGTCTGGTGC
>NZ_JCAJZW010000139.1:0-935 GCF_059510455.1 Streptomyces sp. NTD91
TGGCGGGGAGTCCGGTCACCGTGGACACGATAGGCAGCTTCGGACGGTCGTACGACACGCTGCGCACGACCTCACGGAAGTCACCGAGCATCGGCTCCATCAGCGGCGAGTGGAACGCATGACTCACCCGGAGAGCGGTGACCTTGCGGCCCTCGGCACGGAAGCGCCCGGCGATCTCCTCCACCGCCTCCGCCGCACCGGAAACCACCACCGCCTGCGGGCCGTTCACCGCGGCAATGCCCACCCGCTCACCCAGCAGCGGCAGCACCTCGCCCTCCGAGGCCTGCACCGCCACCATCGCACCACCCTCGGGCAGCGCCTGCATCAACCGGCCACGCGACACCACCACACGACACGCATCCGCCAGCGACCACACACCCGCCACGTGCGCCGCGGCGATCTCACCGATCGAATGCCCCGCCAGCACGTCCGGACGCACACCCCACGACTCCAGCAACCGGAACAGCGCCACCTCCAGCGCGAACAGCGCAGGCTGCGCAAACTCCGTCCGGTTCAGCCGGTCGGCGTCCTCACCGACGACGACCGCCTTCAGATCGAACGGCAGTTCCGCACCCACCGCATCGAAAGCCTCGGCGAACACCGGGAACCGCTCGTACAAGTCCCGCCCCATACCGAGGCGTTGCGAACCCTGACCGGCGAACAGGAACGCCGTACGCCCCCGCACCACCGCACCCCGCACCACCCGCGCATGCGACTCACCCGCCGCCAGCGCGGCCAGCCCCGACCGCAACTGCTCCCGGTCCGAGCCCACCACCACCGCACGGTCCTCGAACACCGACCGCGTCACCGCCAGCGACCACCCCACATCCGCCACCGACCCCGACCCACCGGACACGGACCCCAGCAACCGCGCCGCCTGCGCCCGCAACGCAGCCTCACCCCGCGCCGACAACGGCCACACCACCACACCGCCG
>NZ_JCAJZW010000140.1:0-932 GCF_059510455.1 Streptomyces sp. NTD91
GCGGTGCTCGCCGGTGCCGGTGACGAGGACCAGGTGGCGGTGCGGGCGTCGGGGGTGTTCGGGCGTCGTCTGGAACGGGTGCCGGTCGCCAGGGCCGAGGCGGCGGTGTGGCGGCCGCGGGGCACGGTCCTGGTCACGGGTGGTACGGGCGCGTTGGGTGCCCGTGTGGCTCGCTGGGCCGCAGGCAATGGTGCCGAACACCTGTTGCTGGTCAGCCGCCGAGGCCTGGATGGGCCGGGTGCTGCCGAGCTGCGGGACGAACTCGCGGCCGGCGGTGTGCGGGTCACCGTCGCCGCTTGCGACGTGGCGGACCGTGCAGCGGTGGAGAGCCTGCTTGCCGAACGGTCCGTGGACGCGGTCGTGCACGCGGCCGGTGCGGTCGTGAACGTGCCCTTGGACGCGATGACGGCGGACGAACTCGGCGAGGTGTGGGCGGGCAAGGTGGCCGGTGTCCGAAACCTGGACGCGGTGCTGGGGGAGCGTGCGCTCGACGCGTTCGTGGTGTTCTCCTCCGTCGCCGGGGTGTGGGGCAGCGGTGGTCAGGCGGGTTATGCGGCGGCCAATGCTTTCCTGGACGGCCTGATCGAGTCGCGCCGGTCCCGCGGGCTCGCGGGTACGTCGGTGGCGTGGGGGCCGTGGGCCGAGGGGGGAATGGCGGCCGGTGCGGAGGCCGTGGAGGCGCTGCGCCGCCGGGGTCTTGTGGCACTCGAACCGCAGCGGGCGGTCCATGCCCTGGCCCGGGTCGTCACCGGCGCGGAGCCGGTCGTGGTCGTCGCGGACGTCGACTGGGCCCGGTTCACCCCGGCGTACACCAGCGTGCGTCCCAGCGCCCTGCTGACCGGCGTACCCGAGGCACAGGCGACCACAGCCGAGAGCGCCGTCCCGGCCGCCGACGGGACGGCCGGTGCGGGCCTGCGCGACCAGCTCGCCGG
>NZ_JCAJZW010000141.1:0-883 GCF_059510455.1 Streptomyces sp. NTD91
GCAACACCGTTGCATTACGCGGTCCGGCGCTTTGTCAAGTCTCTGAAGGGGAGGACGGGACCCCTGGTAGATCCCTGTGGTGTCGAGCCCAGAGATCGTTGTACCGGAGGTCCCGTTGCCGCGGCATTCTGCCACCCCGCCACCCGTCGCGTCAGCCCACGATGTCTACGCTCCTGGGCACTTGGGAGAGTTGACTCAGGTCATAGACCCTCAGCTGGTCGACGCGGTCCTCGAAGAGACGGGCACACGCGAGCGACGCGTGCGGCTGCTGCCGGCGCGGGTGGTGGTGTACTTCGTGCTCGCCCTCGTCTTCTTTGAGCGCTCGTCCTACCGGGCGGTGTGGAACAAGCTCGGGACAGGGCTGTGCGGGGTCGCGGTGGCACGGCCATGTGCCTCCTCCCTCTCGCGGGCCCGCCGCCGGCTGGGCAGTGCCCCGCTGCACCGGCTGTTCGAGATCCTCGCCGGTCCGGTGGCCACCCGGGCCCAGACCGGATCCTTCTACGGAGGCTTGCGGGTGGTCGCGGTGGACGGCACCACCCTCAGCATCCCCGACGAGGAGACGGTGACCTGGCACTTCCCCAAGCACGGCGGACCGGTCCTGGAGTTCGGACATCCCCTCCTGCGCCTGGTGGCGCTCGTCGAGTGCGGCACCCGCGCCCTGATCGGCGCGGCCTTCGGCCCGGACACGACCGGTGAGCTCGGCTATGCGCGCCGGCTGCTGGGCCAGCTGGATGCCTCGATGGTGCTGCTGGCCGACGCCTACTACGACGCATTCGACTTCCTCCACGCGGTGACCGGCACCGGCGCATCCTTCCTGATGCGCTCGACCCGCAAGCGGCGCCCCACCATGCGCCGCCCGCTGCCGGACGGCTCCTACCTGACC
>NZ_JCAJZW010000142.1:0-877 GCF_059510455.1 Streptomyces sp. NTD91
TACTGCAACCGCATCTGGGGTGACGATCAACGGTGTCTGTCGTTGATGTGACTGTGTGCTGATGGGTTGACGGTCGAGCAGGTTGAGTCGTGGTCCGAGGGGATAGCCGGGCTGCATGCCCGGTTCGCCCACCGTTTTGGCAGGTCCGAGCCGCGCGAGCGTGCACTGGACTACCTGCAGGGGCTGGTCGCACCCCTGGAGAAGAAGAACGGCTGGACGCTGGCCGAGCAGGTCGGCCAGCTCCGCCCGGACGGTGTCCAGCGCCTACTCAACCTCTCCGACTGGGACGAGGACGCAGTCCGTGATGATGTCCGTGACTTCGTCGTGGAGACCATCGGCGCCAAGGACGCGGTCCTGATCGCCGATGACACCGGCTTTCTGAAGAAAGGCACCAAATCCGCCGGCGTCCAGCGCCAATACTCGGGTACTGCGGGCCGCACGGAAAACTGCCAGATCGGAACCTTCCTGGCCTACGCCTCGGCCCGGGGACGTGCCCTGATCGACCGCGAGCTCTACCTCCCGGTCTCCTGGACCGATGACCGGGACCGCTGTCGGGCCGCCGGCATCGACGACGAGATCTGTTTCGCGACCAAGAACGAGCACTTCAGGCGGATGCTGCAACGCGCCATCGACGCCGGCGTGCCCTTTGCATGGGTGACCGCGGACGAGGCATACGGGCAGGTCAAGCACACACGTTTCTGGCTGGAGCAGCGCAAGGTCGCCCATGTGCTGGCCACCAAGGTCAACGACACGGTGGTCACGACCGGCTGGGCCGAGGCCCGGGTCGACGAGCTGATCGCCGCGCTGCCCCGACAACGCTGGAAGCGGCTGTCGGGCGGGCCGGGCGCGCACGGCGAACGCGTCTACGACTGGGCGC
>NZ_JCAJZW010000143.1:0-871 GCF_059510455.1 Streptomyces sp. NTD91
TTCCCGGCTCGCCCGCCGGGCCCGCTGAGTGCAAGAAACGGTCGAGCCCATGAACCTGGCGTACCTCCCGAGCCCCTCGCAGGGGGTCTGGCACCTCGGTCCGGTACCGATCCGCGCCTACGCGTTGTGCATCCTGGCCGGCGTCTTCACCGCCGTGTGGCTCACCGGCCGCCGCTGGGAGGCCAGGGGCGGGCGTCGCGAGGACATCGCCGACATCGCCATCTGGGCCGTGCCCTTCGGTATCGCCGGCGGCCGCCTCTACCACGTGATCACCGACCCCGAGCTGTACTTCACCGCCGGCAAGCAGCCCCTGCACGCCCTCTACATCTGGGACGGAGGCCTGGGCATCCCCGGCGCCGTGGCCCTCGGCGCGGTCGGCGCCTGGCTCGGCTGCCGACGCCGCGGCATCAAGCTGCCCGACTTCGCCGACGCCGCCGCCCCCGGACTGGTCCTGGCCCAGGCCATCGGCCGCTGGGGCAACTACTTCAACCAGGAACTGTACGGCCGCCCCACCCACCTGCCCTGGGCCCTGCACATCGACCCCGCCCACCGCCCCGCCGACATGCCCACGGTCGGCCTCTACCACCCCACGTTCCTGTACGAGTCGCTGTGGGACCTCGGCGTCATGGCACTGCTGCTCTGGCTGGACCGCTCTCACCACCGACGGCTGCGCCGCGGACGCCTGTTCGCCTGCTACGTCCTCGCCTACACCACCGGCCGCGCCTGGATCGAGGCCCTGCGCATCGACCACGCCAACCACTTCCTCGGCCTGCGCCTGAACGACTACGTCTCCCTGGCCCTGTTCACCGGTGCACTCGTGTACCTCGTCCTCAGCCGCCGACCCCGCCAGGACGACGACGCACCGTACCCG
>NZ_JCAJZW010000144.1:0-809 GCF_059510455.1 Streptomyces sp. NTD91
GACCTGCGAGCCGTGGGTCTGGGTTCGGCGGAGCACCCGTTGCTGGGTGCGGCGGTGGAGTTGGCCGGTGGTGAGGGTGAGGTGTTGTTGACCGGTCGTCTGGCGCCGGTGGCGCAGGAGTGGCTGCGTGACCACGTGGTGGCCGGGTCGGTGGTGTTCCCGGGGACGGGCTTCCTGGAGTTGGCGTTGCGGGCGGGTGGGTCGGCGGGCTGTGATCGGGTGGAGGAGCTGACGATCGCGGCGCCGTTGGTGCTGCCGGAGCGTGGTGGTGTGCGGGTCCAGGTGCGGGTCGGTGCGGCGGACGGCTTCGGCCGGCGCCTGCTGGAGATCCATTCTCGTGCCGAAGACCTGACCGACGACCGGCCGTGGACCCTCCACGCGACCGGCACCCTGGCGGAACTGGCGGACACCGCCCCACGGACGGATCTCGATTTCGTCGTGTGGCCGCCGCAGGGGGCGGTGGCGGAGTCCGTTGCGGACGTGTACGAGCGTTTCGCGGGTCTGGGTCTGTCGTACGGGCCGGTGTTCCGCGGCCTGCGCGGCGTCTGGCGTCGGGGTGAGGAGGTCTTCGCCGAGGTCGCCCTGCCCGAGGAGCAGGGAGCGGCCGCCGCACGGTTCGGTGTGCACCCGGCGCTGCTGGACGCCGCGCTGCACGTGGTGCTGTTCTCGCCGGTGTTGGGTGACGGCCGGGCCCGGTTGCCGTTCTCGTGGGCCGGGGTGTCGCTGTGGGCGTCCGGGGCACGGGAACTGCGCGTACGCATGACCCCGGCTGGCGTCGACACCGTCACTCTCGAACTCGCCGATTCAGC
>NZ_JCAJZW010000145.1:0-774 GCF_059510455.1 Streptomyces sp. NTD91
GACGGTGTTGCCGCACGCATGGACCGGCACATCGACCGGCGCCTGCACGGTGTTGCCCGAGACCAGGCCGGGCGAGCCGCTGGAGGTACCACTCGCGGTCGAGTCCGCGAGGGCGGGACTGCCGTACAGGGACAGAACGCTCGTCGCGGCAGCTGCCACGACGACTCCCCTGCTCAGGGTCTGTCGCACTCTTGTTGTCTTCCTGCTTGGAGAGATGAAGATCTGGGAAAGCCGGCCTTGGCACAGCAAACGGTGGTGGTCCAAGGCCGACTGTGGCACAGCCGGGCGGCTGGTGCCTTTACCCGGTCAGGAGTTGGTGCACACGGAGCCGAACGCCGGGTTCAGCAGGGTGACGAGGCCGATGCTGTTACCGCACACGCCAACGGGAATGTGCAGGGGGACCTGGACCGTGTTGCCGGAGAGGACACCCGGGGAGTTGCTGGCGGACCCACTGGCTCCGGCATCGGCGAAGGCCGGAGCGGCCACGCCCAGGGCCATGATTGCACCGACGACGACTGCAGCACTCTTCTGCATGAATTTTCCTTTCTCTCCGGTCATGCCGCCTCCGGCGGTAAGACCGAGCGAGCACAGTTTGAACGGCTCGCGCCATGACCGACATTTCTACAACGAGGAATAGACGGACCGGGAAACTGCGGAACGTGAGCCGCCGGTGAATTCACCCGAATGCCCTTGCCGAGTTGCCACCCGGACGCGGCAAGAAGGAAACAGCATCGCCTGAGCGGCGCGCACATGTGGACGGCTCAGCGGTTGTTG
>NZ_JCAJZW010000146.1:0-772 GCF_059510455.1 Streptomyces sp. NTD91
AGAGGTTGGGGACGCGACTGGCGGGTGGCTGGCCCTTGAGCGCGGTGTGTCCGCGGTGGTGATTGTAGGTGTGGAGCCAGGCGGGGTAGGCGTCGCGTCGCTCGGCTTCGCTCCGGTAGGGCTGTGCGTAGGCCCATTCGTCGAGGAGGGTTCGGTTGAACCTCTCGACTTTCCCGTTGGTCTGGGGCCGGTAGGGGCGAGTTCGTTTGTGTGAAATCCCTGACTCCGCAAGGGAGTTGCTCCAGAGGTGGGATTTGTAGCAGGAACCGTTGTCGGTCAGGACGCGTTCGACGGTGATCCCGGCCCGGGCGAAGAAGGCGTGGGCCCGCGTCCAGAATCCGACGGCGGTCTCCTTCTTCTCGTCGGCGAGGATCTCGCTGTAGGCGAGGCGGGAGTGGTCGTCGACGGCGTTGTGGAGGTAGCTGTAGCCGGCACCGGAGCGGGTCTTGCGGCCCGCCTGGCGTCCGAGGGTCTTGTGGCCGCCGCCGTCGGGGATGTTGCCGAGCTTCTTGATGTCGACATGCACCAGCTCGCCCGGGCGGTCGCGCTCGTAGCGGCGGATCACCCGGCCGGTGGCCCGGTCCAGGTGCGCGAGCCGGGCCAGGCGGTAGCGGACCAGGACGCGGTGGACCGTGGCGGGGTTCAGGCCCAGAAGGTAGGCGATGCGGGCCGGTCCCCAGCGGCGCAGCACACGAACCTTGATGATCCGGCGTTCGGTGCGGGTCGGGGTACGGTGCGGGCTGTGGTGCGGGCAGCTGGAGCGGTCGGTCAT
>NZ_JCAJZW010000147.1:0-751 GCF_059510455.1 Streptomyces sp. NTD91
CATCCGGTACGGCATCGAAGGCGCCGGTGATCGCACTGGGTGCCGTGCCCTGCGATGCCAAGGCGCCAAGCGTGGCGGCGAGTTCGGGGCGGTCGGTGCCGAGGACGACGGCCCGGTGCTCGAAGGCGGCCCGGGTGGCGGCCAAGGACCAGGCCACGTCCACGGGTCGTACGGTCTCGTCGGCCGACTCCGCGAAGGCGGCCAGTCGGCCCGCCTGGCCGGCCAGACCCTCCTGGCCACGGCCCGACACCAGCCAGGGCACCGTGCTGTCCGCGGCGAACACCGCCGATGTCGCAGTACCGTCGTCGAGCTCCGTCCTTTCGGTCTCCTCGCCGACCTCGGGGTCGGGTTCGGGGGCCTGCTCCAGGACGACGTGGGCGTTGGTGCCACTCCCGCCGAAGGAGGAGACGCCCGCGCGGCGCGTCCGGCCGGTGTCGGGCCAGGGCTGGTTGTCGGTGAGGAGTTCGACGGCGCCGGAGGACCAGTCGACGTGCGGGGTCGGCTCGTCCAGGTGCAGCAGCTTCGGCAGGACGCCATGGCGCATGGCCAGGACCATCTTGATGACGCCGGCGACACCGGAACTGGCTTGGAGGTGACCGATGTTGGCCTTGAGGGAGCCCATGTGCAGCGGCCCTTCGCGGTCCTGGCCGTAGGTGGCGAGCACGGCCTGCGCCTCGATGGGGTCGCCGAGGATGGTGCCGGTGCCGTGCGCCTCGACCGCGTCCACCAGGTCGGGGGTGAGTCGGGCGTT
>NZ_JCAJZW010000148.1:0-746 GCF_059510455.1 Streptomyces sp. NTD91
CGCTGCTGCAGGCGTGCGGGGACGCGGGGGTGGGCGGTCGGGTGTGGGTGCTGACGCGGGGTGCGGTGTCGGTGGGCCGTTCGGACGGTGCGCCGGATCCGGTGCAGGGTGCGGTGTGGGGTCTGGGGCGGGTTGCGGCGCTGGAGTATCCGGACGGGTGGGGCGGTCTGGTCGACCTGCCCGACACCCTCGACCGGCGCGCCACGGCCCGCCTCGCCGGAGTACTCCTCGGCTCCGGCCCCGAGGACCAGGTCGCCGTCCGCCCCTCGGGCGTCTTCGGGCGCCGTCTGGAACGCGTCGTCCCGGCCGGTGACTCGGCGGGGTGGCAGCCGCGTGGGACGGTGCTCATCACCGGTGGCACGGGTGCGCTGGGCGCGCGGGTGGCCCGCTGGGCGGCAGAGCAGGGCGCGGAGCACTTGGTGCTGGTCAGCCGGCGTGGCCTCGACGCGCCGGGTGCGGCTGTCCTGCGGGACGAACTCCAGGGCATTGGGGCGCGCGTGAGTGTGGTGGCGGCTGATGTGGCGGACCGGGAGGCTCTGGTCGCACTGCTGGCCGAGCATCCGGTGGACGCCGTGGTGCACACGGCGGGAGTGCTGGACGACGGTGTGATCGACGCGCTGTCCCCGGAGCGGTTCGCGAATGTCCTGCGTACGAAGGCGTTGGGCGCTCTGTACCTGGACGAGCTGACCCGCGACCGCGTCCTGGACGCCTTCGTCCTCTTCTCGTCCATGTCCGGCAGCGTCGGC
>NZ_JCAJZW010000149.1:0-741 GCF_059510455.1 Streptomyces sp. NTD91
GGGCCGGCGACGGGCAGCTCGCCCTGAAGAGCGACACCTGCTGGCGCTCGTGGCAGCCGGTCAGTGGTTGCATTCGTCACTTCGACATTTCCATACGACGTATGGTAACAATGAGAGCGTACTTCCGTACGACGTATGGAACTGCTCGCTCGGACCACACCGGGCGTCATGCATCGCCTGGCAGAACCGCCGTAGGCGCAGATCACCCCCTCGGGAAGGAAAGATCATGAACAAGCTCGCGAAGCGCATCGCCCTCACGGTGTCCTCCGTCGCGGTCGCCGGTGCCGCCGTCCTCGGTGCCGGTGGCGCTGCTTCGGCCGCGCCCCTTGCGTCCACGCACGCCCAGCACCCGACCGACGGGGCCGTGGCCGCTGACTACAGCTGGGACCACGGTGTCGGCTACCTGCTCGAGCGGGGCTACTCCTGCGACGAGACCCGCGGCTGGCACCAGGACCGCCACAGCACCGATTCGACCCGGCACGACTGCGACGGTCTCTCCTACCGCGATGGTCACTTCTACCGCTGGGAGGGCGAGGGACACGGCTGGACGTCCCACAGGTCCCACCGCCACGACGGGAACCGCTGCGAGCACAACGGCGGCGGGGGCAGGCACCACCATGGCCTGAGCCGCGACGACCGGTGAAACGGGTCTCGGCCATGAGCGCAAGCAGTTCCCCCCGGCCCCGTCCCCGCCGACGGCGGGAATCCAGCCGGCGCTCGGGGGACGGCGTCCCCAACTGC
>NZ_JCAJZW010000150.1:0-736 GCF_059510455.1 Streptomyces sp. NTD91
GCTCGGCACCCCGGGTCGCCCGGCCCCGTATCACGGAGGACGGCATCATCTCGGCACCGGCGGACAACGTCCTCACCGCGTCGACCAGTTCGTCGGACTCGCGACCAAGGATCACGGCCCGGTTCTCGAACGCGCTGCGCGTCGCCGCCAGCGACCACGCCACGTCGACCGCCCGCAGGCGCTCCTCCGCCGACCCGGCGAACAGAGCCAACCGGCCTGCCTGGCCGGTCAATCCCTCGGCACCGCGCCCCGACACCACCCAGGGCAGGACACCACCGGCGGTGAACACCGGATCCGGTTCCGCCGGCTCCAAGGGCTCCGGAGCGATCGGCGCCTCCTCCAGCACCACATGTGCGTTCGTCCCGCTGATGCCGAAGGACGACACGCCGGCCCGGCGCGGGAGCCCCTCGACGCGCGGCCACTCCACGGGCTCGGTCAGCAGCGACACCGCGCCGGCCGACCAGTCGACGTGCGGAGTCGGCTCGTCCACGTTCAGGGTCTGCGGCAGCACGCCGTGCTGCATCGCAAGGACCATCTTCATCACGCCCGCGATGCCTGCGGCCGCCTGGGTGTGGCCGATGTTGGACTTCAATGAACCGAGCCACAACGGACGTTCGGGGTCACGGTCCCGGCCGTAGGTGTCCAGCAGTGCCTGCGCCTCGACGGGGTCGCCGAGGATGGTACCCGTGCCGTGCGCCTCGACCGCGTCCACCAGGTCGGGGGTGAGTCGGGCGTC
>NZ_JCAJZW010000151.1:0-695 GCF_059510455.1 Streptomyces sp. NTD91
GCTTGAACTCCTCGGTGTACCGCTTCGTGTACTTGCTTCCCACCTGGTGCTACTTCCTCTGGAACCTCAAGATCCCAGTCTCCAGGTGTCCACGATCAAGGGGAAGCTTCAGCCGTCGAGGACACCCATCAGCATTGACAGCGAAACGACCAGCAGAATCCACCAGCGACGCCGGTGCGACAGATCGGGCACCTTCTCAGGTGCGGTCTCGGCGCCGCAAGCGGCGGCAGTGGCGTTCTGGGACATGGGGGCAGCCCTCCGGACAGCAGGTGGGGGACGGCGGAAGAGAGACAAGGAACCGATCGAGATCAGGTACGGCTCGTCCGGCGCGGGGCGCCACCTCGCGCTCACGGCAGTGATGGTCGGTGGCATGGGCGCCCCGGTGAACGGATGGGTGATGCAGCCCGACGAGGCCGGCGATCTCCCGCTTCGAAGGGGGGATCGGGAACAAGCCGACGACCGTGGCCATTTCACGGGTCGGCGTCATGCGGCTGCCGTGTAGAGGCTGGATGTGGAACCACCCCGCCGGGCGGTGTTCCCCGATGTGACCGGGGGGTGGCTCCCACATGTCGCCGCCTGGGATCGCCCGACTGCGGGCGCAGCTCAGGTCCAGTGCCTGAGGCGCAGCGTCTCAGGCACTGGCTCAAAGGCCGGCGTGCCGGCCGTCGCGACCGGCGGTGAGCCGGCTTTCCAGG
>NZ_JCAJZW010000152.1:0-682 GCF_059510455.1 Streptomyces sp. NTD91
CATGCCGTTCATCTGGAACGCGCCGTCACCGACGAACGCGATCACCGGCCGGTCCGGGTGGGCGAACCGGGCCGCGATCGCGTACGGCGTCCCCGGGCCCATGGTCGCCAGCGTCCCCGACAACGACGCCTGCATCCCCTGGCGCAGCTTCAGATGCCGCGCCCACCAGTTCGTGCCCGAGCCGGAGTCCGCCGTGAGGATGCAGCCGTCCGGCAGGCGGGACGACAGCTCGGCGGCGACCGCCTGCGGGTTGATGGTGCCGCCGAAGTGCTGACCGGCCCTCTTCTCACAGATCGCGTTCCACTCACGGACGTCCTTCTCGATCTGCTCGCGCCACTTCCGGTCCTCCTTGCGCTGCAGCAGGGGGATCAGCGCACGGAGGGTCTCCTTGGAGTCACCGACGAGATGGGCTTCCATCGGATAGCGGATACCGATCATCCGGCCGTCGATGTCGATCTCGACACCCCGCGCCTGCCCCTCGTCCGGCAGCCACTCGGAGTAGGGGAAGCTCGTGCCCACCATGAGCAGGGTGTCACAGCCCCGGATCATGTTGTCACTCGCCTTGCTGCCGAGCAGACCGATCGGACCGGTCACGAACGGCAGATCGTCCGGCAGCACCTCACGGCCCAGCAACGCCTTGGCCACACCGGCACCCAGCAGCTCCGCGACCTCGACGACCTCT
>NZ_JCAJZW010000153.1:0-682 GCF_059510455.1 Streptomyces sp. NTD91
GGTGCCCGTGTCGCCACCGATGGCCAGCGCCGGGGACGCGGCTGCGGCCGTACCGACGAGGGCGACTGCCACCGCCGTCGTGGCCATTGCCTTGTTCAGCATGTGTTTCCTTTCCTGACGAGCCGCACGTTCCCCCGCATCAACGGCGGATTCAGGGGCCGGTTTCGGACATTCACCCGGTCGGACCATTCCTATTCGATCGGCCGGGAACTGCGCCGCGGCACGCTCCGGCCAACCATTCCGACATGGGCCATCGGAGTGAATCCCTGCAACCAAGCGCGCTCCCGGCAGTTGACCAGGGCGCTCCGGTGGACGGGGCTTCTTCAGAAAGGGAACAGCACGTGATCAAGAAGGTTCTGGCCACCGCTGCGGTCGCCGCTTCCGTTGTCGGCGCCTCCGCTGCCGTCGCGCCCCAGGCTCTGGCCATCGGCAACGACACCGGCACCGCCTCCTCCAGCGGCAACAACGCTTCGCAGGCGTTCGGCAACTCCGCCACGTACGGCACCATGAGCCCGCAGATGGCGCTCATCCAGGGCTCCTTCAACAAGCCCTGCGTCGGCCTGCCCGCCAAGGCCAACCTGGCCTCGCTCGTCGGCGTCGTGCCGGTCGGGGTCCAGGACATCCCCGTCCTGTCCGCCCCGCAGACCCAGCAGTGCGTCGAGAACTCCACCCAGGCCAAGGG
>NZ_JCAJZW010000154.1:0-657 GCF_059510455.1 Streptomyces sp. NTD91
TGTTCGTGGAGTTCTCGCGGCAGCGGGGTCTTGCGGTGGACGGGCGGTGCAAGGCGTTCGCGGAGGGTGCGGACGGCACCGGCTGGTCGGAGGGCGTGGGCATGCTGCTGGTGGAGCGGCTGTCGGATGCGCGGCGTCATGGGCACCGGGTGCTGGCGGTGGTGCGGGGCAGTGCGGTGAATCAGGACGGTGCTTCCAACGGGCTTACGGCGCCCAACGGGCCGTCGCAGCAGCGGGTGATCCGGCAGGCCCTCACCGGGGCCGGGCTCGCCCCCGCCGACGTCGATGCGGTGGAGGCGCACGGTACGGGTACGACGTTGGGTGACCCGATCGAGGCGCAGGCGCTCATCGCGACGTACGGGCAGAATCGTGAGCGGCCGTTGTGGCTGGGGTCGGTGAAGTCGAACATCGGTCACACGCAGGCTGCTGCCGGTGTGGCGGGTGTGATCAAGATGGTGCTGGCGTTGCGGCACGGTGTGTTGCCGCGGACGTTGCACGTGGACGAGCCCTCCTCGCACGTCGACTGGTCGGCCGGTGCCGTCGAACTCCTCACCGAGGCGCAGGAGTGGCCGTCGTACGGGGACCGGCCGCGCCGCGCCGCCGTGTCCGCCTTCGGCGTGAGCGGCACCAACGCCCACGCCGTCCTCGAGGAACCGC
>NZ_JCAJZW010000155.1:0-625 GCF_059510455.1 Streptomyces sp. NTD91
TTCGGGCGGAGTTGGCGTTATTCGTGGCGGATGTGTTTGCCTCGGTGCCGCGCAAGGACCAGCGTGCCAAGGGCGACTGCTATCTGCGGGGACTGATGATGGACGGTCGCCGCAAGTCCATCCAGGCCATGGCCTCGCGACTGCCGGACGGCAACGAGCAGAACCTGCAGCAGTTCGTGAACCAGTCCACGTGGGATCCGGTTCCGGTGCGCCGGCGGATCGCCGAGCGGATGGTGCCGCAGATCGGCGCGGACGCCTGGGCGGTCGATGACGTGTCGTTCCCCAAGGACGGCAGGATGTCGGTCGGTGTTGCTCCCCAGTACTGCGGTGCGCTGGGCAAGCAGGCCAACTGCCAGGTCGCGGTCAGTGTCCACGCGGTCTCCGACACGGCGTCGTGCCCGCTGAACTGGCGGCTGTTCCTGCCACCGCAGTGGGCGGATGACGGCGTCCGGCGGCGGCGGACCGGCGTCCCCAAGGACGTCGGACACCGGGAGAAGTGGCGTCTGGCACTGGACGCCCTGGACGAACTGGCCACCTGGCAGCTGGTGCCGCCGCTCGTGGTGGCGGACGCCGGCTACGGCCAGAACGCGGACTTCCGCGCAGCGCTGGCCGAGCGGGAGATCCG
>NZ_JCAJZW010000156.1:0-615 GCF_059510455.1 Streptomyces sp. NTD91
GGGCCGTCCCTGGGCCGTCCGAGGGTGCCCGAGGCCACCCAGCGGCGGCCGACAGTGACAGACGAGCCACAGCTCGCCCCCACCGAAACCCCAGGTCAGAGCCCCCGCACCAAACGGGTTAACACCCAAGCCTGGCGTTCAGGCAAGATGGGGTGTTAATTTCAACGGTCCTGGCCGCAGGCGTGGATGCCGCAAGCAGGAGTGCTCTCCTGGCAGGCATCGCCTACCCAGACATCACTCCCCACCTTCCCGACGCGCTGCAGCGCCGACGTGAAGTCCTCAACCCACTGCTCACTGACCCAAGCCCAGGCGTTCGAAGCTTCGCTGCCGATGTCTTGGGCTGCCTTGACACCCTGGAAGAGCAAGACCGCAGGGAGGAAGACCAAGAACAGCGCGGATACCGAAACTGACCCCGTGAACAGGTCATCAGCCAACATCCCGAGCCGCAAATGACCTTGCAGCCAATAGCTCGGTACAAAGTAGCCGCGTGCCGCAACCGTGCCAGATGGAGGGGGCAGCCTCGGTCAACAAGGGTGGCTTGCGGGAATATCCGTGTCCACCAGCTCTGCCATAGAAGAGGCAGGTCACAGGCGGGGTACCCCTACCTCTCTCCTA
>NZ_JCAJZW010000157.1:0-614 GCF_059510455.1 Streptomyces sp. NTD91
ACCTCCTCGGCACTCTTGCCGAAGGCGAGGGCCTGGGTCTGGGCGAAGAAGTTGGCCATCAACAGGTCGTGCTGCGCCCTGAGTTCTGCGCCCAGCTCACCGACGGGACGGGCGAAGCCGATGAAGTCCGCCGGGATCAGCCTGGTGCCCTGGTGGATCAGCTGGTAGTAGGCGTGCTGCCCGTTGGTGCCCGGCGTGCCCCACACCACCGGCCCGGTCTGCCACTCCACCGGCCGGCCGTCGCGCTGCACCGACTTGCCGTTGGACTCCATGTCCAGCTGCTGGAGGTAGGCGGTGAACTTCGACAGGTAGTGGCTGTAGGGCAGTACGGCGTGCGACTGGGCGTCGTGGAAGTTGCCGTACCAGACGCCCAACAGCCCCAGGAGCAGCGGTGCGTTGGCCTCGGCGGGGGCGGTGCGGAAGTGGTCGTCCATCAGCCGGAAGCCGTCGAGCATCTCCCGGAAGCGGTCCGGGCCGATGGCGATCATCAGGGACAGGCCGATCGCGGAGTCGTACGAGTAACGGCCACCGACCCAGTCCCAGAACTCGAACATGTTCTCGGGGTCGATGCCGAACCCGGTGACCTTCTCCTCGTTCGTCGACAGCGCCACGAA
>NZ_JCAJZW010000158.1:0-614 GCF_059510455.1 Streptomyces sp. NTD91
TGCCACCGCGCTCGCCTGGGGACCCTGGGCGCCCGGCGCCGGAATGACGGCGGAACTCTCCGAGGCCGACCTGCGCCGCATGGCCCGCGAGGGCGTGCAGCCGCTCGAACCCGACGACGCCCTCACCCTGTTCGACGCCGTGCTGGAGTCCGGCGCGGCGCTCGAACGGGCTGCCGTTCTCCCGGTCGACCTCGATGTCGCCGCTCTGCGCAAGCGCCGGCAGGATGTCCCCGCCCTGCTCCGCGGACTCGTCCGTGCGCCCGCACGCCGCGCCGTGGAGACTCAGGCCGCCATCGGGGGGACCGGCGATCTGCGGCAGCGTGTCGCGGGGTTGCCCGTGGCGGAGCGCGAGAAGTTCCTGC
The DNA here is from genome assembly GCF_059510455.1 of Streptomyces sp. NTD91. Taxonomy (NCBI): domain Bacteria; kingdom Bacillati; phylum Actinomycetota; class Actinomycetes; order Kitasatosporales; family Streptomycetaceae; genus Streptomyces; species Streptomyces sp. NTD91. The sequence goes on from NZ_JCAJZW010000158.1 coordinate 363, forward strand.
GGGACCTCGTGTGCGGCCAGGTGGCCTCCGTTCTGGGCTACGCGTCCGCCGCCGACGTGGACGCTGGCCAGCCCTTCAAGGCCCTCGGCTTCGATTCGCTGACCTCCGTCGAACTGCGCAACCGCCTCAACGGCGCCACCGGTGTACGGCTGTCCGCCACCCTGGTCTTCGACTACCCGACCCCCGCCGCACTCGCCCGTCACCTCCTGGCCCAGCTGTCTGACGGCCAGGACGACATGTCGTCCGCCGCCT
>NZ_JCAJZW010000159.1:0-603 GCF_059510455.1 Streptomyces sp. NTD91
GGCCAGTACATCGGCGAACGTCTGATGCTGGTTGCTCATGGGTGGAACGTTGACTATTCGGTCGGGACCTCGGGTCGGAGGCTGCTAGTACTGCTCGTAAGAGCGTGGAACGCACGATCTCCGGGCGGGTGCCGGCCGGGCACGCTGTTGGGTGTCTGAGGGAATGGACTTCTCCTCAGTCGCCGGTCCCAGTGCACTCGAGCCTTGTGGGTTCGGGGTGATGGGTGGCTGGTCGTTGTTTGAGAACTGCACAGTGGACGCGAGCATCTGTGGCCAAGTTTTTAAGGGCGCACGGTGGATGCCTTGGCACCAGGAACCGATGAAGGACGTGGGAGGCCGCGATAGTCCCCGGGGAGTCGTCAACCAGGCTTTGATCCGGGGGTTTCCGAATGGGGAAACCCGGCAGTCGTCATGGGCTGTCACCTACTGCTGAACACATAGGCAGTGTGGAGGGAACGCGGGGAAGTGAAACATCTCAGTACCCGCAGGAAGAGAAAACAACCGTGATTCCGGGAGTAGTGGCGAGCGAAACCGGATGAGGCCAAACCGTATGCGTGTGAGACCCGGCAGGGGTTGCGTATGCGGGGTTGTGGGATCTCTCTT
>NZ_JCAJZW010000160.1:0-529 GCF_059510455.1 Streptomyces sp. NTD91
CGTTCGTGGAGTTCTCGCGGCAGCGGGGTCTTGCGGTGGACGGGCGGTGCAAGGCGTTCGCGGAGGGTGCGGACGGCACCGGCTGGGGCGAGGGTGTCGGCGTGCTCGTCGTGGAGCGGCTGTCGGATGCCCGCCGCAAGGGGCACCGGGTGCTGGCGGTGGTGCGGGGCAGTGCGGTCAATCAGGACGGCGCCTCCAACGGGCTCACCGCGCCCAACGGTCCCTCGCAGCAGCGGGTGATCCGGGCGGCCCTGGCGAGCGCAGGGCTCGGGCCGTCGGATGTGGACGCGGTGGAGGCGCACGGCACGGGTACCTCGCTGGGTGACCCGATCGAGGCGCAGGCGCTCCTCGCGACGTACGGCCAGGACCGTGCACGCCCGCTGTATCTGGGCTCGGTGAAGTCGAACATCGGGCACACGCAGGCCGCCGCCGGTGTGGCGGGTGTGATCAAGACGGTGCTGGCGATGGAGCACGGTGTGCTGCCGCGCACCCTGCACGTGGAGGAGCCGTCCTCGCGCGTCGACTGGTC
>NZ_JCAJZW010000161.1:0-513 GCF_059510455.1 Streptomyces sp. NTD91
CTCCAACGGTCTCACGGCGCCCAACGGCCCGTCGCAGCAGCGGGTGATCCGCGCCGCCCTCGCCTCGGCCGGCCTGACCCCGGCCGACGTGGACGTGGTGGAGGCCCACGGCACGGGCACGACGCTGGGCGACCCGATCGAGGCGCAGGCGCTCCTCGCGACGTACGGCCAGGACCGTGCACGCCCGCTCTGGCTGGGCTCGGTGAAGTCCAACATCGGGCACACCCAGGCCGCCGCCGGTGTCGCGGGCGTCATGAAGATCGTGCTCGCCATGCAGCACGGCGTGCTGCCGCGCACCCTGCACGTCGACGCCCCGTCCTCGCACGTCGACTGGTCCGCCGGCGCCGTCGAACTCCTCACCGAGGCCCGCGACTGGCCGGCCGCGCAGGACCGTCCCCGGCGCGCGGGCGTGTCCTCCTTCGGCATCTCCGGCACGAACGCGCACGTGGTGCTGGAGGAGGCGCCTCAGCAGCCCGCCGAGGCCGCGTCCGAGGCCGACGCGTCGGTTGCCGG
>NZ_JCAJZW010000162.1:0-498 GCF_059510455.1 Streptomyces sp. NTD91
CGCGGACAGGGAGAGCACCATCTCGTCGACGCCGGTCAGGCGGCGCTGCCGCTTCTTGATGATTTGCGGCTCGAAGGTGCCGGCGGTATCGCGAGGCACCTTGACCTCGACCGGGCCGACGTCGGTCAGCACGGTCTTGGCCCGGGTGCCGTTGCGGCTGTTGCCGTTGTTCTTCCCGGCCGGGTCGTGCTTCTCATAGCCGACGTGATCAGTGATCTCGCCTTCCAGAGCCGACTCGAGGACCCGCTTGGTCAGCTGCTGCAACAGCCCACCTTCGCCGGTCAGTTGCAGGCCCTCATTCCGGGCCCGGTCGACGAGCATCGCGACGAGCTGCTCGTCCGACACCGCACTCGGCGGTGTCTGAACCACCTGCGCAGCCTGCTCGTTCTCCACGGCGGTCTCCGTCATCAGACGCATCTCCTTGATCATCAGATCCGCCGTCTATTGGACACTCCCGGCCGCCGCGTTGAAGTGCATCTACATGGCGCTCATGAGCCT
>NZ_JCAJZW010000163.1:0-497 GCF_059510455.1 Streptomyces sp. NTD91
GAGAGTGTAGGTCTGGGACCCGCGCGGGTGCTTGCCGGCGGTGAACGTGTACTTGCTGTTGCGCTTGCGGACGCGCGCTTTGAGCCGCCAGCGTCGTCCCAATGGCAGGGGGCCGGCCAGTGCAGCACGGCCGATCACTCCGATGAGGCTCACCGAGCCGGTCGGGGCGATGCCGCGGGCAGCCACGATCTGGTCGGCGCTGGCGTTGAGCAGCACGGTGAGGCTGACGCGTTCAGGAGACAGGCCCGGCTGGGCGGTGAGTACGTCGCCCGCGATGCGTACCAGTGCCTGGTAGACCGTGAGCAGTGTGTAGACCTCCTGCTCGATCCCGGGGACCGTCCTGGAGCGCAGTACACGCCCGTCCAGGATGGTCGATTTCAGTGAGAAGTAGCAGGTCTCGGCCTGCCATCTGCGGTGATACAGCGCGATCAACTCGTGGGCGGGGTAGCGGTCGGCGTCCAGGAGGCTGGTCATCAGCCGCCACAACTCGGTGCGAC
>NZ_JCAJZW010000164.1:0-495 GCF_059510455.1 Streptomyces sp. NTD91
GAGCAGCGGTCTCACGGCGCCCAACGGCCCGTCGCAGCAGCGGGTGATCCGCGCCGCCCTGGCCTCGGCCGGCCTGACCCCGGCCGACGTGGACGTGGTGGAGGCCCACGGCACGGGCACGACGCTGGGCGACCCGATCGAGGCGCAGGCGCTGCTGGCCACGTACGGACAGAACCGCGAACGACCCCTGTACCTGGGCTCGTTGAAGTCCAACATCGGGCACACCCAGGCCGCCGCAGGTGTCGGCGGCGTCATCAAGGTGGTCATGGCGATGCGCCACGGCGTGCTGCCGCGCACGCTGCATGTCGACGCCCCGTCCTCGCACGTCGACTGGTCCGCCGGCGCCGTCGAACTCCTCACCGAGGCCCGCGACTGGCCGGCCGCGCAGAACCGTCCCCGGCGCGCGGGCGTCTCCGCGTTCGGCGTCAGCGGTACCAATGCGCATGTGGTGCTGGAGGAGGCGCCGCGGGAGCCGGTCGCAGCTCGGCCCGATGA
>NZ_JCAJZW010000165.1:0-492 GCF_059510455.1 Streptomyces sp. NTD91
GCCCCAGGAAGCCACTCAGGGTGCCGCCGAGATTCCGGCCGGGGCGGACGGGACTGCGCCCGCGCTGGAGTCGGCCCGCCCGCGGGTCCTGCCCTGGGTGCTGTCCGCAGCGGGCGGTGCGCTGCCCGCGCAGGCACAGCAGCTGGCCCGCTTCGTCGAAGCCCGCCCGGACCTCGCCCTCGCCGACACCGCCCTCGCTCTGGCCACCACACGAACCGTGCTGGAACACCGCGCCGTGGTCCTCGCCGCCGACCGCGACGAACTGCTGGGCGCCCTCCACTCCCTGGCGGAGGGCCGGGACGAACCCGGCACCGTCCAGAACACGGTTCAGACCGGCGGTCGTACAGCTTTCCTCTTTGCCGGACAGGGCTCGCAACGGCTCGGTATGGGTCGCGAGTTGTACGAGACGTTTACTGCATTCGCCGAGACCTTCGACGCGGTGGACGCCGAGCTGCCTTTCGATCTGAAGGCGGTCGTCTTCGGTGAGGACAT
>NZ_JCAJZW010000166.1:0-473 GCF_059510455.1 Streptomyces sp. NTD91
CGTCCAGGGTCGCTTGGGCGAGGGCGGTGAGGGTCCCGTCGGGACCGAGTTCGAGGTAACGCGCCACGTTCTGCTCGGCGAGCGCGCTCACGGCGTCGGCGTAGCGGACGGTCCGGCGGACGTGCCGCACCCAGTACTCCGGGGACATCAGGTCCTCGGCATTCACCGGCTCACCGGTGACCGTGGAGACGAAGGACACCTCCGGCCGCCCGTACGTCAGGCTCTCGGCGACCTCGCGGAAGTCGGCGAGCACCGGCTCCATCAACGGCGAGTGGAACGCGTGACTCACCCGCAGCGCCGTCACCTTGCGGTCCCGGCCCCGGAAGTGCGCCGCGACCTCCTCCACGGCCTCGGCGACACCGGCGATCACCACCGCCTGAGGGCCGTTGACCGCGGCCAGACCCACGCGCACGTCGTCGACGAACGGCCGAACCTCGTCCTCCGACGCCTGCAACGCCACCATCGCCCCACCC
>NZ_JCAJZW010000167.1:0-466 GCF_059510455.1 Streptomyces sp. NTD91
TCGATGACACGGCCTCCGTCGCCCGCATGCGGCGCGGCGGAGTCCTCCCGCTCACCGGCGACACCGCCCTGGACGTCCTCTCCCGCGCGGTAGCCCACCCCGAGCCTTCCGTCGTCGTCGCCGACCTCGACTGGGCCGACTTCGCCCCGGCGTTCACCGCGGCACGCCCCAGCCCGCTCGTCGCGTCCCTGCCGGAGGCACGGGCGGCTGTGGAAGGTGCGGGTGGCGTATCCGAGTACACCGGGCCCGACGACCGCGCCGGTCTCCTGGGCCGGCTGACCGGACTCACCTCCGCCGAACAGGATCGCGTCCTGCTGGAGACCGTCCAGTCCTGCGCCGCCGCGGTCCTCGGCTACCCGAACCCCGAGTCCGCCACCGCCGAACGCGCCTTCCGCGACCTGGGCGTCGACTCCCTGACCGCCGTGGAACTGCGCAACAGCCTCGTCACTCTGACGGGCGTCTCCGG
>NZ_JCAJZW010000168.1:0-463 GCF_059510455.1 Streptomyces sp. NTD91
CCGACGAGGAGGTCGTCGCCTGGCGCATGCACCGCGGCGGCGTCCTGCCCCTGCAGCCCGCCCTCGGCATCCTGGCCCTGCAACGCGCCGTCGCCGCAGCCCAGCCCGCCGTCATGGTCGCCGACATCCACTGGGGCGAGTACGCGCCCCCCTTCACCATGACCCGGCCGAGCCCCTTCATCGAGTCGCTCCCGGAGGCACGGGCCGCCGTCGAGGGCGCGGGCGCGGCCTCCGAGCGCTTCGGCCGCGGCGACGGCTCCGGCCTGCGCCACCAGCTCACCGGACTGACCCCGGCCGAGCAGGAACGGGTCCTCCTCGAAATGGTCCGCCTGTGCGCCGCCGGCGTCCTCGGCTACTCCGGCGCCTCCGCCGTACCCGCCGAGCGCGCCTTCCGCGACCTGGGCGTCGACTCCCTCACCGCGGTCGAACTCCGCGGCACCCTCGCCCTGGCCACCGGTGTCCC
>NZ_JCAJZW010000169.1:0-448 GCF_059510455.1 Streptomyces sp. NTD91
GCCGGGGGCGGAGCCGGTGTCCCGGGACCAGAAGCGACGGCGCTGGAACGCGTACGTCGGCAGATCCAGCGGCTCTTGCGCGGCCGTTGCGCCGGCGGCTTGGGGGAACGCGGTGTCCCACGCCACGGGCAGGCCGGTGACGAAGAGCTGGGCGAGGGCGGTGAGCAGGCTCTCCGGTTCGGGGCGGTCGTTGCGCAGGGCGCTTGCGAAGATCTCGGTGCCGCCGTCCAGGCAGTCCTGGGCGAGGGCGGTCAGCCGGCCGTCGGGTCCCAGCTCGAGGAACCGGCCGGCCTTGCGCTCGGCCAGGGCGCGGACGCCGTCGGCGAACCGCACCGGGCGCCGTACGTGCTCGACCCAGTAGTCCGGGGAGGTCAGCTCTTCGGGGGCGGCGGGGCGGCCGGCGACGTCGGAGACGATGAGGATGCGCGGCTTGGCGTAGGTGAGGCTT
>NZ_JCAJZW010000170.1:0-445 GCF_059510455.1 Streptomyces sp. NTD91
GAGCTTGGCCCCGGCGGAGCCGCGCATACCGATCGTCTCCACCCTGACCGGCGAGTCCGCGACCGCCGCAGAACTGATGTCGGTCGAGCACTGGGTCGAGCACGTACGGCGCCCGGTGCGGTTCGCCGACGGAGTGCGGCGCCTGGAGGAGCAGGGCGTCACCCGGTTCGTGGAGATGGGCCCGGACGGCACGCTGACCGCCCTCGCCCAGTCGGCCGCCGAAGGCGCCGAGAATCGTCTGCTCGTCCCCGCGCTCCGCAAGGACCGCTCCGAGGCCTGTTCGGTCCTGTCGGCGGCGGCCGAACTCTTCACCCGGGGCACGGCACTCGACTGGAGCGCCCTGTTCGCCGGCACCTCCGCGAACGCCCGATCCGCTGCGGAGCTGCCGACGTACGCCTTCCAGCGCCACCGCTTCTGGCCCTCGGCTTCCGCGCTGCGCGCCAAG
>NZ_JCAJZW010000171.1:0-426 GCF_059510455.1 Streptomyces sp. NTD91
TGGCTGGCGGAGGAGCGGTTCGAGGGTGCTCGGCTGGTGGTTGTGACCGAGGGGGCCGTCGCGGTCGGCGAGGAGGATCCTGATCCGGCTCAGGCGGCCGTATGGGGGCTGGTGCGTGCGGCGCGCGCCGAAGCTCCGGAGCGGTTCGGTCTGCTGGACGTGGACGGTGCGGAGGAGTCGTGGGCGGTCGTCGCGGGGGCGTCGGCTTCGGGCGAGCCGGAGTTGGCGGTGCGCGGCGGGACCGTGTACGTGCCCCGGCTGGCGCGCGCGTCGGCAGGGGTTCTCACGGCTCCGGTGGGGGAGCCGGCCTGGCGGCTGGACATCGTCGAGCAGGGCACCCTGGAGGGGCTCGCCCTGACGCCCGTCTCCGAGCCGGAGTTGGCGGATAACCAGGTCCGGATCGCCGTACGCGCGGCGGGCCTCAAC
>NZ_JCAJZW010000172.1:0-413 GCF_059510455.1 Streptomyces sp. NTD91
GGCCATGCCCGCTCCTCCGTGAGGAGCGCGATGTCACCGGCCGTCCAGTCCACGTGCGAGGACGGCTCCTCCACATGCAGCGAGCGAGGCAGCACGCCGTGCCGCATCGCCATCACCATCTTGATCACACCGCCCACACCGGCGGCAGCCTGGGCATGGCCGATGTTCGACTTCAACGAACCCAGGAAGAGGGGTCGTTCGCGTTCCTGGCCGTAGGTGGCCAGCAGGGCCTGTGCCTCGATGGGGTCACCGAGCGGGGTACCGGTGCCGTGCGCCTCGACGGCGTCGACATCACCCGGCCCGAGTCCGGCACCGGCGAGCGCCTGCCGGATGACCCGCTGCTGCGAGGGACCGTTCGGCGCGGTCAGACCGTTGGAAGCACCGTCCTGGTTCACCGCGGACCCGGCGACCAC
>NZ_JCAJZW010000173.1:0-398 GCF_059510455.1 Streptomyces sp. NTD91
GCCGGCGAAGACGCCGGTACGAGAGCCGCGCAGGCTCGCCGTGTCGATCCCGGCCCGCTCGAACACCTCCCACGACGTCTCCAACAGCAGCCGCTGCTGCGGATCCATCGCCAGCGCCTCACGCGGCGAGACACCGAACAGACCCGCATCGAACTCAGCAGCGTCGTGGAGGAACCCACCCTCACGGACATACGTGTGCCCCGCCCGGCCCGGCTCCGGATCGTAGAGGGCATCCAGGTCCCAGCCACGGTCGGCCGGGAACCCACCAATGGCGTCACCGCCCTCGCGCACCAACCGCCACAGGTCCTCCGGCGAACCGACCCCACCCGGGAAACGGCACGCCATGCCGACGATGACCACCGGGTCGTCACCCACGCCCACCGGCGCGGGCAGCGCGG
>NZ_JCAJZW010000174.1:0-397 GCF_059510455.1 Streptomyces sp. NTD91
CCGCAGCCCGGCTCTGCGCCAACTGCGCGATCTGCACTTCCACCACGCCGATCAGGACGCGGTGATCGCCTACTCGAAGCGGAGCGGATCGAACACGGTTCTGGTGGTCGCCAACCTCGACCCCCACCACACCCAGGAGGCCACGGTCTCGTTGGACATGCCGCAACTCGGCCTGGACTGGCACGAGTCGGTGCCGGTGCGCGACGAGCTCACCGGCGAGACCTACTACTGGGGCAGGGCCAACTATGTGCGCCTCGAACCGGGTCATAGGCCCGCGCACGTCCTCACCGTCCTGCGACCGTCCAACCCGCAGATCGGAGGGTCACCCACAATATGATCGTCAATGAGCCCGTCCCGGACACCTTCGAGGACACACCCGCGAAGGACCGGGATCCGG
>NZ_JCAJZW010000175.1:0-394 GCF_059510455.1 Streptomyces sp. NTD91
GCAGCACCCCGCGCTACAGCGCCTGCGGAATCTCCGCTTCCATCAGACCGACAACGATGCCGTGCTCGCCTACAGCAAGAGCTCGGGAACGGACACGGTCATCGTGGTCGTGAACCTCGACCCGCACCACACCCAGGAGGCCACGGTCTCGTTGGACATGCCGCAACTCGGCCTGGACTGGCACGCCGCCCTGCCCGTGCACGACGAACTGACGGGCGTGACGTACCACTGGGGCAGGACCAACTACGTGCGCCTGACGCCCGGCAGCGCGCCGGCGCACGTGCTCCACGTCAGGCGTTCGACGCCCCAGAACGGAGGGCCCGCGGCCTCATGACCGTCAACGAACCCGTACACGACACCTTCGAGGACACACCCGCGAAGGACCGGGACCCGC
>NZ_JCAJZW010000176.1:0-385 GCF_059510455.1 Streptomyces sp. NTD91
ATCCAGCCGCCCTCGCCACAGTCCGCGCCGCACCCCGACCCGCACCGAGCGCCGCATCATCAAGGTCCGGCTCCTGCGCCGGTGGGGACCGGCCCGCATCGCGCACCTGCTGAATCTGGTGCCCTCCACCGTGCACCGCGTCCTGACCCGCTACGGACTGGCCCGCCTCGCCCATCTGGACCGGGCGACGGGCCGGGTCATCCGCCGCTACGAACGAGACCGGCCCGGCGAACTCGTCCACGTCGACATCAAGAAGCTCGGCAACATCCCCGACGGCGGCGGTCACAAGGTTCTCGGCCGGGCTGCGGGGCGCAAGAACCGGGCGAACGCCGGCTACAGCTACCTGCACACCGCCGTCGACGACCACTCCCGCCTGGCCTACAGC
>NZ_JCAJZW010000177.1:0-376 GCF_059510455.1 Streptomyces sp. NTD91
CAGCACCTTGTCGGGGTACTGGGCGTCGATCTCCTTGCGCACCCGCTTCAGGAAGGCGTGGGTGGCCGGCAGGTTCTCGCAGTTGGTGCCCTCCTGCTGGTACAGGTACGGCACCGCGTCCAGCCGGAACCCGTCGATGCCGAGATCCAGCCAGAACTTCAGCGCAGAGATCATCTCCTCCTGCACGGCCGGGTTCTCGTAGTTCAGGTCGGGCTGGTGCGAGAAGAAGCGATGCCAGTAGTACTGCTTGCGTACCGGGTCGTACGTCCAGTTGGAGGCCTCGGTGTCGACGAAGATGATCCGGGCGTCCTGGAACTGCTTGTCGTCGTCGGCCCAGACGTAGTAGTCCCCGTACGGACCGTCCGGATCGCGTCTC
>NZ_JCAJZW010000178.1:0-376 GCF_059510455.1 Streptomyces sp. NTD91
CCGCAAGGACCCCGGCGGCCCCTACGGGGACTACTACATGTGGGCCGACGACGACAAGCAGTACGAGGACGCCCGGATCATCTTCGTCGACACCGAGGCCTCCAACTGGACCTTCGATCCGGTGCGCGGCCAGTACTACTTCCACCGCTTCTTCTCGCACCAGCCCGACCTGAACTACGAGAACCCCGCCGTGCAGGAGGAGATCCTGGCGGCGCTGAGGTTCTGGCTGGACCTCGGGATCGACGGCTACCGGCTCGACGCCGTCCCCTATCTCTACGCCGAGGAGGGCACCAACTGCGAGAACCTGCCGGCCACCCACGCCTTCCTGAAGCGGGTGCGCAAGGAGATCGACGCGATGTACCCCGACACGGTGCTC
>NZ_JCAJZW010000179.1:0-372 GCF_059510455.1 Streptomyces sp. NTD91
CTGCTTGTCGAAGACCTTCTTGCCAGCCGGGGTGAGTCCGTGGCCGTGATGGGCGCTCTTGCCGACGTCCAGGCCGAGGAACACGCCCACGTCTTCGGTGTCGAACATAGCGCCCTCTCCAGGAGTGTTGACGGTGCTGGCCTCGGCGTCGGTGTCGTACTCGCGCATCCACGTTATGCAGACCTGCCATCCGCGAGCTGTCCGGCATTGCGCCGGACCGGGTGGCGGCCGGACCTCTCATCAGCGTCTCCGACGGCACCTCCCGGGCCCGGTGACACCACCCCCCAGGTCATCCGTTCGACAGGGGGCAAAAGTCATGCCGGGCCCGGAGGCCAGCGGTCCTCTTGCAGGACCGCGGAAAACATAACGGGG
>NZ_JCAJZW010000180.1:0-366 GCF_059510455.1 Streptomyces sp. NTD91
TCGGCTGGGCGAGTTGGGTGCTCGGGTCGAGGTGGCCGCCGTAGACGTCGCCGACCGGGACCAACTGGCCGCCGTTCTCGGTGCGATCCCGGCCGAGCACCCGCTGACCGCCGTCGTTCACACCGCCGGTGTCCTGGACGACGGCCTGGTCTCCGCCCTCACCCCCGACCGGCTGGTCCGCGTCCTGCGGCCCAAGGCCGACGCCGTAACCCACCTGCACGAGCTGACCCGCGACGCGGACCTGGCCGCCTTCGTCGTCTTCTCCTCCGTCGCCGGTACGTTCGGTGGCGCGGGCCAGGCCAACTACGCGGCAGCCAACGCCTACCTGGACGCCCTGGCCGGTGTGCGGCGCTCAGCCGGCCTGCC
>NZ_JCAJZW010000181.1:0-355 GCF_059510455.1 Streptomyces sp. NTD91
CTACGAGCCCGCTGACCCCTACGTCGTCCGTGCCGCCTTCTTCGCCGACTGCGACGAGCCGGTCGAATGGATCCTGGGGCGGGATCTCCTGGCTGACGGTCTGAAGGGTTCCGCAGGCCACGCGGACGTCCGGATCTGGTCGGCCGCGGGGCGGGGTGACGAGTCGATCTACATCGCCCTCGGGTCTGCCGCAGGCACCGCCTTGCTCGAGGTCCCCGTGCAGGACATCTCGTCCTTCCTTCAAGACACCCAGGCTCTGGTGCCACGGGGTACCGAGTCCGGACTCATCGACTGGGATGCCGAACTGGCACACCTCCTCCCCCAAAGCTGACCGCCGACCATCCATGCTCAGAAG
>NZ_JCAJZW010000182.1:0-350 GCF_059510455.1 Streptomyces sp. NTD91
GAACAACCGCTGAGCACTGCAGCAGGGCTCCCACGGGGCAGTTGCCCGGACGTTGTCGGCGGGCCGCCGTGGAAGCGGCCGCCCGCGCACCGGCCGTGCGACCGCCCCCACCACATTCGACGCGGAGAACGGCCGCGCCGCCCGGAGACGCTGAGCCGAACGTGGCACGTCCCGCAACCGACGACGGGGCCGTCGCACCGGTGATTCCGCAACTCCTCCCCGGATCCGTATCTCGAAAGGTAACGAACATGAAGAAGCTGTGGGCAACCGCTGCGGTCGCCGCTTCGGTCGCGGGCATCGCGGCTGCGGCCGCTCCCCAGGCGCTGGCCATCGGTGACGACACCGGGACG
>NZ_JCAJZW010000183.1:0-346 GCF_059510455.1 Streptomyces sp. NTD91
CGTCGCGATCCGCCCTTGCTGGGAAGACGGCTTCGGGCACTGGGTGCTGGCCCGCCGCAGTCTCCGCGACCCCACCGAGATCGCCTACTACGTCTGCTACGGACCGGCCTCCTCGCGACTGAAAGACCTGGTCAAAGTCGCCGCAGCGAGGTGGGCGGTGGAGGAGTGCTTCCAGACCGCCAAGGGCGAGTGCGGCCTGGACCACTACCAGGTGAGGCTCTACCGGGCCTGGTACCGGCACATCACCCTGTCCATGGCCGCACTCGCCTACCTGACCGCAGTCCGCGCCCAAGAAGCCACAAAAGGGGCGACGCGGAGGACGAGCAAGACCTCATACCCCTCAGCG
>NZ_JCAJZW010000184.1:0-343 GCF_059510455.1 Streptomyces sp. NTD91
GGAGGAGGCGGCGGAGGAACCGGCGCTCCAGGACGCGGCCCCCGAGGCGGACGCCCCCGACACCGGTACGCGGACGTTCCCGCTGGCGCTGTCCGCGGCCGACCCCGACGCCCTGCGTGCCCAGGCCGCGCGTCTCGGGGCGTTCCTCGCGGCGGACGCACAGCTGACGCCCGCGGACCTCGGTCTGTCGCTCGCCACCACGCGCAGCACTCTGGACCACCGCGCCGTCCTCCTGGCCGCCGACCGGGGCGAACTCGAACGCGGTCTCGCCGCCCTGGCCGCCGGTGACACCGACCCAGGCCTGATCACCGGTGCCGACGACCGCGCGGGCCGCCGACTCGCG
>NZ_JCAJZW010000185.1:0-338 GCF_059510455.1 Streptomyces sp. NTD91
CTCCCCGCCCCTGAAACCATGCCGGAACCGGCAGCAACGGCCGGATGACCTGCCACTCCGCGTCTGTCAGGTCCGAGCCGTAACACCGCACACGGTCCGGCCCGTCCGCCGCATTGCCGAACCTGTGCGCGAGGCAGTCACACGACCGAGACGGCGCGTTGGACTCCACGGACGCGAGCGCGAAAGACTGCGGCAACAGGGCCTCCTGGTGCTCGTTGGCTTCGACAACCCCGAGCTACCAAGAGGCCCTGCCTTCATGCGCCGACCGCACCGCGATCACCCGATCAAGACCCCTGTTCGACCAGACCAACCCGCTGATCGGTAAGCGGATGGCGTCT
>NZ_JCAJZW010000186.1:0-332 GCF_059510455.1 Streptomyces sp. NTD91
CTGGAGAAGACCGCTCCCGCCACTGCCGTTGCCGCCACGGGCACGGAGCTGGACGCCCGGTTCTGGGAGGCTGTCGAGCGCGAGGACCTGGAATCGCTCGCGGACTCGTTGCAGTTGGCGGACCGCGAGCCGTTGGCCGAGCTTCTGCCCGCCCTTTCGCGGTGGCGCAAGGACGAGGCAGCCCGGTCGGCGGTGGACGGGTGGCGGTACAAGGTGGTGTGGAAGCCGGTGGGGCGCGAGTCCCGGCCGGTCGCCCTGGACGGTGAGTGGCTGCTCGTCGTGCCCGAAGAGGAGTCCGCGCTCGCGGAGTTCGTCGTCGCCGTGGCCGACGC
>NZ_JCAJZW010000187.1:0-331 GCF_059510455.1 Streptomyces sp. NTD91
GGCCGTCTTGCCGGTCCGGGGGTCGGTGCCCTGGAGGAGGCCCGGTGCCGCCGTGCCGTCGACCAGGGCGTGCAGCCCGGCGAGCAGTTCGTCCCGGTCGGCGGCGAGCACGACGGCGCGGTGCTCCAGCACCGTGCGCGTGGTGACGGACGCCAGACCGATATCGGCCACGCGGACGGCGTTCCCGGCAGAGGAGGCGAGCCAGCCGCGCAGTCGCTCCGCCTGAGCGCGCACGGCCGAACCACCGGCTCCTGAAACGACCACCGGGACGAGGGGGGTGGCCTCGGGACCGGCGGTCTCGGGCTCGGTGGTCTCCGCCGGTGTGTCGGGG
>NZ_JCAJZW010000188.1:0-325 GCF_059510455.1 Streptomyces sp. NTD91
CTCACCCTTCGGCGAGGAAGTGCGCCAGCAAGCGGTCGAAGTCGCTGTGGCCGAGCTCGGCCCCCCGGGGCACCACTGCCTCCGTTTCCTGCAGGAACGCCTTGAATTCCTGCGCTGGGACCTTGAGCAGGGCCGTACCGGACGGCGGGTTGAGAAGGATGTACAAGTCGCGGCAGCCCTCCTCGCCGGTGGGCCATATGCGAATGTCTCCCTCGCCGGCGGGGCCCTCCAGGCCGTCGATCAGCAAATCGCGCCCGATGATCCATTCCACCGGCTCGTCGCTGTCGACGTCGGTGGTGAATGCGGCACGGACCACATAGGGATC
>NZ_JCAJZW010000189.1:0-315 GCF_059510455.1 Streptomyces sp. NTD91
AGCTGGTCCGCCTGGCGAAGATCCGCTGGCGCATCGAGCACGATTACCGCGAACTCAAGCACGGCCTGGGCCTGGACCACTTCGAAGGCCGCTCCTGGAACGGCTGGCACCACCACGCCACCCTGGTCACCGCCGCCCACGCCTTCCTCACCGAGCAGCGGCTGGCCCCAAAAGCCGACACAGCGGACTCACCCTCTACCAGATCCTCGACACCCTCCAGGACCTGCTGAACTGCTGGACCGGCGTCTGCACCACCTGCCACCGACCTCTGCCCAGCAGGACCACACCAAGATCAAGACAGACCTAACGGAGTCC
>NZ_JCAJZW010000190.1:0-308 GCF_059510455.1 Streptomyces sp. NTD91
ATCGTCGCGGCGGTCATCACGGCGGAAGCCTCCGCGGTCGTCACGCCGGTCGCCGTAGCCGCGCTGGTCGTCGCGCCGGCCGTAACCGCCACGCTCGTCGTCGCGGCGGAAACCGCCACGGTCGCTCCGGTAACCGCCGCGATCACCACGGTCACCACTGTCCCGTCGCCGCTGGTCGCGCTCCGGTCGGTCGTCGGGAGAGTTGGTGGACATGGTGACTCCTGTCTTCGGTACCGCAAGCATTGTAAAAACGAAAGGACCCCTGGTCCCAGCTGAACGCTGGTGACCAGGGGTCCTTCCCAAAGATT
>NZ_JCAJZW010000191.1:0-303 GCF_059510455.1 Streptomyces sp. NTD91
CTAAGCGGACCTCCGGCAGGCGAGAGTCGGCGGCGCGCGGTAACGATGAAGTCGTTTTGAGCTGATTCCACCTCTGAGCGCAGAACGAACCAGGGCTCTTCGGGGGTCAGGCCACGTTTGATCTTGGTGTGAAGGCGCCATATCTGCTCGTCAAGGACGTGTGCAGCTTCCGCGATGTCCTTGTCGGCGACAAGGTTCACCATGCCCAGGGCCTCATTCCATGGCCGCCAGTCAATGGTGGTCCGGTGGACGACGCCTTGAGGGGCTGAGTCAGGGCGAGCTGAGTCCGCCTCGCTGAGGCTC
>NZ_JCAJZW010000192.1:0-292 GCF_059510455.1 Streptomyces sp. NTD91
GGGTCAGTTGGTCGCCGGTGTCGAGTCGCTGACCCTCCGCGAGGCCACCGGCGCGCTCACCGCGACCGACGCCGGCAGGCCCGACGGCCTCTTCCAGATCGACTGGACGCCGATGCCCGTACCGGCCGCCCCGTCGGAAGGACCCACGTACGCTGCCCACCTCTCCGACGAACTGCCCGGCGACGAGGTCGAACCCGGCGCAGACGTCCTGATCCGGGTGAAGCGGCCGGCCGGTGACGAGGTGGACGCGGCCCACGAGGTCACCCGCACGGTGCTCACCCATGTGCAGACC
>NZ_JCAJZW010000193.1:0-283 GCF_059510455.1 Streptomyces sp. NTD91
TACTTGCCCCGGTCGACAGGATTCGGGCCCGTCAGCTCCCCCTTTTCAGCGCCCGCACGTTCACCGAGTCGATCGCACAGCGGGACCAGTCGAGTTCGCCACGGGAGCCGAGTTCATCCAGGACCGGGTGTGTCAACTTAACGGCTGATCTTGGTTGTTGAGGTGTCAGTTGTTGCTGGGGGTGAGACGGCCCTCGAAGGCGATCTGGAAGGCGATCTGGAAGGCGTTCAGGGGTGCCTTCCAGCGCATGGTCCATCGCTTGCGGCCCGTGCCCGTTGGGTCC
>NZ_JCAJZW010000194.1:0-279 GCF_059510455.1 Streptomyces sp. NTD91
CCTCGCCGCGACCGTGGTGTTCGACCATCCGACGCCGGTGGCGCTGGCGCGGTACCTGCGTGAGCAGTTGCTGGGGGAGGGGGTGGATGCGGAGCCGGTTTCGTCCGGGGTGGTGGCGGTCTCGGACGATCCGGTGGTGATCGTGGGGATGGCGTGCCGTTTCCCGGGTGGGGTGAGTGACCCGGAGGGGTTGTGGCGGCTGCTGTCGGAGGGTGGTGACGCGGTGGGTCCCTTCCCGGCCGACCGCGGCTGGGACCTGTCCGCCCTGTACGACCCGGA
>NZ_JCAJZW010000195.1:0-277 GCF_059510455.1 Streptomyces sp. NTD91
CTCACGGACCAGGCCGAGTACGTGCGCGGTGAGCGCGTGTGCCGCCTCGGCGTCGTCGCCGGCCGCGCGTTCGACGCGGAGTAGGAGGTCACCGGTGACTTCCTCATCGACCTCGGGGAGTGTGGTGCGGGGCTGGTCCGGTGCGGAGCCGTCCTTGGCGGGTATCTTCGCCCAGTCGATCTGGAAGAGGCCGTCGGGCCTGCCGGCGTCGGTCGCGGTGAGCGCGCCGGTGGCCTCGCGGAGGGTCAGCGACTCGACACCGGCGACCAACTGACCA
>NZ_JCAJZW010000196.1:0-270 GCF_059510455.1 Streptomyces sp. NTD91
AGGACGCGATCGCGCTCGTCGATTCCTCGGGCAAGACGGTCACTGCTGTCGCCCGGGAGCTCGGCATCAGCTCCGAGTCCCTGCGTGGCTGGTACCGCCGGGCGAAGGCGGACCGGGGCGAGGGCGGGTCCGGCGAGCTGACCAGCGCCGAGCGCGAGGAGCTCAAGCGGCTGCGCAAGGAGGTCCGCGAACAGCAGCAGACGATCGAGATCCTGAAAAAGGCGACGGCCTTCTTCGTGAAGGAAAACGACCGGTGAGCGAGCCGTACCG
>NZ_JCAJZW010000197.1:0-267 GCF_059510455.1 Streptomyces sp. NTD91
CTGCACAGAGACGCGGTTACCGCGAGGACCGGTGGCGGTCGGCACGAGGACACCCGCAGGAGCAGTTCTTCGTGCCGTCGCAAGGGCGCCCCTGGTCTCAGCGATCGACGCCGTACCGGTCGTGGTGGTAGTGAACCGACTCGTCACGGTCCCCACCTCGAGGCGGGCCGTGGTTGCCGGGGCCCGGTCACGCAGGGCAGAGCCGTCCTGGGACCGGAACGGCACGCTGTCCGAGTCCGAGGAGATGCACATGACCCCACAGGTGCC
>NZ_JCAJZW010000198.1:0-266 GCF_059510455.1 Streptomyces sp. NTD91
GTCGACGTGGAACCTCCGTCGGTGGCTGTGTAGGGGATTCGGAGGGCCGACTGGTCTCCGGTGGCGAGGGTGCTGGGGGCGTTGCCCAGGGCGTTCCAGATTTTCACCTGGACGGTTCCGCCCTTCAGGTCGCAGAGTGTGCCGCTTTGTGAGGCCGGTCCGGCCTTGTCGGTGTAGTGCTCCCAGCCGGGTGCGGGGTCGGTGGCGAAGTAGTGGTAGGTCTCCACGCGGTCCCACTTTCCGTCTCCGGTGCAGTCGTAGGACAC
>NZ_JCAJZW010000199.1:0-261 GCF_059510455.1 Streptomyces sp. NTD91
TGCAGGAGCGGCTGGAGGCATACCTGTCGAGTCCTGAATTCCGCGCGGACATGGAGGGCTTCGACATCAGCCAGATCGTCGGCCTCGACGAGACCCTCCTGACACCCACCATGGACTCACCCCTGCGCTGACCGTCGGCCCGCGACGAATGACGCGGCCAGAAGGACCGGTATACGGCGGCCCTGCGACGGTGGTTCCGGTGTCGCCGACGGCGACCCACCAGGGGTGACCCTCGCCGGCATCGATACCGACCCATGAGCA
>NZ_JCAJZW010000200.1:0-256 GCF_059510455.1 Streptomyces sp. NTD91
GGCCAGTGCGGCCCGGATCACCCGCTCCTGGGACGGGCCGTTGGGCGCGGTCAGGCCGTTGCTCGCGCCGTCCTGGTTGACCGCCGTACCGCGTACGACCGCCAGCACAGGGTGACCGTTGCGCCGGGCGTCCGACAGCCGCTCCAGCAGCAGCACACCGACACCCTCACCCCAGCCGGTCCCGTCCGCACCCGCCGCAAACGGCTTGCACCGGCCGTCCGGCGCCAGCCCCCGCTGCCGGCTGAACTCCACGAAG
>NZ_JCAJZW010000201.1:0-256 GCF_059510455.1 Streptomyces sp. NTD91
TCGAGGCCGCGCCGGCTCGCCAGCAGAAGGTGTCGTACGCCGTGCTCGGTCACCAGGTGCCGGGCGACCAGCGCACCGAGGCCACCGGTGCCACCGGTCACCAGCACCGTGCCCTGCGGGTCGAGCGGCGCCGGGACCGTGAGGACCACCTTGCCGACATGCCGGGCCTGCGACAGATAGCGGAAGGCGTCCGGGGCTCGGCGCACATCCCAGCACGTCACCGGAAGCGGCTTGAGGACACCCGCCTCGAACAGCT
>NZ_JCAJZW010000202.1:0-251 GCF_059510455.1 Streptomyces sp. NTD91
TCTTCGTCGGTGACCATCTCCAGGGTCAGCTCGTCGTGGTTGCGCAGGAAGATGCCCCACTGGCAGTTCGAGGGGATGGCCGGGGTCTTGGCCAGGATCTCGGAGACCGGGTAGCGGGACTCCCGGCGCACGGCCATGAAGATGCGTGGCATGACGGGGAAGTGGAAGGCCATGTGGCACTCGTCCCCGCCGGAGGCGTAGTCCCCGAAGTAGTCGACCACGTCCTCCGGCCACTGGTTGGCCTCGGCGAG
>NZ_JCAJZW010000203.1:0-249 GCF_059510455.1 Streptomyces sp. NTD91
CGGTGGGGCGATGGTGGCGTTGCAGGCGTCGGAGGACGAGGTTCGGCCGTTCGTCGACGATGTGCGCGTGGGTCTGGCCGCGGTCAACGGCCCCCAGGCGGTGGTGGTTTCGGGAGAGGCCGACGCGGTGGAGGGGGTCGCGGCGCACTTGCGGGCGCAGGGCCGTAGGGTGACGGCGCTGCGCGTCGGTCACGCGTTCCACTCGCCGCTGATGGAGCCGATGCTCGCCGAGTTCCGGGCCGTCGCCGA
>NZ_JCAJZW010000204.1:0-248 GCF_059510455.1 Streptomyces sp. NTD91
TCTCGGCTGAGGGATCTTGAACGGGTGAGGGCCTTCCGGGTTCGGTGTGGATTGCGACGTCTACACCAACCAGAAAGGCCCTCGTGGTCCACCGTAATGCACCCCTGACCGAGACCGGACGACTGCGTCTGGCCCGCTGCGTGGTCGAGGACGGCTGGCCCCTGCGCAGGGCTGCCGAGCGCTTCCAGGTCTCACCGACGACGGCCAAGCGGTGGGCCGACCGCTACCGCGAGCTGGGCGTGGCGGGC
>NZ_JCAJZW010000205.1:0-248 GCF_059510455.1 Streptomyces sp. NTD91
CGCCGCGACGATCGCCGGGACGATCGGCGTGACGACCGGGGTGGCTTCCGCGGCCGGGACGACCGTGGAGGTTACGGCCGTAGGGACGATCGTCGTGAGGGTGACCGGGGTTCGCGTCCCGGCTTCCAGCGCGACGACCGGGGCGGGTTCCGCCGTGACGACCGCGGGGACCGCCCGGCCTTGCGGCGCGACGACGAGCGTGGCGGTTACGGTCGGCGCGACGACCAGCGCGGCTACGGCGACCGGCG
>NZ_JCAJZW010000206.1:0-238 GCF_059510455.1 Streptomyces sp. NTD91
CCTCGTACTACGCCTGGTGCGAGGGCGAGACCGCCCGCCGCGCTCGTCAGGCCGCCGACGACGCGCTCGCGCACCAGATCACCGTGGTGCACATCGCTTCCCGGCACACCTACGGTGTCCCGCGCATCCACGCCGAACTGCGCCGCCTGGGCCGGCGAGTGAACCGCAAACGCGTCGCCCGCGTGATGCGTGAGCGCGACATCCGTGGTGTCACCCGCCGCAAGCGGCGTTCGCTGAT
>NZ_JCAJZW010000207.1:0-237 GCF_059510455.1 Streptomyces sp. NTD91
CGGCCGAGTGAGTACAGCGCCACACCTCATGCGGTGCGCCGATGCCGCCCGGAACCCGCGCCCTGCCCCACCACCTCCACCCGCGCCGCCGCTTCGCCACAGGCCGGTATGAGGCACCGCCGAGCCCTACCCGGAAGCCGAAGCCGATGAAGAAGTCCTTGAAGGTCGTAGAACGGCGAGTGACCGTGCAACTGGTCGTCTCGCACGTCTACTCGTTGCCCCTCTGCGTACGTCTGC
>NZ_JCAJZW010000208.1:0-236 GCF_059510455.1 Streptomyces sp. NTD91
CCCTTGGCCTGGGTGGAGTTCTCGACGCACTGCTGGGTCTGCGGGGCGGACAGGACCGGGATGTCCTGCACCGTGACCGGCACGACGCCGACGAGCGAGCCCGCGTCGGCCTTGGCGGGCAGCCCCACGCACGGCTTGTTCAGGGAGCCCTGGACCAAGGAGAACTGGGGGCTCATGGTGCCCAGCGTCGCCGAGTTGCCGAAGACCTGCGAAGCGCCGGTGCCACTGACGGAGGT
>NZ_JCAJZW010000209.1:0-234 GCF_059510455.1 Streptomyces sp. NTD91
CGCCGCATTACCCGTACCGACATGACCCTCGAAATCCTCACCCGAGGCCAGCAACACACCCGTGTAGTCCTGACCGTTCGTACCGGCGAAGACACCCGTACGACTGCCCCGCAGAACCCCCGGAGCGATACCCGCCCGCTCCAACGCCTCCCACGACACCTCCAGCAGAAGCCTCTGCTGCGGATCCGCCGCCAACGCCTCCCGCGGACTCATCCCGAAGAACGTCGCGTCGAA
>NZ_JCAJZW010000210.1:0-233 GCF_059510455.1 Streptomyces sp. NTD91
CGGGCGGAGGGCGTCCCCGAGGAGCAGGTGGCACACCGCACCTTCCGCGGCGGCCACCCCACCACCACGATCCTCGCCGGCGAGCTCACCCCGTCCGTCCTGGGCCAGCTGATCGCCCTCTACGAGCACAAGGTGTTCGTGCAGGGCGCGGTGTGGAACATCGACTCCTTCGACCAGTGGGGCGTGGAACTCGGCAAGGTCCTCGCCAAGCGGGTCGAACCCGCCCTCACCGA
>NZ_JCAJZW010000211.1:0-216 GCF_059510455.1 Streptomyces sp. NTD91
CCACCAGCGCCTTGAGCATCTGGCCGATCCGCTCGGGGCCGGCGTCCCAGAGGTCGAACGCCCGGTAGGTCACGCCGGGATGGGCGTTGCGGACCGTTTCCGCGTCGCGGATGTCGGTCTTGCCCATTTCCAGGAAACGGCCGCCACGCGGCAGCAACCGCAGCGAGGCGTCCACGAACTCACCGGCCAGCGAGTCCAGGACGACATCCACACCCT
>NZ_JCAJZW010000212.1:0-214 GCF_059510455.1 Streptomyces sp. NTD91
CTTCCGGCCCCAGGACTCCTGGAACTCCAGGAACCGCTCGGTGGCCGCATCCTCGCTGGGTGCGGAGTAGACGGGCTTGAGGGCCTTGGCGACCTTGTCCCAGTCCTGGCGGGCCGCGTAGCGGAACGAGTTCCGCAGCAGGTGAACCACGCACGTTTGGACGATCGTGCGAGGCCAGACGGTCTCCACGGCCTCGGGCAGGCCCTTGAGCCCG
>NZ_JCAJZW010000213.1:0-213 GCF_059510455.1 Streptomyces sp. NTD91
GTCGTCGGCGTCCTTGTAGGAAACGAGGGCGTACAGACGGGGGGTCTCGTTTCCGGGTGCCGCGGGCACCGTCCAGACGCCGTGGGTGGTGATCCGGTGCTTGGCCATACCGGGAATGTGCTGGGCCCAGATCTTCTCGTAGGCGGCGAGCGCGTCGGAGCTGCGCAGGGTGTAGACGCGAAGCTGGTACTGGGACATGACACTGGTTCCTTT
>NZ_JCAJZW010000214.1:0-212 GCF_059510455.1 Streptomyces sp. NTD91
CAGCGCGAAGGGCGCCCTGTCCATGAGGGCGCCCTTCGTCGTCGTACGACCGCCGCCTACGCGTCCCGGCGGTGCCGTCCGCCGGGCGACTCGCCACTCTCGGCGAGCGCGGCCCTGCGCTCCTTCTCGGCCTGCTCCTCCGCCTCCATCTCGGCGAAGACGTCGATGGGAGCCGGCGCCTTGGCCAGGAACACCCAGGTGAGCCACACCGC
>NZ_JCAJZW010000215.1:0-211 GCF_059510455.1 Streptomyces sp. NTD91
TTCCTCTTCGCCGGCCAGGGGTCGCAGCGCCCGGGGACGGGCCGGGAGTTGTACGAGACGTACCCGGTGTTCGCGGAGGCCTTCCAGGCGGTCGACGCCGAGCTGCCCTTCGACTTGAAGGCGGTCGTCTTCGGCGAGGACGAAGGGGCCCTGAACCGCACCGAGTTCACTCAGCCCGCTCTCTTCGCGCTCGAAGTCGCCCTGTACCGGC
>NZ_JCAJZW010000216.1:0-202 GCF_059510455.1 Streptomyces sp. NTD91
AGTGGTTCAAGCGCGCCGTCTTCTACGAGGTCCTGGTCCGCTCCTTCCAGGACAGCAACGGCGACGGCATCGGCGACCTGAAGGGTCTGACGGCCAAGCTCGACTATCTGCAATGGCTCGGCGTGGACTGCCTGTGGCTGCCGCCGTTCTTCAAGTCACCGCTCAGGGACGGCGGTTACGACGTCTCCGACTACACCGCCGT